>CAIPTA010000173.1 GCA_903867855.1 Oligoflexia bacterium | reverse complement strand
ATCATCCGAAAGAAAGCATTGCTCATCGTTCGCGGAATTTTCTAAAACAATTGTTTCTGCATCATATTGTCCGACTAAGAATTTTTTCAGCTTCACAAGCTATACTCCGCCCCAATAGTTTGGAGCTTCTTTGGTTATATCCACATTATGGGGATGACTTTCTCGCAAACCAGCAGGAGAAATTTTCACAAACTTTGCTTTCACATGTAAATCTGCCAAATTTTCAGCGCCCACATAGCCCATTCCACTGCGCAAACCGCCCATCAATTGATGAACCACGGCGGAGATAGTGCCTCGATAGGGAACGCGGCCTTCGATTCCCTCGGGAACGAGCTTCGCATCCTCTTGACCAGATTGCGCATAGCGATCCTTTGATCCAAGCTTCATCGCCGCGAGAGAACCCATACCGCGATACACTTTGTAGGAACGGCCCTGCAACAAAACCAATTCTCCTGGAGATTCGTCGGTGCCAGCAAAAAGATTTCCTAACATTACACAACTCGCTCCGGCTGCGAGCGCTTTCACGATATCGCCAGAAAACTTTATCCCACCATCCGCGATCACTGAGATTCCGTGCTTGGAAGCTTCTTCCACTGCATCCATCACCGCAGAAAGTTGTGCTACTCCCACTCCGGCCACCACGCGAGTGGTGCAAATGGATCCAGGGCCAATTCCTACTTTTATGGCATCGGCACCATGATCGATGAGAGCTTTCGCCCCCTCGCCTGTTGCCACGTTACCCGCGATAATATCCACTGCGGAACCGTACTTCGCCTTCAATTTTTTCACGAGTTGCAATACGCCTTGAGAGTGTCCGTGCGCGGAATCCACAAATAATGCGTCGACTCCAGCATCAACTAAAGCTGCAGAGCGATCCATCACATCACCACTCACACCTACGGCCGCCCCAACCACGAGGCGGCTGTACTGATCCTTATTCGAATGAGGAAATTTCATCGATTTTTCGATGTCTTTAATGGTGATGAGACCCGTGAGATGTTTTTTTGCATCCACCACAAGGAGTTTTTCAATTCGGTGTTTGTGTAAAAGTTTTTTTGCCTCTTCACGGTTTGTGCCCACAGGACAGGTAACCAAATTTTCGCCCGTCATATAATCTGAAACAGGCGCAGACTCATCCTCTAAAAATCGCACGTCGCGGTTGGTGATAATTCCCACCAGCGCACCATACATGGTGCCATCTTTCGTAACCGGCACGCCGGAAATCTTATAAGTTGCCATCAGCCGAAGAGCCTCGCGCACAGGCTGTTCCGGGGAAACAGTGATTGGCTCGCGAATCATGCCGCTTTCACTTTTCTTCACGCGGCTCACTTCAAACGCCTGATCCTCGATCGACATATTTTTATGAATCACACCCAGACCGCCCTCTTGCGCGATAGAAATTGCGGTAGCAGACTCCGTTACGGTATCCATCGCTGCGGTGAGAATTGGCACATTTAATTTTATTCTTTTCGTGAGTCGCGAGCTCACAGACACTTGATTCGGCAATACCGAACTTGCACAAGGCACGAGTAAAACATCATCAAAAGTAAGGGTTTCTCGGATTTCTTGCTTCATGCTTTATGCTAGCATGGATCGGCAAAAGTTTTTACCTGGCGCAGCGAAGAAAATCTGCATCTTGTGATTACACTTAATCCGAAATTTTTCGGAAACTCGCCTTGAAATCTTTGGCGTAGGATCGATAGTTCCGTGTGCCAGTTTCGATGAGATCAATTTTTTCTTGCGCCGATATTTGGCGCACAGCCTTGGCTGGAGAACCCAAAATTAAATGTCCGGCTGGATATTTTTTTCCAGGCGGCAACAGTGCGCCAGCGGCGACCACACATCCATCGCCCACTTCCACGCCATCGAGTATAATTGCGCCCATTCCAATCAAGCAGTCATTGCCCACAGTGCATCCATGAAGCAAAACCTTATGACCAATGGTTACCCTGGCACCGATCGTGAGCGGGAAACGACCATTGGTTACGTGTAAAACAGAACCATCCTGCACATTCGTTTGGTCGCCGATCTTAATCCAGTGCACATCTCCACGCACCACTGCGTGAAACCAGATGCTCACTTCTTCCCCTAAAGTCACATCCCCAATCACCGCCGCAGTATCAGCAATAAAAACGGAGGCAGGTATTTTTGGTTTCTTTCCCATCACTTCGGCGATCATAGAATTTGTGCCTCCCCTTTGAGCGCAAACGCATTGGAATCTACGATGCGAACTGGAATGAACTTGCCCTGCAGTTGCAGAGGATCGAGCGCACCCTCAGGCAGAGAAAAGTTCACAGTGCGCAAGCCAAGCGTGCGCCCGGTTGCCATCCTTGGATTACTTTTTGAGGGGCCTTCCACCAAAATTTGTTCCACCACGCCTACCCGAGAGCGATTGAGTTCCGCTTGAATTTCTGCCTGACGATTCATCAAGCGGTTGAAGCGATCTTTTTTCACGTCTTCCGGTACTGTATCGCCGAATTTCAAGGCCGCTGTGCCAGGACGAGGCGAATAGGTATAGGCAAAAATATTATCATAGCGAATCGTCTCCACTAATTTCATCGTGGCTTCGAAATCTGCTTCTTCTTCCCCAGGAAAACCAACAATAAGATCGGTGGAAATAGCGATACCGCGCACTCGCTCGCGAAGTATTTGAAGGCGTTCGATATACAGCGAAATTGGTACATAACGCTTCATGCGTTTCAAAATTTTTCCAGAGCCACTCTGCACAGGCAGGTGAAGATGCGGCACCACGCGAGAAAGAGTAGCGTGACACTCGATCATCTCTTCATCAAAATCTTTTGGGTGAGAAGTGGTATAGCGAATCTGGCGGAGGCCGCGAGGCTTGCCACTGCGACCTGTTGGATCAGTGATGCCGCGCGTATCTAAATCATCTGCCATGGCTTGCAGGGCGCGCAGTAAAAGCGGAAAGCTAGCACCTGCCTCTTTGCCACCCAAAGATTTCCCATAGGAATTTACATTCTGACCAAGGAGAGTAACTTCCACCACGCCGCCAAGCACGAGGCGCTTCACATCCTGCACCACTTCTTGAAGCTGGCGGCTTTTTTCGCGGCCACGGGTGAAGGGCACAATACAATAGGAACAAAAATTATCGCAGCCCTTCATGATATTCACCAGCGCTTGGGATTTTCCACTCGTCACCTTGGTTTCGATGGAATAATCATTCGCTGGATCAAAGCCCACTTGCAGGATTTTCTCTTCGCCATTTTTTACCCGATGAACGATCTCAGGAAGCTGATCGATGGAATCAGTGCCGATCACAAAATCAAGATGAGGAGCTCCGCGGAACACTTCCTCGCGATCTTGCTGAGCCACGCAACCAGCAAAACCAATTTTCAAATTAGGATTTTTCTTTTTTCCATTTTTGCGCAAGAAACCCATGCTCGTATAGGCTTTTTGCTCGCTCTTATCGCGAATGGAGCAGCTATTGAAAATCACTAAATTCGCCTCGTCCAACTCCGCCGCTGGCTTATAGCCCTGCTCGGTGAGCAAAGAAGCCATCCGCTCGGAATCGTGGCCGTTCATCTGGCAGCCAAAGGTTTTAATGTAAAAAGATTTCTCTTCGCTCATGGTGATGCTGTCTTATAGCTGGAATGAGGAGAGAAATAAAGTTAGTGACTCGTTGGACGCCAAGAAAATCGAGCTTTTTCCAGTAATTCCTTAGCATTAGTGCCGTCTTCAGGGCCTGTTACGGTGGTCCAGAGTAGCTCCAATCCTATGAAATGGGGCGCCAGAAGCTCTAAAACCCTAGCTGCTACTCTCTCGGCCGCAAGCGCATCACAATCATCGAGTAGAATGAGGAGTTCGCCCGTATCCTCCATCCAAAAGGCACTGTCGCTGGCACGAAAAAGGGCAGTTTGCACTTCCTTGAGAATTTTTGGACGCAATTCTTGAGAAATCTCCTGGCCAGGCCCAGCCCGCAAGAGCAGCAGGGAAAGCTTACCCAATAGACCAATCCCCGTATGCAAGCGATTGTTCACCACTAATTCAATTTCATCGATCCGGGAAAGCACAGGCAAAGCAAAGTGGAAAATCCAGGCGTCGTGACTGCCTTCTTCGGGAAACTCCGCCCAGATAAAGCCTTCATGAGCATGGAAAATTTCTTTCGCCAAGGCCAGTTCCACGCCTAAACCTTCACGCTCCATGGAATCTACATCACGCCAAGGGCCGAAAGGCTCGAATAATTGTTCGAAGCTATCTGGCGCTTCGCCAACAGAGGGGAGCGACGACTGCACCGAAACATAAAGATACATCTTTGTTTTCGGGGCACCGTTTTTTAAAAGTCCCTGGGGAATTTTATCTGCTGTATCTAAATTAAGGGAAACCTTTACCGCAGGAATTTCTTTCGTACGTGTGAGATCGGAAAACTTCATTGCGTTATTTACTAGGCATTCAAAGGCAAAACTTAGCCTACGAGGATCAGCGCAGGCACGCGGGAGATCCTCTTCGATCTCGAAATCCATAGTGAATTTTTGCTTCTTCAGATTCTTCTTCAAGGATTCGGCACTTACTCGCAGGAGATTTTCCATATCCACTTCCGCCAGGCGCACTCTTAGTGCACCCGCATCTGCACGCGAGAGTTCCATCAAGTTATCAATTGTTTTTTTGAGTCGCTCTGCATTTCGGCGGAGCATGGGCACGAATTCTTTTTCAGCCGCGAAACGCTCTTCCAAAACAGTGAGTGCCGAAAAAATTCCTGTGAGCGGTGTATTTAATTCATGGGAAACAACGGCAAGTAGATTGCTGCGAAAGCGTTCCTTATCTTGATTTGCCTTAGTTTTTTTCGCCACGCTAGCTTCCTGGATTTACGATAAAATAGTTGCCCGCAAGATCCACGCATCTCCCGTTGGATCATCATCTAAAAGGGAAAATTGATCGCGCACTTCTTCATTGATCTCGTCGATGCGCAGCGAAAGTGGAGCCACAATTTCTACATCCACATTTTTACCTTGGATTTCGCCAATCCAATCGCCGCCAGCATATTCATCGCCGAGTTCAGGAAACTCAATTTCTTGAATGGTGCCGGCTAAATCGAGAGCCTTCTCCGTGATACCGATAGTAAGAAGCGTACCTTCGCGGGTGAACCAGAGCACACCATCTGCATATTCTGTGATTTCATTTACATCGCTCAAGCAGTGCCCCGTTTTTTCTTCGCCTTTTTCTTTGGCTCTAGGCGGATCTCCGCATTTACTTTTAAAGTATAGTTTTCCAAAATATCTGTGGTGATGCGCCCGAAATCTACACGATTGAGCGCCTTGCCCACTTCGCGGGAAATTCCATCCAAGGCACCCTGGCGCACCTTGCCCATATTTTCCATCACCGTTTCGATAGCATCCTTTGGCAACTGCAATTCGCTCGCCATTCGCTTCACTATGTCATTCAAAAGCTCAGGCGCTACTATCTTTATTTTTTTCACCATACTATTTCTTCGATTTCTTCTTGGCGATTTTCTGCGCTCTCTCCACGAAAGCTTTCATCATGGAGGGCAGCTGCGTTCCTGTGAGCGTGTTCACAATGGATTTTGGCACGAGGAGTGGGAATCCAACATCTACGGTATAGGTGGCTTCTACTTTGCCTTTCCCTTTTTCTTTAAGGTCCCAGGATCCATTATTAAATTTAAAAAATTCGCCTTCGAGCATTTCCCACTCTAGGTGCTTTTTCGGCTTTTCGGTGTGCTTCAAGGTATATCGCACTTTTTTACCGAACATACTCACCACATAGTTCGCCACAGTGGTATTGCCATCGCGCTTAGTGATTTCTAAGCTCTCCATGCCTTCCACGAATTTCGGGTAATTTTCATAGTCAGAGATCACATCCCAGAGAGCATCTAGTTCTACATCCATTACTTCCGTGTGTTTTGCGCCAGCCATAACATCTCCCTCAGTAAGTTGGTTTTTTATCAAAACGATGAACCGCACGAATTTCTCGAATCGTGCTTGTTTCCGATCGCATCACAATTGAATGCGTTTCTGCGCCGCCCGGATTGAAACGCACACCTGGCAAGAAACTTCCCGTAGTTACGCCCGTTGCACAGAACATCACATTTCCACGAGCAAGCTCTTCGATCTGCCAAACCTTATGCACATCTTTCACACCCATACGCAGAGCGCGATCAATCTCTTCTTGCTTGCGAGGCTTTAAGCGACCCTGAAAATTTCCACCGAGGCAACGAATCGCAGCCGCAGCGATCACTCCTTCTGGCGCGCCTCCGATACCCATCAATACATCGATACCAGAATGAGGCATACAAGTGGAAATCGCGGCACTCACATCCCCATCCCCGATCAAATGAATTCTTGCGCCAGTGGCCCGCACTTCCTTGATTAGCTCCGAGTGACGTGGACGATCCAAAATCATCACGGTGAGATTACTGATATCAATTTTTTTGGCTTTCGCTACTTCTCGCAAATTTTCCGAAGCGGTGCGCGAGAGATCAATGGCATTCGCAGCATCCGGACCCACCGCAATCTTTTCCATATAAGTATCCGGTGCGTGAAGAAAATTTCCTTCTTCCGCGATGGCGATCACAGCGATGGAATTATAGCCGCCATTCGCACAGATCGTGGTTCCCTCTAGAGGATCGAGAGCCAAATCGAGCTTCGCGCCCTTGCCTGTGCCCACTTTTTCGCCGATATAGAGCATGGGAGCTTCGTCGCGCTCCCCTTCCCCGATCACTACACGGCCATCAAAATCGATGGAGTTAAACATTTTACGCATGGCTGTTACGGCAGCTTGGTCGGCCTGTTTTTCATCTCCGCGCCCCATGAAACGAGCACTCTCGATGGCGGCCATTTCTGTAACTCGCACAAACTCCATGGCATAATTTCGATCCATTTTTTCTCCTAGCGATTCAATTCTTTTAGAAAGTTCACTAAGCGATAATCCAATACGTCGGCATTCGCAAGGATCATGCTCACTCGCTGCTTCAAGCGCATCTCGGGCATGCCGTGATAATGAAATTTAGCCTGCTCTTTTTCGAGACGCTCAAGAGTGCCCGTTCTTGGGGCTTCATTTTGTGTCCACTCCCAAAATTCATCTCCCATACAAAAGAGGGCGCGCTCCACTCCCCCACGGGCATCGTTCCAAAAGAAAATATCTGTGCCGATATCGCCGTGGTACCAGCGCGAGATCCCTTCTCCCACGAGTTCGGGAGCCACCTTGCTATCCACGGAACGCAGCGAGCGGCCAATCTGAATCGGATCTAAAAATTCCACAAAGTGCTCGCGATCGGCTTCCGCCAAATTTTCAATCGCGAAACCAACAGCCCAGGCACTAATTCGCACCACACTCAATTCGAGCAGTATAGGCCTCTCATTGATCTTGAGCTCTGCTTTATACATTTCATTGGGCACGAACAGCAGCGATTCACCATGCTCTAAAAGACTGATACTCAATCCGCCTAAGGAGAGATCGCGAACAGCGAAGATTTTTTCTGATTCCTCCAGAAAAAATTTAATCTTCTCTTTGGGAAGGGGGAAACGTGGCACCCTGCGATGCAATAAGCTTTTTTCTTGGTTCATACTGAAAAATTTTAGCAGAAAGATGGCCTACAAGTGTAGTATTCAGCGAGAGATTATGCGAAATCCTGCGTCAAACCAAGCAATTGCACCTCAGCGGAAACCGTGAGCGAAACTCATGCTAGGCGCACTCATCAGTTTATTCTTTCTCTTAGTTTTTTCCGAGTTCTCCTCGGCGAACTTTAAACGCCTTGCCCCCATTCTCGAAGCCTGGGATGCATCAAAACGTCTACCCAATCAAGAAGAACCAAAACTAGCTCTACCGTGGAACGGCGGCTGGGCAAAAGGAGCAGCACTGCTCTGGGCGCTCGGGAGCTCCATTCCCCTTTTAGCCTTTTCTCTGGCGTGTCACCTTTTTCTAAAAGACAAGGCCATCGCCAGCAATCTCATGCTCGGCTCCATGATCGGCAGCAATGTGATTGCACTCAGCTTAGCCCTCGGCATGATCCTCGTGGCTGGCCCGATCACTTTCTTTCGCTTACGAACCATGACCAGCCCAGTATTTCTTCTCCTCGCCACCGTGGCCTTCAGCTATGCCTGCTTAAATTATCGCATCAGTCGCTGGGAAGGCGCATTTCTCCTCTTGCTCTCAGTAGGCTATGGTTTCTACTTCCGCAGCTACTCTAGTGAATGGAAATACTTTGAACGGAACCATCCGAACGAATCTATCCTCGAATCGAGTGATGGACTATTGCCGATTTTTGCCTTCTTTTGTTTAGGGCTTGGATTTTTCGTATTGGCCTTAGGCTCTGCTTATCCCTTTGTGCTTTGGATCTACGAATATGTTTCCGGTGGCATCGTGAGCGATACAAAGGCGGCTGTTCACCTAGTGGCATTTCTCCTCTCCACGCCGTGGCTTATCCGCTCCCTCCTTTCCCTTCGCGAGAGCACCACGGGCAGAGCGCTTACCCTCACTAGCCTAACCCACTCCTGCATGCTCAATGTGCTCTTCTTACCTGGCATTATGGCGCTCATCTGGGGTAGCACTCTGGCACCAAGGCTCCTTTCCTTGGATATTCCTGTTTTGCTGGTTTACACGGGTATTTTTGTCTCCGTGCTGCTGATTGAAAAAGAATCAGGACGCATCCTCACCGCGCTCCTCATTGTGTCGTACCTTCTATATACTGGTTTAGGGGTACTGCTATGAACGATTCTGAATCGTCACTCACCTTTGATAATCCGCCAAATCGTCTCACAGTGCTGCGCATGATTGCGGTGCCTGGCGTGATCTACTTCCTCGCCCAAAAAACCTATCACTACGATATTGCCGCCTGCGTGCTTTTCTCCCTCGCTGCAATCACCGATTATTTCGATGGCTACTTGGCCCGCGCCTATAAGGCTGTGACTATTTTTGGCAAACTGATGGACCCTCTCGCCGATAAATTTCTCGTGGTGAGCTCCCTCATCATGCTGCAACAGCTGGGAAGAATTTCTCCTTATCTCGTGATGATCCTGATTTGCCGAGAAATGGGGATCACTTCCTTGCGCGCGCTTGCGGCTGGAGAGGGCGTGATCATCGCCGCCGGACAAGGCGGAAAATGGAAGGCAGCCCTGCAAATGGTGGCCATTCCCTTTCTCATTTTACATGAAGACCTTTTCCACTTGCCGAGTGATACGATCGGCACTGTGCTTATGTATATCTCCGTGGCTCTCTCTGTGACCAGCGCTTCCACCTATGCCGTGGATTTCTTTAAAGGCCTAAAAGAAAAATTTCGCGAGCGAAAAGCGGCAAAACGCTAGTTCCAGGCAATGAGTGCGCTGCGTTAGCAGGAAAACTCTTGACGAAATCACTAGAAGACAATAGAAATCACTTTCTAGCTGCGGGATTAGCTCAGTTGGCTAGAGCGCGTCCTTGCCAAGGACGAGGTCGTCAGTTCGAATCTGATATCCCGCTCCATTTATTCTGAATAAAAAACAGACTAACGACAGATTTCACAGTCGAGTCAAGAAGTTGAAAACAAACAAACACGGGCTCGCGCAATCTTAAAATATTTCGAGATATTTCGGGGTATTTCAAAACTTTGCTACAAGCGAATTCGCCCTACGACTTGCTACGGCCGTTATAATGGCCTGCTAGTCAGGTGGCCAATGTAGAGGCCAGAGGCATGGATCTCAATTGTCCAGAGTATCAGTTGTCATCGGCACTAAATATGTGCCGAGCTGTACGATTTGCGTGGGCTCTGTTTCATCCTGCAGCCAGCCAATAATTTCATCTTGAAAACGCTGCATGCGTTTCTTGAGTTCTGGAATTTTCTTAGCATTGATGGGGATATTGAGGAGACCGAGCTCACGATCCTTAGCCGGCACATCGGCAATGATCTGCGCCCAAACTTTTAAGTTACCTTCGTGAATCTGCACAATCTTCACCTCTCCAAAGGCCCGATCTTCTGGGCCAGTGTCGACGAAGGTATCGCTCACCACCACTTTTCCTGCAGGATTCAATTTCCATAAGCCTAGATGGAAAAGCACTTCGAGGGCCTTCTCGGCTTGGTCAACGGAAATCGAGCCGCCCATTTTTTTCGAAATCCACTTAGCGGAGAGAGAAAAATCCGGCAGAAAGGCAAGCTCGCGCACGAGAGGATAGTACCAGGTGCTTAAGTATTCCGCTTTTTCTTGCGGCAAAACTTTTCGCATAATTTTGCAAATAGCCGCGGAGCACTCGCGCTCAAATTCTTGGCGCTCCTCGGGATTACGGCAAAGCTCCATCTTCACCATCGCCGTGAAATAATCCGATTCTGGTTTTGCGAGTTTCATCGCCTTCGCCACAGCTCGAGCCATCTCAGCAGACAAGCGCCGTTCTTTCCGCATCACGAGCATCAAAAAATTGGAGCTCTTGATGCCTGCTAGTTTCGCAAAATGGCGATAGGAAAAATTCGCGTTCTGTTTTTTCTTATACACATAAAACGCATGCAGAAACTCATGGTAGTCGGTGTATTCCGTGAGGCGCGGTGGCTGTGAATGTTCTACGGTAAGCATGGATTTAATATCTTGGTAGATTCCAATAATTCTAAAATGCCTTCACGACCAGTTTGAGTGATCGTCTTTTGCACGCTCACGGCATAGCCATGTCCGCCGCCCCACTGCGCGATGCCTAAGTAGCCAACACTATTTTCTGCGAGCAAGATCGTGGCGCAATTCGGTGCCGACACTCTTGTTACTGCGAACTGATAGGTGGAGCTTAAGTAGCTCGTGATTTCTTCTGCAGATTTCCCAAGAAGCTCTGGGAACTGAGCAGAGAGTGGATAGATGAGCATGGATAACTGGTTATCTCCAAGATCATTGCTACCTACGGAAATACTATTTTCCGAGTTGGCATCGATAACCTCGTTGGAAATCAGTTTCGCAGAACGATCAGCGGAGATCGACAGCACATCAGGGAAAGCGCTCGGAATATTCGCCACAAAGCCTTCCACAGGATCGCCGATTAATCCATTATTGCCAATGCGCCCAATGGGCAAAGCCCTTTGCGAAAGCAAAAGGCCGCCAACTAGAGCTAGGCTAAGGATAGTATGCTTTTTATTGAGCGCTATCATCGAACCATACCGTGATATTGAGGGTTTCTTCGTGCGCGGTGGCTGCATCGGCGGCGCGTTCATTAGCGATATTGAGGCCAATGTTTTTTAGCGTGAGGTCGGGAGTCCAGGCGAGAGCATTGGAGTAGCGCCCACCGTTGCCACTTAGGTAGTAACTTGCTAAGAAGGTTTTATTTCCAGTGTTGTCGGGAGCGAGGATATGCGCGTTCACATTTATGGTTTGTTGTTGGCCATTCAAGAGAATGCTATCCAGACGAATTGCAGTAGGGAAGATGCAGCCATTGCCATTTCCGGTAACCACATTAATATCCGCTGTGGAACTCACTAGCTCAGCAGATTGTCTCACCCAGATGCCGTCTGTTTGCGTCCAAGAATTTTTATATACTCTCACGGTGGCTTTTGCCGTGCGAACAATGTTGCAGCTTGGAGCTGCGGTAACCGGCGTATTGTCGGCCATCGCGGGATTAACAGAGAGTAATGCAAGTAAGAGTATGCTTTTTATCGTTTTCATTTTTTATCCTCTTTGAAGCGTCTATTTTTTTGTTTGTCTTATTCGCCGGCTAAAAGGTTTTCGCTTAAAGCGGATTAATTGTCAAAGACTTAGAACACATTTCGTGTTCCATCAGAATACAGCCCGAATAAGCTTAGTGCGGTGCGCCACTTGCATCGTTCCCTCATTCTGGAAAGAGCTTTGTACCCATGATTCTGGATGATGCGATCAATTGAGGCGCGGAGATCTGTGATTCTCGCCGCTGCCAAGATTTGAGTGCCACCCCGAAATTATAAAACTAGAGGAAGCACACAGCACCTAGTGTCTTTTTTCATTGCAGCAATAAAAAAATCACCGAAATTTAGCTTAGAAAGTTACCAGAGCACCAACGCTCATACGGGAATCCTTCCACGAGCCACTAGCCAGGCTATAGTAACGATAAGCAATGTATTCACCCCGTAACTCTAATTCGCTGGATAAACGATAGTGAATCGAGCCACCAAAATCCTCATCCTTGCCCACAGCTACAGTGGTAGTGCTAGAGGGAAGATTTTTTACTCGCTCGTAGCGAGCTCCTATTTGTAAGGGTTCCGTAATTTTATAGCTAGCTAAGGCGAGGTAACCCTCCCCCGCCGTTTCTAGGTCGCTAGAGTTATTGGGCGTGAGTAAATTTTTGTTAGGGTCTACGAGGCGATCATATTCTCCATCAAGAGAAAAGTTCCCCAAGGTGACACCGGCAGTGGCCTCCATGAGGGTTCTATTATCGTAACCGAGCGTAGGATTCGCTTTTAAAATGGAGCGGGTCATATAAGCAAACTGACCGCGCACATTATCATTAGCGTAGCCGAGGGCCCCGCCAAACTCCGTTTTATTATCCCCAGTGGAGTCGGAACCATTTGTGCCTTTATTATTTGGGTCTGCTCCGAAAACTTTTACAGAAGCTCCATTTCGCACATACTCCAGCATGAAACCTGTGTGAGTAAGTGGCAGAACTAAGTCGTACACCAGGCCAGATTTACCGAATACTCGATCCTTAGAATCGTTTACCTCCACTCCAAACAAGGTATCGAACTGACCAAGATCTGCTGTGATCTCCGGAGTAACTTTGTAGCGAGCGTAAAGCTGCGATTTATCTGCACCAATTGAAATAAAATTATTTTTAGACTGATTGGCAACCGTTGCACTGCTATTTGTATCCGAATCCTTTGCGCGACGGAAAGCCAAGTCTAAGACGACTGAAAATTTATCTTTGTCGTAGTTCGCGTAGAGTGCGCCATCTTCAACGCCAAAGCCCGATTCAGCGTTTGCACTAACAGTGTTTGGATCATTGTGCACTGTAAATTGAGTATAGCGTGCATCGAAAAATGCAGTGAATTTAAACGGAGACCCACTAGCAGCAGCCGGCTCTGCCTCTTTCACAGCAGGAGAAATCACCACTTTTTCCACTGGCACAGGAGCTTTCACTTCCACTTTGGGCTCTATCTTTTTTTCTATTTTTTCCCACTGGGAAACTCCACCAACTTGTTGCCAGTTGCTGGCGCCCCAGCCGTCTTCTACCCGTTTAAATTCCGCTTCATATCGATAGTTGCCATCTTGGAAACGAGCCTTTGCTGTTTTCTTTTCGCAGAGTACTTTCTTTGCAGTCTGCGCATCAGATTTTAATTGGCAACCCTCAAACTTGAACTCTACTTTGAGATTCTGGCAACTATCGCCAGATACAACGGAGGCCGATCCACAGCTTGCAATTTTCTTATAGTCTTTTGCCGCCTCAGCCACTAGCGAACCCGCAAACCCCGACAATACCAATACAGTTGCCAAAGAATAAATTTTCACGAAATCCCCCTCGTAGAATTCAAAAAACAACGCTCAATCCACGAGAAGTATAGCGCTCAGGAATTACGAAGTAATCAAAACACGAAAAATTTACGCCGAATCTGTCGAATTTCACACGCTTCCGCTGCAAACAATTCGCAGATTCCGTGTGGTCAATTTTGGCGAGTTTAGTTCAAGCCGCGCAAAAGCATTCCGATAAGTAATAGGTAGTTATTTGTAAAGGCCTTGTACATTTGGAGCTATAAGTATGAAAAAGTCGCTTTCCATCTCAGCTAAACTCACACTCGGAAATATTTGCTATGTGATCCCAGTGGCGGTGTTGGTTTACTGCATGATCGCGCCTTACGGAGTGGATATCAGATTTGCCTCTTTTGAGAAAAAGGGTGTTAGCTATCAAAAACCTCTAGAATCTGCTTTGCAACACGTTGGACAGCACTCCTACCTTGCGCAGAGAGCTCTGCATGGCGATACCGCCTCGAAAGCGAAACTTGCCGAAGTAGAAGCAAGCTTTGAGAAAGATATTCAAGACATTGAAAAGGTAAATGCAGAAGCAGGCGTAGATCTCCAATTCACCGATCAAGGCTTAGCTCAACGTCAGCGTGAAAAATTTCGCGTAGAAGTGTTGAAAAAAGATTGGAACGATTTGAAAGCTCAGTATGGAAGTATGAAACCAGAAGTGAGCACCGATAAACACGCACAAGTGATTGCAACGATTCGCGGCATGATCACCCACTTAGGGGATACCTCTAATATTATTTTGGATCCAGAACTCGATAGCTACTATTTGGGCGATGTGGTTTTGGGGGCACTACCGCAGATGCAAGAGCGTCTAGTGGATATCATCACCCGCATGGAGGGGATTGTTCGTCGTAAAACACTTTCGGCAGAGGATAAAAACTGGCTCGTTAGCTCTGCAGCCTTTCTAAAATCGATGGATCTCGATCGAATTACTGGAGATGCGCAAACTACACTCAACGAAGACAAAAATTTTAATGGCGTGAGCCCAAGCCTTCAGGCCTCTCTACCAGGAGCTACCACTGAGGTAAAAAATTCTGTGGAAGCCCTGCTCAAGATGATGGATGAAGTAACAAATGCCTCAAAGTTAACTACCACTCCAGAACAATTTCTGCCTATCGCAGAAGCGGCATTCAATAAGAGCTTCACCTACTGGACCATTTGCGGAACAGAATTTGACCAATTGCTGAACATGAGAATTGATGGCCAGGCTGCTCAACGTTCGAAAAGTGTTGCGTATAGCCTACTCGCCGTATTGCTAGCTGCTATTGGATCCACTTTATTCGGCCTTAGCATCAAAAACGGTGTAATCAGTAGCGTGAGTGAAGTGGTAGATAAAATGCGAGAAATCGTAACAACAGTGAAAAATTCTAATGACAAACTCGTGAGAGCGTCTGAATCGCTCGCCTCTGGAACGAGCGAGCAAGCAAGCGCAATTCAAGAAACTGTTTCTACCCTAGATGAAATTAGCTCCATGACAGACAAGAGCGCCAGCAGCGCAGAAAACTCTGCCCACGAAGCAAAAGATAGTCAGTCTGCTGCACTGGAGAGCAAGAATTCAGTAAAAAAACTAGTGAATGCGCTTTCTGAAATCAATTCGAGCAATTCAACCATTATTGATCAAGTGGGCGAAAGTAACCAAAAGATTATTGAGATCGTTTCGATGATCCAAGAAATTGGCAATAAAACGAAAGTAATTAACGATATCGTTTTCCAAACCAAACTACTTTCCTTCAACGCATCTGTGGAAGCTGCAAGAGCCGGCGAACACGGCAAAGGCTTTGCTGTGGTGGCTGAAGAAGTTGGCAACCTGGCCCAGATGAGCGGCAAAGCAGCAGAGGAAATTTCCACACTATTAGAAAAAAGCACCGCAAAAGTGAACGGCATAGTAGAGGAAACAAAACGAAATCTTGAAAGCGTTATTCAAGCGGGCAAAGAGAAAATGGCAACCGGGATGTCGCTAGCCGGCGAATGCGAAGAAACTCTTGGAGTAGCCGTTTCCAAAGTGGAGAATGTGAGCCAATTGATGGCAGAAATCGCGAGTGCAACCAAAGAACAATCGCAAGGCGTTGCTGAAATTGGAAAGGCGATGAATCTTCTAGACCAAGCAACTCAGCAGAACTCTGCCACCGCAGAAGAATCCGCGAACCTAGCAAAAGCACTAGATCAACAAGCCTCCTTACTTCAAGAAGTGATTGAAAATCTAGAAACACGCATTGGATACCAAACAAAAGAAAATACAAATTCTAAACCAAGCGGAGAATTAAGCACCTCTGCCAATGTAGTTCCTCTTAAAAAGCGAGAAAGTGTTTCTCGAAGTAAAAAACTTGTTGCTAGCGCTAGCTCTTTGGCGATGAAAAAAGTTGCGAATGGCTCCCCAATTCACAATATCCCAAGTGCAGACGATAGTGGCTTCGGATCATAATTCGGGCAGCGATAGACATTATAAAGCTTTTCTTCTACCTTTAAGGTCGTGAGAAAATATAGCGTAATTATCACCGCTCGAAATTCAGAAGATAGCTCAACAGCGCTCAAATCATTGGTAGAACTAAAATACGTTTCTACTGGAATAGAAGTAATTACAGCGATCGGCAAACAGCCCTCCCTTCAGAGAAATGAAGCCGCTAAAGTAGCCACGGGGGAATATTTACTTTTTATCGATAATGATTCTGTTGTGCATCCCAGGCTGCTTCAATACTACGATGATGCGCTCTCCTATGAATCCGGAATTGGAATAGTTGGGGGCCCTGCACATTTTAGATCCACATCCAAGAATTTCAAGGCCGCTATCCAAGCTTTTTTCGATTCTGCGTTTGGCATGGGTCCGTTTAGAGCTAGATACTCCTCAATCGGTAGAGTGCGAGCTAGCAGCGAGAGAGAATTAATTTTATGCAATATGGTTATTCGCCGTGATTTGTTTCTCGCTGAGGGCGGATTCAATTTGGAACTCTACCCGAACGAGGAAAATGAATTTTTAAATCGAGTGCAGCACCAAACGAAAATTTATTATCACCCTCTAGCCATTTGCTATCGCGAGCCGGAAAAAAATATATTTCTTTTTGCCAAACAAATCTTGAACTATGGAGCCGGCCGATCCAAGCATCTGCTCTTATTTCCTCAATTTTGGAATCATATTTTTCTGTTACCACTCGTATTTTTTTTGTATTGCCTTGGCCTACTCACTTTTGCCACAGAATTCAGCACAATGAGCGGCTACCTTTTTCTTCCGATTTTCCTGTACTTAGTATTTTCTATTGCAGCATCCGCCTTCGCCTGTCTAACCAAGAAAAATAGCAGATTATTGATCTTACTTCCGCCGGTTCTATTGCTTGGGCATTTTTTTTATGGAATGGGATTTTTGATCGGCAGTATAAGATATCTTTTTCCAAAAATTCGAAATGCCACTCAAGTTGAGATTTCTCTACTCAAATCTTTTGAGAAAGACTGGTAAATAAATTTTAAATTTTGGCAGCAAGCCTAAATCCTTGATCAATTGCTCGCTTCGCATCCAGTTCTTCCGCAACATCTGCCCCGCCAATGATATAGGTAGACATTCCTGCGCCCTGCAACGATTGCTCTAGTTCTCTTAGAGGCTCTTGGCCTGCGCAGATCACCACATGATCTACGGCTAGGCAGCGCTGCTTCGCTTCCAAAACTATATGCAATCCATCATCGTCAATTTTTTCATATTGAACGCCGGAGAGCATTTCCACCTTTCTATCTTTAAGCATGGCCCTGTGGATCCAGCCAGTAGTTTTACCGAGGCGTTCCCCAAGCTTCCCCGCCTTGCGTTGTAGTAGAAAAATCTCTCTGGCCGGTGTGCCCAGCTTTCTTTCCACACCCTGCAATCCGCCCGCTGCCATTCCTTTGAGATCGAAGCCCCAAAACTCTGCGAAAGCTTTTGGATTTTCACTTAATGCGTGATCATTTTCCACGAGATACTCAGCCACATCAAAGCCAATACCTCCTGCACCAATGATGGCCACTCTCTTACCAAGCTGCTTCTTCCCTGTGAGCACATCAATATAGGAGACCACCTTTGCGTGATTAATGCCGGGAATGCTTGGCGTTCTCGGTTTCACGCCCGTGGCTAGAATCACGTGATCAAATTTTGCAGCAAGCAATTCCTCTGAGCCAACTCGTTTATTGAGATGCAGAGCCACAGCGTTTTTCGCTATCATCTTTTGGAAGTAACGAATGGTTTCGTAAAACTCCTCTTTGCCAGGGATTTTTTTTGCGTAATTAAATTGGCCGCCAATCTCTGCTGCCGCTTCGAAAAGATCCACATGGTGCCCGCGCGATGCCGCATGAGTAGCGAAAGATAATCCTGCCGGCCCAGCCCCCACCACCGCAATTCGCTTTTTCGTTGTCGCTAGCGAAAAAGGAAATTCTTTTTCCTTGCAAGCCCGTGGATTCACCAAGCAAGAAGCTATTTTTTGCTTAAAAATATGATCGAGACAGGCCTGATTACATGCGATACAAGTATTGATTTCATCGGCCCGAGATTGCTTCGCCTTCAACACAAATTCCGGATCTGCCAGAAACGGGCGCGCCATGGAAATCATATCAGCATCGCCGCTCGCAAGTATTTCTTCGATTTTTTCTGGAGTATTGATTCGATTGGAGGTGATGAGTGGGATGCTAACTTCTTTTTTAATGCTCGCTGTAACTGATCGAAATATTGCACGCGGTACCATAGTTGCAATCGTGGGTATTCGTGATTCATGCCAGCCTATTCCAGTATTGATGATTGTTGCACCAGCTGATTCTATTGCCTTTGCAAGACTCACCACTTCCCTGTGCTCGCACCCGGGCTCCACAAGATCCAGCATGGACAATCGATAGATAATTATGAATTCTTTGCCTAAGGCAGCTCGAGTGCGTTTTACAATCTCTGTGGGAAAACGCGTGCGGCTCTCAAAGCTTCCGCCCCATTTATCTTTGCGATGGTTTGTTTTAGAGGAGATAAATTGATTAATCAAATACCCTTCAGAACCCATGATTTCTATGCCATCATAGCCAGCTAATTTTGCTAATTGCGCACATCGCACATAATCACGAATTGTTTTTTCTACCGCCCAGCCAGGCAAGGCCCATGGTGCGAACGGACTAATCGGAGATTTTATTCTGCTGGGCGCCACCGCGAGTGGATGAAAGGCATACCTACCAGCGTGAAGAATTTGCAACGCAATTTTGCCACCAGACTGATGAACTGCATCAGTGATCAATCGATGTTTTTTTGCTTGCCAGGAAAAACTAAGCTGCGATGAAAAAGGAGCAAGCCTGCCACAGAGATTCGGCGAAATACCGCCGGTGAGAATTAGAGCAACTCCTGCTTCTGCTCTCTCTGCATAAAACTGAGCAAGTGCCTGAAATCCACCCTTAGATTCTTCCAGGCCAGTATGCATCGATCCCATTAAAATTCGATTTTTTAGTTTAGTGTAGCCTAGGTCGAGCTCACGAAATGTATTTGGATATTGTAAGTTAGCCATGGAATCTCCCAACCACATTCTCTGCTGGAGTGATCCCGAGAGCAAGATTTTTACTTAGCGTGTTTTTCCACCATCTGAAGGAGCGCTGTCATCTCAAAGGGTTTAACTAGCGCACCCTGAATGCGTTTCGCGATGTGTTCTAAAATTGCTTTATCTAGAAAGCCACTAATCACAAGAATTGGGGTATCATTATTCGGAACATCTTTTCGATCACGAATAAAATCAACCAAATCTTCACCCGACGAACCACGAAGACGCATATCAAGAATCACACAGCTAAATCGTTGGTTTTTCACTTTAAACATAGCCTCGCGCAAATCCACAACACCTACCGGCGCATATTCTGCACGATGGAGTGTGGCGAGAATGGCATTGCAAAGCTCCACATCATCTTCCACTACTAGAATTGGCTTTCCGTCCTTTTTCATAGATTTCTTTCCCGTCGCTCCTATTTTCTCGGAATGAAAGATTTTGTTCTTGTGTAATTTATCACTTCTACGAGATTAAGATTTCCGCCGTCGTCGAGAGAGCGGAATTCTACTCCGCACCCAACCGGACCCGTTGCATCGGCTTCAGCTCTTAGCCAGCGCACAATTCCACGTCCACTCACTACAAAAGCTGGATCACTGGGAGAATGAATCTTGAATTCAAGCTCTTCGCCCAAGGCTGCATTGCGGTCAGGGGTCGCAATGAAGGTTCCGCCTCTCCCAATATTTTGCACGCGGGTTTTAATGGCGAAGTTGCTCTTCAAAAATTTTACATCAATAAAAAGCTCGAGATCAACGCGTTGTTTCTTACGCGCCTTCCATTGCTTCGAAACTTTGATGGAATAGTTCACGGCCTCCAGTAGAGCCTTACGATCGAAAGGCTTGCCGAAGAAGGCATCCACCCCTTTATCGTAGGCTTCCTCTAGCTTAATATCTGCAAAGCCTGAGATAAAAATAACAATGGGGTTTTGCGCATCCCGCGATTTTATTTTGTCGAGCAATTCGATTCCATCTCCATTGGGCATTCTCACATCGGAAAGCACCACATCGATGTTCGGAGTTGCCTCTACAATTTTGAAGGCTTCATTGCCACAGCTTGCAGTTAGCACATTAAACTTGTTCCTACGAAAGTCGAAAGCAATCGCATCTCGTAAATCTGGCTCATCGTCAACAATGAGGATAGTGGGTGAATCTTCTGACACTATTCGCTCTCCTTGATCAATACTTCACGGCGATCTCGCACCATGGTAACAATTCTTCGCACCTGGCCCATGCAGCTATTGAGTATTTTCAGGCACTCATCAATCTCTTCTGGCTTTTTGTCTTCCAGCATCATGATAGCATTTTCTAAATTCAATTGAAGACTCGTTAATGGGGAAGAAACATCGTGTAAAAAAACTCTTTGATCGCCGCTCATCGTTCCCCCACAGTCATACTCAAACAATCTGCCGCCGTCTTTTTTGTGCGGCAACTTTGGAATTCCGCGTCTGCCTTGAGACAAGTATTCACTCCAAAATTTAGGTAATCTCTTCTGCAATCAGCAAAGCCAGATTTAGCGTGTAAGCAAACAGTAGCACTACTATTCGCATAGTCTTGTCGACAGTCTTTGTAGCCAGCTTCCGCAGCTATACAAAATTCTACACTGTTTGACGCGCTATCCGCGCGGCAATCTTGGTATCCGGGCTTAGCGCTCGCACAAAACGAACTGGCCGCGAGAGGAGCATCTTTACGACAAGCGTCAACCGCATTCATTACCTGGTCAGCCCCAGCAAAGGAAGGAGCTCGCGAAGGCGTGCTGGCACACGCCGCTAACCAGAAAACACTGAAATATAAAAGACCATGGCGCATAATACCCACTCCACTCTTTTCATCGGGTATAGGTCCTAAAATCTTTAGAAATTATTTGGTTTTTTGGTCAACTTAAATCAAGCTCATTCGATGCTAAAAAAATCCCTATTTCTCCTATTGGTTCTCACATTTTTGCCCTTTCCATCCGCCCGCGCCGAATCAGAACTGATTGGAGATTTCGTTGCACCCGTAACCAATTCCGACGGGCAAATCATTCTCGCCACAGGAGCCGTGCTAACTGGGGGAATTCTACTTTTCGCAAAAAATTGGGAGAAACGCATTCAAGCGCGCGCCTACGCTTACAAACCACTAGGAGATAAAATAGATAAGCTCGGCGATGCCTGGGGACAAGTGCTACCCAATGCAGCCTATGCAGTAGGAATGTATACACATTATTTATTTACAGATCAAAAGCGCTCTGAACACCTCGCCGTATTGATGGTGGAATCCACTGGATTCGCCGCCGCAGATTCCACAATTTTGAAGTATAGCATACCGGAGCAACGTCCGAGCGGAGGGAAGCACTCTTTCCCTTCAGGCCATGCTACTACCGCCTTTGCCTTTGCCAGCGTGGTGGGAGCAAATCATCCTTGGTACTATGGCGCTGCCGCTTATGCTTCTGCCTTTGTGGTGGCGGAAAGCCGGATGGAAATGAATATGCACTATTTGCATGATCTCATTGCAGGTGCTGCCATCGGTATGAGCTATGGTGTGAGCTTGAGCGAGCGATTTAAAGAGCGCATGGGCGATCTTGCCGTTACGATCACTCCTGCTGATGGCCTTCAAGGCGCAACACTTTATGTTTCCGGAAATCTTCCTAATTTTTGAAAGGCATACGATGAAAAATTTAATGCTCTCAATACTCCTCCTAGCGACTCCTAGCTTAGCCCACGCAAATACGGAAACCTGGATTGGCGAGCCTGCCAAATCAAAGTTGGAATGGGAGGGCAAGAAGCTCGCTGGTTCTCATCAAGGCACCTTGCAGCTTAAATCGGGTGAATTCAAATTCTCTAAAGGAAAACTAGTGGGAGGAGATTTCGCGATCGACATGACCACGATCCAAGATACTGATCTTACGGATAAGAGCTATAATGAAAAGCTGATCAATCATTTAAAATCCGATGATTTTTTCTCTGTAGAAAAAAATCCAATTTCCTATTTTAAAATCACAAAAGTGGACGCCCTCAAAAACGGCTCGTACTCAGTCACCGGTGATCTCACCATCAAAAAAATCACCCATAGCGTGAGCTTTCCGATCGAGACCAAAATCACCGCCGACCAGCTTGTGGCCAAGGGTAAAGTGGAAGTAGATCGCACCCTCTGGGATATCAAGTTTCGTTCGAGCAAATTCTTCGCCGATGTGGGCGATAAGGTGATCTCTGATACTTTTGCCATCCAGGTGGAGATTTTGGCCCACAAAAAGTAGCCAACCATTTGAAATTAAACGATTAAACTAATTTGGTCATCCATTGCCACCCCGCTGCATTGGTGGTATTATGCCGCCCTATGCGCGCTACACGCCGAGAGCTAGCTTGGTCGCTTCTACTTTTTCTACTTTTGAGTGGCGGGATTTCCTTTGCCGAACAAAACGGAGACTCCGCTAGCGAAGCCCTCAAACAAACGCTGGGGCACTGTGAAGACTCCGCGAGCAAATCCATCGCCTGCCTGAGAGCACTGCGCATAATATTGGATAATGCAAAATCAGCTCAGCAAATTCGCTTTCGTTCGGGAGAGTTCGGCTTGGCCGAGGGTATCCAACTAGATCGCGAAGAGGAAAAACTTGAGCATGCAGTAGCTTCGCTGAGCCCCGAAGAAAGGCACAGCAGTCACTTTCATCAACTTGCCGAGAATATCTCCGCCACCACTGCGTTAGATAATCTCACTACCCAAGAGGCTTTGGATGCAGCACTCAGTGCCACTGATCCTCATGCGCACATTGCTCAAGAATCAAAGCAAGATCTCTGGGGTGTAGGAGCCTTTTTACGACGTCATGAAGATCAATTACATGTGCTGGAAGTTTTACCTAATTCATCCGCCGCTCGTGCTGGATTGAAAGAGGGCGATACCCTTCTAGAAATTAACGGAATTCCTGCACAACAAATCTCCAATCAACAGCGCCATGAGCTTTTTCGTGAAGCCACCCTACATTCAGGAAACTTGCAACTCTTGGTGCTGAGTGGCAACCAGAGAAAGTGGCTAAGCGTTCCCGCCGAACATCTCCGTTTCTCTACTATTGAGGAGCGAAGAGTAAATAATGTCGCGCTCATCCAAGTTAGAAATTTCTTTCGCGAGGATACTTGCCAAGCCATTGCAAGAAGCTTGCGGAAGCTTGAAAAACAAGAAGTGAAAGGAATTGTATTAGACCTTCGCAATAATCCTGGCGGCCTTGTACGTGAAGCGATTTGTGTGGGCGGGCTTTTTATGGGGCCCAATATTGTGATGGCGAAATTTGAGGCGCTGAAAAATTCTCAAGAAGCCTTTCAAGTTTCCACAATGAGTGAGCAAGTGAGCCATCTCCCCATGCTCGTGCTTGTAAATGAAAATACAGCTAGTGCTGCGGAAATTGTGGCAGCATCCCTACAGGATCAAAATCGAGCCAAAGTGATTGGAATAAGAACCTTCGGTAAAGGCACCATGCAGAGCCTCATTCGTGGAAACCTACCCATCTACAAAAGCACTCATCGCATCTTTCGTGCTTCAGGGGATCCTCTTCAAAAACTTGGCGTTGAGCCTAACTATGCGCTCAAAGAAAAAGGCAGCGAGCTGAGGGAAGAAGATCTTTTTGGTAATGTGCTAGCAAAGTATGGCGCCCTCACGCCCAAACGCGGCCAGCATGAGGCAAGAATCAATACTCCTTGCACAAAAGCTGCCCTTCAACAAAGCCCCCAAGAAGCGAGCGCCGCTCTTCTGCAGTGCACTCTCTAAAAAGATGGCGGCGCAGCAAGCGCCTTTCCCTTGCCAGCCGCTAAGAGATCGAGCAAAGTATCCTCAAGCAAAGCGGAGGATATATGCTCAATCTAGATCTTAGAGGAAAACTAGCACTCGTAGCCGGCGTGGCCGATGACCAAGGTTTTGGTTGGTCCATTGCAAAATCGCTGAAAAAAGCAGGCGCAAAGGTGATCATCACCACATGGCCACCAGCCCTCAATATTCTTCGCATGTCGCTCGAGCGCGGAAAGCTCGATACCTCACTCGGTGAAGGCTACGGCGAACTCACTTTCGAAAAAATCTATCCCATGGATGCCATGTACGATTCCTTGGATGATGTGCCTGACGATGTTCGCGCTAACAAACGCTACCAAGATCTCGGCGATTTCTCGATTCGCGGCTTGCGTGATTGCATCGAGCGCGACTTCGGCTTGAATCAACTAAGCATCGTTGTGCACTCGCTAGCGAATGGCCCCGAAGTGCAGAAGCCTTTGATGGATACGTCTCGTTCTGGCTATCTCGCTGCCAATTCGGCGAGCGCCTATTCTTTCGTGAGCATGGTTCGCCACCTCTCTCCCATCATGGAAAAAGGCGGCAGCTTCTGCGCGCTTTCTTATCTCGCAGCAGAAAAAGTAATTCCAGGCTACGGCGGCGGAATGAGTTCGGCGAAAGCTGCCCTAGAAAGCGATGTGCGCGTGCTTGCATTTGAGGCCGGCCGTCGCCACGCCCACCGTGTGAACGTGATCAGTGCAGGTCCACTTGCATCTCGTGCCGCAAAAGCAATCGGAATGATTCAAACCATGATTCAGTATTGTGAGCAAAATGCTCCCCTCACCGACACGCTACAGGCAGAAGAAGTGGCGAATACCGCAGCATTCTTGTGCTCTGATTTAGGCAAAGGTATCACTGGATCCACCATTTACGTGGATAAGGGCATGCACGCTATGGGCATGGCTGTGCCCACAGCGTATAACGAGAACCCTCTCAATAACTGACACGGCGAGTAGCTCTTTTCGACTCAAGCACTAGCGGGAATATGCCGTTAGTTTTGTATAGAAGAAAAGGGAGGCTACTCGAATGTCTAAAAAGAAAAACAAATTTGATCTTACTCACATGGTTCGCGATGGTTTTGTGAAAGAAGGCGAAACCCTTGCTTTCTTGAGTGACCCAAAGTTTACTTGTACGGTAAAAAAGATGCCGGATCATGAGTACAAAGTTGAATACAAAAACGAGATTTTCACGGTTCACGCGATGGCACAGAAATTCCTCGGTCAAGAACCACCAGATCACGCTTCTCGCTGGCTACGCACCACTACCACTGGCAAAACTCTCTATGAGCTTTGGCAAACCAGTCTCGATCATTCTGAAGCAGCCTAATGCACTGGAGCCCCAATTTGCGTAAATTACGTTGGATTGGGGTTTTGTTTTTGCTGCTCTTAAGTTTTGCGGGCAGCATTCGTCTGCTCGGCACTTTTCTCTACGACTATCCACCCTCCCCCGCAATGGATCAGATTCCCAAAGATTCATTGATTGTATGTCTCGCAGGAGGACGCGGTCGCGTTCATGCCGCTTTAGATTTATTTTCCGGAGGCGTTGGGTCGGAGCTTTTCATTGTGGGTGCGGGCCCACACACGAACGTACAAACAATTCTGAAAAACATTCTTGCCGCCCCCGATGCGCCGAAAATCTCGGTAGCGCGAATGCAAAAAGTGCTACTCGAAAAAGATTCCCGCAATACGATTGAAAATGCCTATGCAGTAGAAAATTTCTTGCGACAAAATCCGCAGGTGCATGATGTGGTGCTCATCACTTCCAGCTACCACATGCGGCGTTCTCTATTAATTCTGCAAAGTTTACTGAGAAAAGAAGTGCACGTGGTGCCCTATAGTCCGCCGAAGGAACCCATCGATGCTGCCAACTGGTGGCAGAGTTTCTTAGGAATTGAGGTTACCGTGGTGGAATATAGTAAATTTTTACTCGCAAAAATTCTGATTCCGAATTTGAGCTACTTTTAATCGGTGACGAATTAACTCTTTTGTCGCTCAACGTTTAAAATCCCCTCTTTCGATTCTAAAGAAGAAATCACTTTATTGAGCTGGTCCACACCAGTCACTAGAATCTCAAAAACACAAACGGCTTTTTTATCTTTCATGGTGCGCACAGTGGCCTGAGAAATATTCACGCCCTGGCCCGAAATTGTTTGAGTCATGGAAGCGAGCATACCAGGTGTATCATTACAGAATACTTTTACCTTCACGCTGCGCTTCGGTCCAAGAGGCTTACCCTCTTTATCGGCTTTGGTAACCTTCGTCCACTCCACTTCGATGCGACGATCATTGTCAGAATCCAAGGCCTTCTTGCAGCTCGTATTATGCACAGTCACACCGCGACCACGAGTTACGAAACCCACAATCGGATCACCAGGAATGGGGTGGCAGCATTTAGCAAAGCGAATAAGCACATCGCCCATCCCACTCACCATCACCACATTGCGTGCATCGCTCTTGCGAAGTGCAGTAGAAATAATTTTTTGAAAAATACCTTTTTCTTTTTGGGCTTCTTCACTCGGAGAATCGATCACTTCAGGTGGGAAAAGCTTCCGGCTCACGTCTCTTGAGGTGAGCTTACCGTAGCCAAGCGCCACGAGGAGATCATCGAGGCTTTTATAGCCAAGATCTTTAATCACATGAGCCATCTCCGTGGTCTTGGTGGCTTTCTCAAGATTTGTGCGGAAACGGCGGAAGTCTCGCTCCAACACTTCTTCGCCCAGCTCTCTCGCTTTGGTGCGTTCAATTTGTTTTAGGAAGGCGCGAATCTTAGAAATCGCTCTGCTCGTTTTCACGAGTTTCAACCAATCCTTGCTGGGGTTCTGCGTGGTAGACGTTAAAATTTCCACCACATCCCCACTGCGCAGGCGATAGCGCAGCGGCACGATCTTACCATTGATTTTGGCTCCTACACAGCGATGGCCCACATCGGTGTGTACGGCATAGGCGAAATCAAGGGGAGTTGATCCATGCGGAAATTCTTTCACCAATCCCTTTGGAGTAAACACAAACACATCTCCTGGATAGAGATCGAGTTTCACACTCTCCAAAAATTCCGTGGGATCTTTTAAATTCTTCTGCGAATCGAGCAGGCGCGATAGCCACTCCATTTTATTTTGGTTGGCACCGTCTGCCCGGCCTTCTTTATATTTCCAGTGCGCTGCAATCCCGCTTTGCGCGATCTGCTGCATCTCTTGGGTGCGGATCTGGATCTCCATGCGCTCACCAGTAGGACCAATCACTGTGGTATGTAGCGACTGATAGTTATTTGGCTTAGGCATCGCCACATAATCCTTAAAGCGGCCAGGCACGGGCTTATACACCGCGTGGATCACACCGAGCGCCTTATAGCATTCTGTGATATTATCGAGGAGAATTCGGAAGGCCACGATATCGTGGATATCCTCAATATTCATATTCCTGGATTCCATCTTTTTGTAGATGGAATAGAAATGCTTCGGGCGACCAGTAACAGATCCCTTGATGCTATACTCTTTTAAATTCTCTTCGATGTTCTTGATCACTTCATCGATATACTTTTCGCGTTCACTCTTTTTCTTCGCAATGAGTTGCGCGAGTTTATAATAAATTTCAGGCTTCAAGTGACGAAGACAAAGGTCTTCCAGTTCGGCTTTGATCCAATGAATACCTAACCTAGCGGCAAGTGGCGCGTAGATATCTAAAGTTTCTTGCGCAATCAAGCGGCGCTTCTTTTCAGGCAAATAATCCAGGGTGCGCATATTGTGAGTGCGATCAGCGAGTTTCACGAGTATTACTCGCAAATCCTTGGCCATCGCCACCACCATTTTGCGAAAGTTCTCCGCCTGCTTCTCTTCACTCGTGCGGAAAGTAATTCGTGAAATTTTGGTCACACCATCCACGAGCTCGGAAACTGAATCACCAAATACTTTGGCAATGTCTTCCAGCGAAGCATGCGTATCTTCCACTGTATCGTGAAGAATGGCAGTAATGATGGAATCCTTATCCATGTGGAGTTCGGCGAGAATGGTAGCCACGCCAATGGGATGCACAATATAGGGCTCACCGCTTGATCGACGCTGATCTCCATGAGCACTACTTGCGAAATCCACGGCCTTACGAATCAAGGCCATATCGATATCGGGATAGTATTCCATCAGCTTAGTTTCAAGTGATTGAAAGGCTTCTTTTAAAGCAGGATCCGCTAGCATAGGCCCACTTCTTTCTCTAGGATCGCACAAAGCTCTGCAAAGCTTTCTTCCAATTTATGATTCACAATCTGATGATCGAAATCTTTGGCTCGCGAAAGTTCTGCCTTCGCAGCAGCGAGACGCTTTTGAATTTTCTCTTCTGTTTCGGTACTACGAGCGCGCAAACGTTGCTCTAATTCTTCTAGGCTTGGGGGTAGCACAAATACACTGAGAGCATCCTTACCGAAGGCCTTCTTCAAACTGTCCACACCTTGCACATCCACATCGAGAAGCACGATTTTTCCCTGCTTCGTCTGTGATTCGATAAAAGCTTTGCTGGTGCCGTAGTAATTATCGTAAACCTTCGCCCATTCTAGTAAATCACCCTTGTGAATCAGTTCTTCAAAATGCTCACGAGTTACAAAATTATATTCCACGCCATTTTTCTCAGCGCCTCGAGGAGCGCGAGTGGTAAAGGAAATCGAAAGTGCGAAGGCGGGATATTTCTCTAGCAGCATTCGGCAAAGCGTGGTTTTACCACCACCGCTCGGCGCCGCCAAAGCCACAAACTTTTTCTTCCAAGCACTCATTCTAAGTTTTGAACCTGCTCTCTCACTCGCTCTAAGCAGGTTTTCATGTCCATCCCAAGCTTTGTTACTTCGATCAAATCGGATTTTGCGCCAATCGTATTTGTCTCGCGAGACATTTCCTGCACCAAGAAATCAAGGCGCTTACCCACTGCCCCCTTAGGCGATTTTATCAGATCTGCGGTTTGCCCAAAATGGCTGCGCAAACGATCGATCTCTTCCGTGACATCACTCCGGTCTACATAGAAAACCAATTCCTGTAGCACTCGCGCATCATCTAATTTCAGATTTTGTTTTTTCTCAAAACTTTGAAGGCGCTCCTGCAGACGGCTCATTTGCCGATCCCGAATTTGTCCGCGCTCTTTTTCCACTTCTTTTAAGAGCGAACTCATCTCCAGCATTTCGCGCTGGATTGCTTCACCAAGTTTTGCTCCTTCGGAACTACGCATCGCGATCGCGGCTTTAACCGCCGCACCCAGAGCATCCAAAAATAATTTCTCTAGGCTTTCTACGTCTACCCGCGCGGCTGCCTCTTCATCGCTCACTACGCCAGGCAATTCGAGCAGTGCTGTTGTGGTGAGGCCAGAATTAATGCCTAAGCTTTGCGAAAGATTTTCAATTTGCTGAGCATAGGCCTTCGCCACATCTTCCTTGATCATGCCCTGCAAACTTGGCTTCAAGAACTGAAGATTCACAGTGAGCTCCACTGTGCCACGCGAAATCGAGGCTGCGATTTGCTCACGGGCTTTCGATTCAAACGCGTGGAGTTGACGAGGCAACTTAAAGCGCACATCGAGAAAGCGAGCATTCACCGCACGCAAATCTACAACGCATCGGCAATCTGCCGAGCTGGCTTCGCCTCGTCCAAAACCCGTCATCGACCGCAGGGACAAATCTCGCCTCAGCTTTCTATGGGGGAATTAATAATATATTGGGTGCCAATTTTACGGAATTTCGCCACACGCTTTTTCGCTAAGCTCGCGCCATCATCCTTCATCAGCTCTTGCAAGTGCTTCGAAAGGCTTTTGCCCAAGAGCGTTGCCGCTTCTTGGTGATTGCGATGGGCTCCGCCTTGCGGCTCCTGCACGATATCATCAATCACGCCAAGACCCTTCACTTCTGGAGCGCTGAGCTTCAGCACTTTCGCTGCTTGTTCCGCCATCGCGCTATCGCTCCATAAAATGGAAGCGCAGCTCTCTGGAGAAATCACAGAGTAAGTAGAAAATTCCTGCATCAGCACACGGTCTGCAACGGCCACAGCGAGCGCTCCACCAGAGCCGCCTTCGCCAATCACCACAGCGATCACAGGCACTTCTAAACCAAACATGCGCATGATGCTATCCGCGATAGCTTCGCTTTGTCCGCGTTCTTCCGCATCGATTCCAGGAAAGGCTCCCGGCGTATCCACGAGCGTAATCACGGGCAACTGAAATCGCGCGGCCATTTCCATTAGGCGAATTGCTTTGCGATAGCCATCTGGTTTCACCATGCCGAAATTGCGTTTCATTTTTTCTTTGGTGCCGCGGCCCTTTTGCTGACCAATCACCATCACGGCTTGGCCATCAAGACGAGCAAGCCCGGCGATGATCGCAGGGTCATCCCGAAATTTGCGATCGCCATGCAATTCTTGAAAATCCGTGAAGAGAAGAGAAATATAATCTTCGGCGTAAGGACGCTGCGGATGACGAGAAAGCTGTACACGCTGCCAGGGAGTTAATCCGGCATACACTTCCTCGATCAGTTTTTTTAGTTTTTGTTCGAGCGCACGGATTTCTCCAGAGAAATCCATCTTCTCTTGAATAGACATCTCCTTGAGATCAGTGATCTTTTTCTCGAGCCCGGAGATAGGGCGTTCGAATTCATAGTAGGCTTCCATAGCCCCCAACCTTACCAGGACGCGGCGAGGCCGTCTAGTTGCGGAGGATTTCTGCGAAAAGAAGACGTTCGTGGGAAAAGCGGGATCGAAAGAGCATATTTCCCACCGTATCGAGCATATAGGTTCGACGCTCCGCGCTCTGGTCGAAGAGGCAGGAACTCACCCTTCGGAAAGAAAAATGATCGAAACGCAACGCGTCTTTGCACTCGCTTAAGAAATGGCAGGTTTCCCGAGCATATTGCTCCCGATCGGCATCCGCTTTCACTGAATCTGCATACTTAGCCAATAAGGCATCGATAGCCAAAAATTCGTGATTAGGATGCAAGGCCACCACGGGATGATCCTGCCAATCTTGCCATTGCTCAGCGCCCATCGCCGTATTTTCGCAGCGGAACAAAACAGGAACACTAATGAATGTGCCCTGCTTCGCGAAAGCCCCTTCCAGTTTGTGCACCAGCATCGCTTTGCAGGCGCGTCTTCGTTCCTGAGTTGCGTTACCCGCATCAAAACTCACGCCGTAGCAAACTTGATAGTTCAGTAATTTTTTATCGAAATCTTCTTCTTGAATCGAAGCAATTGTTCTTCCGCCTAGGGAGCCACGCCCTCCTTTAGGTGCTCTGGCTGGCGTAATCATACCGAAAAAAAGGATGGCACAAACCATCACCGTGGAGACTGTGCTCCACGCCACACCCATTATTTTTTTCATGGGCTCCTAGCGGTACCAACCAGCTACGCGACCTTCTTCGAAAATCACAATGCGCTCACCGTTGAGCGATGCGCGGGATCCGTAATGCCAGCGCTCATGGCCGCCACTTCCATCTCCAGCGATATCGCGAGCATAGGGCTCACCCCAACTGGCCATTACCTGGGAACGAGTCATACCAATCACTACATCTCGGGCATGCACGGCATCTTCAGTGCGGCTATCTTCATTGCTCGCCGTTGGACGCATACGCGGAACACCGTGAGCTTCTTCGGGGGCAGTAGTATTTTCTGTGGGTTCATAGCCGCGATCATACTCGCTCGCCGGACCACGCGATGAAGTTTCCTCGCCCATTAACGTTGCGCAAGCGGCAAGCCCATTCACGCTAGCTGCGGCTAGCAAACAAAGTAATGATTTTGATACGGACTTTTTCATCGAAATTCCTCCAGAATTCACTCATAAAACCTATCGTCAGATGGGCCAAAAAATTTACCGACTATTTCACTTCTTTTAAGGAAAACTTCGCGCTACGATAAGTGACTTATGGGAAAGCTAGATGCCCTAAAAACCAAGCTTCGTGAGGCGCTCGCGAAAGTGAAAGCAAAGCTCGACAGCATCGCTTTCCTCCAGAAATTACGTCCTTCTACGGAAGTGAAAGCCAAAAATCCCAATTCCTTTTTTTCCATTCTCGCTAGCGGTAATTTCTGGGAGAAGCTGCAGGCCTATTCCGTGATTCTTCTTTTGCTTATCGGCCTTTCCAGCGGAAGCTTTGCCGGAATTAAATTATTTTTGCGCCTCTATCCGGCGAAGGCCCTAAAGGAACAAGATGCCCGCTACTCCAAGGGCTTCGATAATTTACAAGATCACGCGCGAGAAGCAGCTTCCGTAGTGAGCATCGGAAAAATTCTGATCAACGGATATGGTCCGCAAAAAAAAGGATTGCTCAGCCTTGATCTCTGGGCGCGTTGCGATTCTCCAGAGTCTGCCACCTACGCACAATCCAACGATGTGATGATGCATGATAAGGCCATCGATGTGCTGAACTCCCTTTCGCTCCAGCATGAAGATTTTATGAATGAAGCAACGAAAGAAAAAGCTCGCATCGGAATTCGCGATGCGATGAACACGATCATGAAGCATGGTAAAGTAGAAGAGGTTTTCTTCCACAACCTGCTAATTCAGTGAGTTTCTGATCCCATATTTCCGCATTTTTTCAAACAAAGTGGATCTCGCTATTCCAAGATTTCTCGCCGTTGTTACCTTCGACCAGCCCGTTTTTTCGAGCGTCTGGAAGATCAGTTTTTTCTCTGAGGCCTCGAGCGTGAGTTGCGTAACATCCGTGAGCTTCGATTGATACTTTAGCGCTGAACCAAAAATCAAATGATGACACAAAATCTGCGTGCTATTTTCTGCTCTTGCAATCACTGCAGCTCGTTCAATCACCGATTTCAATTCACGCACATTTCCCGGCCACTCATAGGAAAGTAAAGAGCCTCGACACTCTTCTGCTAGAAACAATTGTTTTTGCTCTAATACTTTTTTGGCGATCGCAAGGATATCCTTCGGACGATCCCGCAGCGCCGGCACATGCACCACATAACCGGCAATGCGATAGTAGAGATCTAAACGAAACACTCCGTGCGCGATTTTATCTTCAATATCTTGGCTTGTGGCAGACACCACTCTAAATTTACTGTGTTCTGAAGTATCACTCCCCAAGGCCTTCACCTCGCCATTCTCCAAGGTTCTTAGGAGCTTTACTTGAGTTTCTAAAGAAAGATCCCCAATTTCATCGAGAAATAAAGTTCCTCGATTGGCACTCATGATTGCCCCTAAGCGCTTATTTTCTGAACCAGTATAGGCGCCCTTTTTATGACCAAAAAGCTCGCTATCCGCTAAGCTTCCACCGGCATTCGCGCTATTGATCGCCACAAACGGCCCATTGGCATTTGCACTTGCCTGATGAATAAAATTAGCCAAGATATCTTTTCCCGTGCCAGTTTCTCCAAGCAGCAAAATCGGCAAATCAGAATGCGCGATTTTTCGTAGTCGTTCCAACGTTTCTCGAAAAAAAGGATCCTCACAAACCCAATCGAGCATTGTGGGCATGGAATCTTCGGGGTCGCGCCAGGAGATAAGAGATCGGCCAATTCGTAAAGTGCCTTGCTTCGGAAGAAAGGCTCGCTCCACTCTTAGGCCGTTCACAAAAACACCATTTTTCGAGCCCAAATCTTCCACCTCATAGCCTGCGCCGGAGTCACGGAGTCGAATCCTTGCATGGTGAGTAGAAAGAAATGGATCATCGATCCGCAAGTCGCAATCCGCTCCATTTCCGATGAGATAACTCGTGTGAAAAAGTCGAAGATTTTTTCGCGTGCCTTGGTAAGGTTGCACCTGGATTTCACGATCTGGCTGTAAACGCTCTAGCCTCATCGTCAAAGGGGATTTCAACCATTCTGTAGTTGGGCGCGTGCTTTGGCTAATGCTCATTTTGCTCTCCTTCAGAGAGCCCTATGCAAAGGTAGCGCCAGATCCGATACCTTGACTTTCGCCGCCCCGTATCGCAAAATCGCGACACGATGACTGGCTATGTTTTTTTATGTATCGCCGCTTTGTATTGGGTTGCCGCAATTATTCGCGCAGGAATAGCGGGCAAAGTGAACTCGAAGTGGGACAGAATTTGCTCCATCTTAGAAAAACTAAGTTTCGCTTTTTTTACTATTGGTATTCTTTATTATTTAAAGCAACTCCAGATTCCTAGTTCCGCCCAACAAATTCAATCACCCGATCGCCCGATTAGCTGGCTGCTCTTTGCCTGGAGCATGAGTGCCGCAAACTTAGTGAGCGAGTTGGTTTATTCCAATCAGTTCACCTCTTTTTTTGCCAATCTCTGGGTGGCAGTTTCCTTGAGTTTTCTCCCGCACTCACACTCCGAAGGATTTAATGCCCTCTTCAATAATGATGTGCAGTGGCTAAGCCTCTATCGACTCAGCTTTTTAATGGGCTATGCCTTTTGTATGCTCGCCCTCCCCCTTACCGTGGAGTATTTTTGGAAGACTCTTCGCAATCCGCACCTCAGCCCGGAGAGAAAAAAAGAAAATGAGCGCTCTCTTTGGCGCATCGATCGAATGAGCTATCGAATGATTTTGCTCGCCATGCCCCTGCTTACACTCGGAATTATTATCGAAGCGCTGGTGCTTTTTGAGCGCAATCAACTTCCGGATTTTGCGCAAATTTGGAACGAGCGAAAAGAAGTATTCCTAGCCATCGGCACCTGGTTTATCTGTGGTATTTTCTTACATTCTCGCATCTTTTTCGCCTGGAAGAACAAACGCGCCGCCCTGCTCTATTTGGGCGGCTTCGTGGTGATCCTAGTGGCTCATTTTAGCTCACTTTTTTTCTAAATTGACAAAGCCGCCAGTCGATTATAAGTTTTGCCCTCGCGCATAGCATGCATGGCCCTTTGGCGGAACTGGTAGACGCACTGGATTCAAAATCCAGCGCCCTCACGGGTGTCCGAGTTCGATTCTCGGAGGGGCCACCATAATTATTTATATTTTCTTTCTATCCTCGCCCTCCAGGCTCGCAGCTTGTGGCATCCTGCCTCGCTACGGAAAAGAAAGAAAATATAAATAAGATAGCCGGCAAGAGAATCGAAATTATTCCCGAAGCTTGCACTCCATCACAAAATGCGAATAGGGAACTGCCAAAAGATCGTGAATGAAGCGACTTTTCACCTTGGGAAAATTTCGCTTCGCTAAGTTTTCATAGGCATCCGAAGTGCGCACGAAGCGTCCACGATCCAAGTATAACAGAAATTTTGCGATGGGGTTCTGCCCATCAAAAAACACGCCATCAAAGCTGACAAGTTTTCCGTCTGGCTTAAGTACCTTTGATGCAGCGGCAAGAAGCGCCTCAGCACCTGCATCGTCAAGGTGATGCAAAACACCAATTGCCAATATGGTATCAAACTGGCCGAACTCTTTGGCGAGCTCCGCGGAAATGGAACGCACAATGAAAGTGCCGCGAGATCCATATTTCGCCTGCGCTTCTTCAATATAATTCGGATTATGATCAAGCCCAAAGTATTCAATGTCATTCGGAAGTTGGGCGAGAATACTTGCGGGTCCACAGCCGATATCTAACACTCTCTGGCCCGGCAGAATATCCAGACCCTCCACGAAGCGCTTCCAAGGCTCTTCTCGGCCAATCAGCCCTTGGAACCAACGATAAAAAAAGGCTTTTGAAAGTAAATTTCGCGGATCGAGCAGCACTAAGATTCTCCGTAAAAGGGAAAAAATTCAGAGCTCATTCAAATTTAATTTTTTCTAGCGCAGAAACTACTTTTTTAAAATTCCCCAAAGTGTAGTTTTGTTTTGCTTCCACAATGAAGGAAGCCAAGTTGAAGGATTCTCGTTTATTAAGGATTGCCTGCGAGAGATCGTGAGCCACGATAAAAACAGCGGCTAGTGGAGCGATATAATTATGCTGCAATCCGCGGGGAAAACCCGTCCCGTTCGGACGTTCATGATGATGGGAAACGATAATATCAACGTCGGCAGGGATTTCTTGAAATGATTTAACCACATCGGCAGATTTTAACGGATGCAGGTGATAACTTTTCACCTCTTGTTCAGTGAACTGATCCTTCAATTGATTCAGCTCCGCCAGTGAATTTATTTTCGCTAACTTTGGATTCGTAAGAGAGATATCGTGCATATACGCCGCGATCACCAGTTTGGAAAAAGTGGAATCAGATCCCCACGACATTTCCTTGGCCAAGCAACAGCCAACATAGGCAAGGAGGGAGCTGTGTTGGGCAATATAATTTGCTCCCGCATGGATTTGAGAAATAATCGTGAGCAATTTTGGACTCGTTCCAATCGCCTTGATGGTGAGGGCCACATTTTTTCTGGCGAGCTCCTGCACTTCTGCACTGAAACCAACTCGATGAACCAATTCTTGAATCATCTCTTGAGTAAGCATCATGGTTTCTGCTGCTTCTTGGATAGTGATCTCTTCTTTGGAGAGGAGTAGATCTAATTCTTTCGAAAACTTGCCCATGAATTCCGCAGTCTCGGATCGCTTCAGGTACATGAACTCAATCTTCTTCACCTTATAGTAGCGCTCTAGATCCGATTGATCGAATTCAGCGCCAGAGTGGAAGAGCTTCACAAATTTGTTTTTGGAAAGCTTGATATATATATCACTCTTCAAGGGAGTGGTTCGCATCAGTAGGCTAGTATGAATCGGACAGAAATCATTTGGATCGGCATACTCGCCATTTTTCGAGAGATAGTCTTCTAATAGTCTGGCTGAGCCCTCTACAATCTGCTGCTTTTCCAAAAGCCCGAGCGTGAGTAAGCCTTTTAAGACATCCGCTGGTGGCACTTCACCTTCATAGTAGAAGATCGTTGGTAGTGGCTTTACGCGCGACTGGAGATACTCTGTGAGCTCATTCGCCTTGCCGTTATAGGGAGCAATCAATAGCTCTGTGATCTGGGAGAGACCGGCATTATCTTCGCCTTCGAGGAAACTGGCTGCATCGTCAAAGTTTGGTAACTCTTGCACTTCCAAGGCAAAACGGCTGGAAAGCTGGAAACTCATTAACTCTCTTACTTCCTGATTGTCTAAGACCAATAGCAGACGCATACAATAATTTTCAAGTACAGGTGCCAGCGTCGTCAACGTATATCGTGCGTGTGAGTAATCGCGCCTACCGTGTGACTAGATTCAAGGCGCTTTTGTGCGAACCAAGCGAAAGCCCGTGGCCGAACTTGCGGTATCGGAAGTATCACTAAATCTCGCACCAGACCTACACTCGGTGGAAAAATTCGACCAGGAACAACCGCGAATTTCATGGTTATCGGATTTTAATGCACCCACAGGGTCAATCAGCGCATCGGCTGTATATTCTGGGGGTAAATCCGCCACCCAATTGCGCACATTACCTGCCATATCATAGAGGCCCCAAGCATTCGGACGCTTGCTCGCCACAGGATGGGTGCGTTGCCGAGAGTTTTCAAAGTACCAAGAGTATTTCCCTAGTTCGTCTACATCATCTCCGAAGAAGAAAGTGCTGCTGGATCCCGCGCGCGCCGCATACTCCCACTCCGCGGAAGTTGGCAATCGATACACATAGCCATCATGTTTCTGGTTCATGGCCGTAATGAAGTTTTGCACTTGGTACCAGCTCACGCTTTCCACTGGATTGGTGGTGCAACAGAAAGTTTTCTCCTCATAGTTCTCAGGGCACTCTGATTTGTGATGGGTGAATGAAGGGTTCATGCTCATTACACGCTTAAATTGAATTTGTGTAACAGGAGTGGCTTGCATCTCAAAATCGTGGGTGATGCTTACATGGTGACGTGTTTCCATCATCGTGCGCCCATATTCATTCTCGTCGCTGCCCATATCAAAACTGCCCGCATGAATGGGCACAAAAGTACTCGAAATATCAAGGGATGCGATGCTGCGCCTTCCTCCCTCAGTAGGAGCGTGGGAACAAGCCACGAGAGTAAATAATAATACCACGAATGAAAAATGAAACTTCATACCGACCTATCGGTATAGGGACGATTAAATTTTATTCTAATTTTGGCAGAAAAAATCATCCACGGAGCCGCGAGGCAAGCTCAGCTTATCGTCGATCCACTGCTTCTGAATTTCAGAGATGGGGGCGTATCCGCTGCCCTGGAAATGGCTGAGCATAAAACTGGTTACGCCAAGGTAGCCTCCCGTAGCGTCTAGGAAGGCGCCGCCGGAGTAACCAGGCAATACTGCAACAGTAGAGAATCCTGATTTGGCATAGATCGTGGCGAAGCTATCACCAGGATTACCGCCATCAAGAACAATATCCTGCGTGAGGATAGAAATCCCCGTCGCAGAATCTTCCGCGGTTCCCTCTGATACTCTGAGCTCAAACCCTGAAATGAAATTATAGGTATCGTTTTCTAGTGGCGCGCCAACGGCGAATTCATTCCCCAGTGCCTGCCGATAATCAAGCTTAGATAGAGGCACGCAGGCTGAGTTCCAATCACCACCTATGTCGAGTAATGCCCAGTCGCCCTCAGAGCCCGAAAGTAGCTCACCTGGATTGAGCCTTCGCTTCCGCATTCCACTTTTCGTATTCACTAGCGGAAAACCCGCCCCAATCGCCGCAAGCCGAGCCTGAATGCTTCTATCTTTGCTAGAGGTAAATATGGTGATGGAAAAACGAAGTGAATACTTGGCCTCATAGGCCTTTACGCGCTTTGAAAATTCTTCGCGCGATAAGGCTTCATCGTAGCCATCAATTACCGTTAAGCGACGTTCAATGCAGTGACGAGCGGTGAGTAAATAGCCGCCTTGTAAAAGCAGGCCTGCGCATTGCGATTCTCCATCCAATCCGAGATCAATCGTGAAACGGGCCACATGATCGAGAGCCACCGTAGAAACAGATGGATCCATTAGAATTTTCGCGGCACTTACACTCAGGTAATCTTTTTGTGCATCGAATGCGTCTGCCGATGGGGCAGAAAAAAGAAGAAATAAAAATAGGACTAGAGAAGACAAAATGTTTCGCTCCAAAGTAGAGGAGTTATATCATTCTGTATCTATTTAATCAACTATTGAGGGTGGACGCAAGTCACTGAAATCATTAAACTAATGACTTATCTCGCACTTTATCTCCAAAGTGGTTCTGGTCGCCCTCGTGATGCGGAAAATGCTCCGCTAGCTTAGCCCCAATATGGGTGATGCTAGCCTTTAAACCCTCTGCCGAGCGATGCTCGCGCAAGCCTTTCGCGATCAAGTTCGTTTGCACATTCCAAAAATCATTTCCCACAATGTCGTGAATACCTTCATCTGCCAAAATATGGATTTTTCGCTCAAGCACAGACACATGAATCAGCACGCCGTTGCGATCCTTCAAGTGTCCAAGCCCGAGTGCCAGAAAATTTGCATAGGCATTCTTCGCTGTTTCGGATTCGAAGACTTTTGTGGAGATCAAGGCTCTTTGCAACGCAGGAACTTCCGAGAGGAGAAATCCAGCGGCAAATCCAAGCACCTGCCACAGAACAAAATTGGGTAAACTCCACCAAGGATTTTGCTCTTGCCAGAAAATTCCCGCAATCGAAGCAAGCACAAGTCCCAGCAGTCCGGCAAAAAAATGAAATCCCATATAGTTGGCACTCTTCGCTACAACCATGGGCACGATTTCTCCACTGGTCGCGAGCTCCGCCTTTTTCACGGCGTCTTGGAGCATTTCTACATCAGCTTTCGATAAATTTCTCATGCGTCACCAGCTCGAAGACGAGCCGCCTCCACCAAATCCACCACCGCCGCCGCCCCAGCTGCCTCCGCCGCCGCTACTGCCGCCGCCAAAGCCTCCACCACCGAGTCCGCCGCCGAAACCACCGTAGTAACCACCGCGTCCGCCAAAGAAAATTCTCAGCACGATGATGATCAGAAAGAAAATTAGTGGGAACCAGGGAAAGCCCTGGCCACCTTGGCTGCGATGGCGCACTGGTTGAGCACTAGCTTCTTGGCTAAGCCCTAAGTCAAGCTTGGTCTGGATGGTAAGGAGAGCAGCATAAATTCCTTCTACGTAATTGCCCTGCTGAAAGCGCGGACGAACCTGATCATCCAGCACTCGCCGCGTGAAGGCATCCGTGAGATCCCCCTCCAAGCCATAGCCCACTTCGAGGCGCATTTTCCGCTCATGGGGAGCAATCACGAAGATCAATCCCTTATCGGATTTCTTCCCGCCGAGCTTCCACTGTTCAGCCACAGCAATCGCATAATCCTCGATCGTGCGCTCTTGGAGAGAGGCAGGAATGACGATGGAAATTTCAACACCGCTGCGATCCTTTACCGTGCGGAGGATTGTATCTAGAGATGATACATCGCTCTCCGAAAGTAGACGCGCTTCATCCACCACAGGAGCCGCTGCGGGCACTTTAATGCCCTGATCCCAGGCGATGGCATGGATGGGCGCGAGAACGAGAAGTGCTACTAGCGCAAAAAAGCGTTTCACTAGCTTAGAACTTCACTTGCGGAGCTTTTTCGGCGCCAGCTTCTGCTTTGAAACTTTCTTTGGTGTTCAAGCCAAGAAAATGAGCCGTAAGGTTGGTTGGGAAAAAGCGCACTTGCTTATTATATTCCGCCACGGTTTCGATATATCGGCGGCGAGCCACGGTGATACGATTCTCCGTGCCTTCGAGTTGTGATTGCAGATCACGAAAATTTTCGTTGGCTTTTAAGTCAGGGTATTTCTCTACCACCACCATCAAGCGGCTGAGAGCGCTCGACATTTCGCCTTGCGCCTTTTCGTAGCGCTGAAAAGCTTGCGGGTCAGAAAGAGATTTCGCGTCCAGCTTGGTTTGAGTGGCCTCAGCACGCGCCTTGGTAACACCAATGAGCGTATCCTCTTCGTGCTTCGCATAGCCCTTCACAGTGGCCACAAGATTCGGCACAAGGTCATTTCGGCGTTGGTATTGGTTTTCCACTTCACCCCACGACGCTTTTACGTCTTCATCCAAGGATTGCAGGCTATTATAACCGCATCCGGTGAGTACTAGGGGGAAAAGACAAAGCAAAAGAAGTTTCCAGTTTCTCATAAAGCCTCCTGAGCTTGACATTGAGTTCGGTCACAACCATAACAAGCGGATGCCGGAAAGCAAGGAGATCAAGCTGAAAATCCATGATTTGTCACGCGGTGGGCCAGGAGTGGGCCGCGACGAATCGGGACGAATTATTTTTGTGCCGTTTAGCGCACCGGGTGACGAATTACTGGTCGAGATCACTTCTATAGAAAAGCGTTACGCAGAAGCCGTTACCAAAGCGGTGCTCACCGCTTCTCCTTCACGCGTAACTCCGCGCTGCTCTGTATTCGGCGAGTGCGGCGGCTGCGACTGGCAACATCTGGATTATTCCGAACAGTGGAAAACAAAACTTTCTGGAATTCGCCATTCGTTGAAACGCGTGGGCATCGAAGTGGAAAAAGAAATCAAAGAATTTCCTGCGGAAGAAATTTGGAACTATCGCAATCGCGTGCAACTGCGCGGCGATAAAAGTGAGATTGGATTTTATGCGAAGGGATCGAAACGTTTGGTAGCGATCGAAGAATGCCCGATTGCGCGAAAGGAAATCAATGAGCTGCTTCCTTCTCTCCGCGAACAAGGCAAAACCAAACCACGAGAATATAAAGTAGAAGTAGAAGTGCGCACCGATGGCACTACAAAAGCTTTTTGGAATATGGGTCATGCGGCGGGCGGCTTTCGCCAAGTGCATGATGGACAAAATGCAAAACTCCAATCTTGGGTCGCCTCTCACCTAACACCAGGCACTCGCCTCCTTGATCTCTTTGGTGGTCACGGAAATTTGAGTCTCGCCCTCGCCTCTCGCCATTCCGAAATTCACTGCGTGGATTACGGAGCTCCGAGTACAAATCCGGAAGGCACGCCCACTAATTATTCTTTCCATCGCGCGCCCGTGGGCCCTTGGTTAGTCTCCAAAGCGAAGGAACCTTATGCTGGCCCTACTTCCGCCGTGCTTGATCCGCCGAGAGATGGTTTAGGAGAGGCTTGGCTTCCTGTAGTGCAATCGCTCAATGCAATGAATGTTTCGGAATTGCTGGTGATCGGCTGTGAACCTGATGCGTGGGCTCGCGATCTGCATCGTTACTCGCGCCATGGCTATTCTCTGCAAGAAGTGGCCGCCCTCGATCTTTTTCCGCAAACTCACCATGTGGAAGCGCTAGCCGTGATGAGAAAAATCTAAGCCTCACTTCCAGAGCGGCAAGGTATAGGTGAACACAATATAGCCCAGCAAACTGTGATCGCTGGAATTAGCCATGTACAATGCCGGGTTGAATTGAAAACTATCATTCAAGGTATAGGTAAAACCCACGCTGGAAAAATTATCGTCGCCACTTTGAAAGTCTAATTGCGCGCGCCAATGGGAATCGAAATCATAGGCCCAGCCGAGCAGCGCCTCCACCTTCGAATTCACCACGATGGTTCCGGCAATCCACTTATTGTGCTCTAAATAGTAGCCGCCCTCGAGAAAGGGCTGCATCGTGGTGCCGCGAGTGGACCAATTAATAAAACCCGTGCTCAAGAGATAGGGCTCTCGCTGTATGAGCGCAAACTCGCTGCCAAAGATCCACTCCCCCGGCTTAAAGCCACGGAATACCGCCGCTTCTGCCCATGAAGTAAGCCCCAACTCTGCTTGCGCCTCATAAGGATTCCCAATTGGAGAATTCTGCGCCTGAGCACTCAAGGAAAAATCTGCGGGCTTTTGCAAGTCTGGTGTGACGATTTGACTCAAGCCCTTGGTTGTGGCGAAGCTCTGCGAAGGCAATAGCAGGGAAAGTAAAATTTGTAGGCTAAAAATAAACATGTTTTTGGGTTAGCATATTTTTTTCTGGCTGGCTCGCCGAAAAATCAGGCTTGCCAAGATTCTATGTTCATGGAAAATTGAAGCCTCTTCGAAAAATGCACTCGTGGTGGAATTGGTAGACACGCACGGTTCAGGGCCGTGTGCTTAACGGTGTGAGAGTTCGAGTCTCTCCGAGTGCACCAGGTAAAATTCCGAAATCGTCTTTCTGCGTTGTTGAATCTCTCCTCGTCTCCTGCAACGTACATTAATGTACGTTTTAGTCGCTCGTCGTTCTTCGCCTAGCAGAAAGCGCGATTTGGGAATTTTCAACTGAAGCAATTGGAGAGTGTCGCGCACTTTCATTGAGTTCGATAATTCTAATGATTCAAGGCTTTCACCAAATCCTTGTCATCAAATAATGCGTTGTGATAAGTCGGTGACACCGGAGCCAAAATGATTTTTCTTTGGATACTGCTACATTTGCCAAGTCAACTTTCCGCGTATGCCTGCGAACCAAGCCCGGAAAGTTGCGACTATTATTTGTGTAAAGAGGAAGAGAAGCGCTGCGGAGATAATGGCTATCTCCTTGATTTTGGCTACCATCTTTGTGAGGTTTATCTAAAGCAAGAGCGGCAGTCTTCACTCGCACTTCAGGATTGGTACCCGAAGGTTCGGCTTTGCCTCCAAAAGGCCGTTGACAAATTAGATCCCGAAATGAGTTGTGCCACGCTTAAAACGAATGCATTTGCGTCCCATGAAGACTGCTACCTTCAAACTGGATTCTGCTCCCTTTCGTGGGAGGATAAGTTTGAGGTTTGGAAATTGGCAGGAGCCGCTGCGTTTAGTTCAGAGTCGATCGAAGTTTCTCTAAAAATTTTGGCCTACTGTTCTCTTTAATTTCTGGAAACCGGTGGCGCCTACAAGGCCGCCTTAATTCGCTTCCACATTTCAATTTTTTTATTTACCTGCCGTGCAATATCCACTAATTGGTCTCGTTCTGCGCGCGCCAATCCTGATTGCGCACGGGAGCGAGCCCTTTCAACTAGTTCGAAGTCGAGATTTTCCCGATCGTCGCCCAATAAAGAATCGCAGAACTCATCGAATACCTTGGGATCAATCGATAATCGGCCCGTTATCACCTTGGGTGACGCCAAGTATCCGCTTGCCATTTTCACGGCCTGACCGAGATCACGTAAAACCATTTCATCCGAAGTGGCCTTTGGTTGAGCTGCGTTCCAAATTTTCTTTACTAAATCCGAAAATTCATCCGTCAGTTGGAGTTTATTATAGCCACGCATAAAAGTGGCCAAAATTAAGTCTTCTTCAATTTCCTTATTATCATAGCCGAAGAATCGGAAGATAGTGGCAGCATAAACTCCGGCCTGAAGATTCTTACCATCAGCGCCGGAAATCAGATTGCGAAACTTCGTCTCCACTGCGCGCTCTTCGGCATTGTGGTCTTTAATCAAAGTATCATCAGGCAAGGGAATCTCTCCCGATTTTATGCGCACGCCTACATCATCGACCAATTCTAGCGAATCCCTCTTAATCGTAATCAGCTCATCCTTAAGCCCATCAATAGAGCCCGAGATTGATTTGATCATTTCCGCCGTCGGAATATCTGATTGTATTAGAAATTCATTGGGAACAGAGACCGCTAGGGCATCAAAGGTTTCAGCGGAAAGCTCGCCCCCTTTTTCTAAGATACGACGCTGAGACTCAAGCTCACCCATTTTCACATTTAGATTTTTGACTTTCGTGTCGGATTCAGCTTTCTCTTCGGGAGTGTTCGGAACGATCGCTTTCACTGCATTCAACTCTGCGGCGAGATCAACCATCTGCTGAGTGATTTTCATTTCTGCCTTAGCAGATCGCACCTCTTTATCTAAGAGGTTGTTCAGTTCCCAAATCGCCTTAGGATCAATTTCTTTTCCAGTTTCTAAATACTCTTTCATGAATCGAGAGAGTTTTTTCTGAACCCTTCCTAAACTTCTCGCTTCGATAGAATTCTTTCGGATAGGAAGTGTGCCAACCGAAGAAATCTCATTTTCAAGAGTTTCTGAATTCTTATCCAAAAGCGTTTTGGCCTTCGTACTCTCTTTCTTTATTGGATCAACCGTCTCTTTTGTCTTTTTCTTTCCATCGCTGAATTTTTTCGCACCTACGAAGAATACCTCTTCAACCTGCTCTGGCATAAAGGGAGCGAGTTCGGGATCTTCCTGATTAAAATCTAGCTCTGCTTGATCGCGAAGATCTAATAGATGCTTTATCTCATCCTGGAGCTTGAGTTCTTTCTCTTCCGTTTTTTCTAATTCACTTGGATCTTCGCCAAGATGAGCTAATTCCTTAAGGCCATTTTGTAAATGCAATTGCTTTTCTGCAACCGCCCGTTCGATATTGGAAATCACCGAAGCTCTACGAACCTCACTAGAAATCGATTTATCTAACCGCTCGAGATCGTCTGGCTGATATTTATCGAAGTTTCCCTTTGCCTCTTCCACGCGATCTAGAAGGCTGTCTAGACCACTAGCAGCGGATTCTTCGGCCAGAAGAGAGTTCAATTCAGCAGAAGTCGCCTCTTTGGCTTCATCTTCAATTTTCTCTTTTTCATCGCCAAAAATCTTTGCCGTTAGCTTTTTCTCCATTTGTCCGGAGGCCATTTTCATTTTAATAAGTTCGTTTTCAAGGTTCATAAGGCAGCCGAGGGAAACATCCATACTAGCAAGCCCATTCTCACCCTCTTGAACAAAAAACTCTGGCTCAATTCCTTCGTTATAGTCTGCGATATCTTTTTCAGGAATCTCTTCGCCCAATTCCACGGATGCCGTAAGCTGATCTAATTTAGAAATATCTTTCCTAAGCTCTGCAGATCTCGCTTCGTTTGCCTTCTTTTTCTCATCCCCAGTCACCACTTCATCTAGAAGATTGGCGAATTCCAATCGAAGATCATTAATCCTACTGCTAATATTCTTACTGAGCTTGGCTTTCTTAACCTCTCGCTCGATATTCCCATTGAGCTCTTTTACTTCGTTGGCCTCCATCGAAGTGCCGGATTCTTTCAGCGTTTCCAGTCGATCGCTCATTTCTTTTCTCAGTTGAGATAATCCTTCTGCGGAATACGCAAATTCCTTTGCCTTAATTTTCCAGATTTTCTTCTTCACTAGAGCATAGTCTTCCTCGCCGAGAAGCACCGAATCCTTCATCTCTCCAAGTTCTGATTCTAGAAGTTCGAGAAGCTCGGCTCTATCTTTTGACTGTAAATGTTCTGGCAAGTCGTCCTTATCCGGCTTTTCGGTATCTAGGCTTTCGAGGATTACAGATACACCTTCAATTCGCTGAATCTGTTCCCGCAAATCTTTTTTTGTAGCCGCAATTCTTTCTTTATCTTCCGGCGAAGTGGCAATCGCTCTCTGCGCTCTTGCAAATTCGCCGCGTAATTTTCCTAAATGCTCGGTGATATCCTTAGATAGTTTTGCAGTCGCCTTATCTTCTTTGGTGGCTTGGAATTCTCTGGCCTTTGCTTCGCTCAAGTTACTACGCCAAAGGTCGTTGTCTTCCTCTTCTTCTCCCGCTGCGATCCGCTTTAACTCTTCGGTGAAAGCGCCAGAATCTGGCTTTATAATGGAGAGCTTTTCTTCTATGCTCTGAATATCTGCGCCGATTCGCGTGCTTTCCTCTGGTGCAGATTCACCCCATATTTTTGTCTGTGATTCTTCCTCTTCATCGCTGGCCGAAAATTGTCGCTCAAGCTCAGCCTCAATTTCTGCCGCTTTGATTTTTCGTTCTTCCTCCAACTTGGCTAGCTCCTCAGGCGAAAAGCTCTGCTCGAAATCATCCTCATCTTCTTTCAATCCTTTTACTTTTTGGAGCTGATCATTTTCGGAAGCATCTGCTGCGAAGGCTTGTTCCGAATCATCCTCTTCGTCGGATCCCCCCTTCACTTTGGTCGCTATTTCACCCTCACTGAGTTCCGAAGAAAAACTCTGCTCCTCCGCATTTTCGCTATCCTGGCCAGTGTTTACTCTCTGGGCAATTGCCAGGTCAGACTCATCGGCTGAAGTACGCTGCTCTGCCTCAGGGCCTCCCTCCAAAGTAGCCTTGGAAGGCGAATCCCCCCCCACGAACACTTTGGGTATGTTAAATTTTTCGATTATTTCTTGAGGTAAGCTTGGATTCAAATTCGCTAGATCTGCACCATTGAAATCGTAGACATCTTGATGCTCTGCGGGGTCAAGAATGAAACACTTATATTTCTTCTGCTCAAAATAGTAATCTAGAGAAACTTGATCGATCTCAAAGTTACGATCACGCAACTTCAGCATGCGATTATTTACTGGAAGATATAAGAAAAGATCGCAACGAAGCTTCGCCATGGGCTTTATTTCACCCGGCAAAATTTCGAGAAATTTTCTACCTTTATATTCGATTTTCAATGCTAGGCCGCCTTATCTTTTTCTTTTTTGGCGCCGCCTGTCTGAGCCGTGAGCTCATCAATTTTTCGCTTCAGCTCACGCTCGCGGGCGTTCGCCTCCTCGAGCTTCGTTTTTATGATGGCACTTAGGTCGTCTACCTTTTTTAGCGCATCGGTTTTTTGTTTTTTTACTTCCTCTAAAACCTTCTCTGCACTCGCCACTTGCTTATCTAGTTTTGCCTGCGTTGCCTTAAGGGCTGATTCTGTATTGGCTAGCTTAATTTCTAAGCGCTTTGATTCTTTTTCGAAGTTTTCCGCTGCTTGTTTTGCATTAAGAGATTGCTTTTGCGCTTCTTTTAATTTGTCGCCAGCTCCACCATCACGACGCTGATCAGCCTCGGAATTTCCGCTGCTCTTGCTTCCCCCCATTTGGGCCGCCTCGAGCGCTTTTTGCGATATCACTAATTTTGCCTTTAGGTCTTTCGCCTCAGCCTGGGATTCTCTATGTTGTTTTCGCGTTTCTTCCAATAATCCCTCTTGCAACTCGCGCTTCTTAATGAGCTCATCGATCTTGGTGTCTAACGCTTTTTTCGCAAGCTCGGATGCTTTTAATTCCTTTTCGAAATCCCGCTTCACTCCGCTAGAATCGGTATTGGCAGCTTTTTGTTTTTCTTCTAGTTCGGCGAATCTTCGCTTCATGCGTGCTAATTCTTTATTTAGCTTTACTACATCATTTTTCGCTTGCTCATTTTCCATGCGCAACTTCAGTGCTTCTTTTTGAGCATTATTGTGAGCGGTAGCGGCATCTTTTTGCAGCTTATTAATATCTTTGTGGAGTCCAGACACAAGCGACGTTTTCTTTTTTACAAGCTCTTGTAGCGTGTTTTTCTCATCCTCCAACATGTCTGCTTTTATTTTTAATTTTAAACCTTCGTCGACAGAACCAATCCTAACTTCACTAGAGTTGGCCTCTGCTTCGTTCTCTTGGCCTGATTCTGAGCTCATTTTCGCGTCGGGTAGCTTAGTTTCAAAAGCCTTGAAAGTGCCAATCTGCTTTGCGCCTTCACCAGCTGCCTCTGGCAGAAACTCTCGAATCGAATTGAATAAGATAGAACGCGTGTGGAAAATATTTCCTTCAGCCTCTTGGCTCACTAGTGCCTTCACTTCAATTTCATTTCGCTCTTCAAGGTGAGTAAAAACTAGTAGATCTGTAGAGCTCGTGAGGCTGCGCCATAATGGCTTGGCCAAATTTGCCATATCACTACGCCATGCTGCATACGTTTCCGGGCGCGCGCTAAAGCGAGTGGAGAACGCAATTCGCTCATTGCTAGCAGTGATTTGGAAATCAACTACCGCCATTATTTTAGTGGCTGCCATTGCTTCCATAAGAGCTAATTGCAAGATGGAATAGCTCACATTCCGCAGGTTGAAACTTTGCGAAGCCATTTCGGGAAATTTTGTTTCTATATTTTGAACCACTTGATCGATTCGATGACCAATTTGGGAAAGTCGCTGCACTTTTTCGAAGAGAATTTCGCTATTTTTCTCTGCGATGGCCGAAATACCAGGAACGGCGCAAGGCTCTAAACTCACAGAAAGTACTTTTGGTAGATCTTTATTAGAGATTGCTCCCAGCGCTAAATAGGAAATTTTTTGTTTCCATTGTGAAGAAATTTTGGAGAAAATAGGCTCTCCAGGCTCACAATCAACAGCGATGATATTGGCTTTGTCTAAGCTAGCGTCCGATTCCACCCCTCGCTCGACAAACCAATTTGCCTCCACGTAGATTGCGGCTTCCTCAATTGCTACGTTTCCACTCGCTAAGAACTCGGTGAGTGATTGCAGCGTAGAAATGTCTACAGAACGAAACTCAGCCAAACGCGGAAGCACTCCCGCTAACTTGCGCAAGGGCACACTTTCCCGAGCGGGGTCGCAAAGTAGTATAGCTATTGGTTTACGCTCAGTCTTCAATCCGAACTTCCTTTTTAAAGGGTATTCCCTGTCTTCGTTTCGGCAACTTCCCTTGGAAACCAAAGTGCTGGGATCCAAAAGTGCGTTAATTTGCAGAAAGCGTGTAGGATTTATGCTAAGCACAATTATGCTTGCCTTAATAGACGCGGCGTATTAAAAACTGCCCAAATTAGTTTATATTTCGTGCCACAGGAGAACTATCTATGTCTAAAATTTTGATGAGTCTTTTAGCCCTTACCGTATCTTCCAGCGCTTTTGCGGGAGCAATTAACTGCCTTGGAGTCACCGCCGATGGGCAAGCAGCATCCGTAAACGTAAATGCAACAGAAAGTTTGCTTACCTATAAGGTGGGCGTAGACGCGCCAGTAATAGTGGGGATTTATCTTGTCACGGATACTACCGATGCTGGCTTGAACTATCTCACCGATGCTCGCGATATCAAATTAGAAACAAATGCCGAAGCAGGTAGTGTTTTCTTTTATCACGACCAAGAAATCCAAGTTAGCTGCAACTAAATCTGCCAGATTTTTTTTACTTCCCTCGTCCCCTGCGCAAGAAAGTGTTCTTTCCCGATTTTCCAAATCGCAATATATCGGGTAAACGGCGCAGAGGGATAGAGGTGATGAATTAGGTGATAATTTTGAAAGAATAGTGGCACGGTTAACCACGGTGAACTACGCACGCAAGTGGCCTTATGCGTATTATCCTGTAGAGCCTCATCATGAGGATAATGCGGTAGCCATGTGAAACTGAAGGATAGCCAGGCAATCCCAAATCGAGCCGGCACAATCCATCCCCACAAAATTAAACTTCCATAGCCCATGCGGCAGGCCCAAAGCGCGATCGCAAGCAGGATCACCACCTGTAAAACCACCTCAACTCGGATGCGAATAGAGTTATTCTTTCGCTCCTTCAAATAAACAAAATAGTAGTATAGATCCTGGGTAAACCATCGGAACACTGCTTTTCCACGGGCGCTCCACAGATCTGGATCAATTCCTTTTCGATTGGTAAAGCGATGATGCTTAAGGTGCACATAGCGAAAGCCTTGATAGGGAGAAAAAAGCATACTAGCTGTGAGGCGCCCCACCCAGTTATTGAGCCATTTGATTTTCGACACATTTCCATGAACTGCCTCATGGAAGGGAGTGTAGCCAATCGTAAAACTCACGAAACTTAGCAGCACAACGAGCGCTATCGGAATTCTGTGTAGGAGAAAAAGAACTGCCGTAAGTCCCCAGAGTAAATATCCCGCGACAAAGAGCGTCAAAGAAGGTATAGAAGTGCCTAGAAGCTTCGTTAGCTCTCTAATTTGATCGCGGCTCGCTTGGTTTAGTTCCTTTGTCATGGCGCGAGAAGAGTACCGCAGGCGGGCCGAAAAGTCTCAAAGACTGAGACATATCGTCTGCAGAGTGCTGGCAAAAGCGTCAACAGAAGGTCTTGGGCTTTAATTACACTGGCACAGGAATTGCTCTCAGGGCTTCTGTTTAGAAAAATCATCCAGGGGGATTCCATATGAAAAAGCTACTTTCGATTTTCGCTCTCAGTCTGTTCGTTGCTCAAGGAGCATCTGCTGCGACCGTAACAAACTTCACTCAAGCTCCAAAGGGAGTTTTTAGTCCGCAAGGCTTTGATGATAACGATGATGTGTTGGTGGCAGTTTCTGGAGTGTTCAGCAATTTCTGCTTCAAACCAGCACCAAGCATCCCACGCGTTGATCTAAACACTCGCACGATCTATATCGAAAATCGTATCAACTCCATGGATAATTGCGTGAGCGCAATGCTCTATATTCCCTACACAAATATTGTGAATATCGGGATCCTGCCTCAAGGCAATTATCAAGTGATGCTTTCTGATGGAAAAGGCGGCTTCACCAAGCGCGCAATCATCCCAGTGGTTTCCAGCAAGCCTTCTCGCTATAGCCCAGACGGCGAATTATATGCGCCCGTGAGTGAAGTGCAATTCAAGCCAGGCGCAAGCGCCAATCAGGCCACCATTACTCTCATTGGAACTTTGAGCAATAGCTGTTTGAGCCTGGAAGACGTGCAAGTAAATGTTCGCGCCAACAATGTGGTAGAGGTGCTTCCAAGAGCAGAGCTTGCCACAGGCAGAGGCTGTGCGCTCACTCCGCTACCGTTTTCTAAAACAGTTACGATCAATAACTTCCCAGCTGGCGACACGCTTCTCCATGTGCGTTCTATGGGTGGCCAGTCGGTGAATCGCGTAATCACCTTCCTAGATCGATTTCATGCTGATTCAGCCCAGAAGTAGTTACAACTACTAAAGTTTTTCGCATAAGGCGCCGATATAAAAATTGGAGCTTTATGCGAATTTTTTTTACCCTAATTTCCATACTTTCTCTCTTCCATAGCTTCAATGCCTTAGCTCAAGAGAGTGCTTGCAGAAATGCTTCCCAGCTTTGGAAATGGTCTGAGGGAAGGGAGCAAAGGATCATTGCTAGCGCTCAGTGCGGCGGCACCTACTTTAAGTCTGATTTGGATGATCAAGACCTTTTGCTCAATATTAGCCGCAATGTGCAGAGTCTGTATGAGCAAAATAGTAATCAGTTCCAACCAAGCTGCCATGTAGAAAATATTTACGGGCCAACTCTTTCTCAAAATGTTCAACCCACTCTACACTTCGCACCAAGCACAAACTATTCGCTAGTTGATGTGAGCGCCAGAGACTCTCTAACCGAGAGAGCTCTTATCCCCGATACCATCGTCAAAGTGGAAAGTACTGAAGCTGCCTATGTGGATCAAAAGAATGGCAGTAACTTCGATATTGCCCAGATAGACACCACGCAAAAACTAATTGCGGAATGCGCCAAGGCAGTATTTGCCGAAAAAGCAAAAAGCGATCCGCTCTTTGCTTCCAGAAAATCTTTCAGTGATGTGCAAAAGCAAATTAGACTTCGTGTACCGAAGCTTAACGCTGCGGGTGCCACCAAGACATCCGAGTATAGTTATGTAAAAGCAGAGCTGAGTGACGCACAAAAACGAAAAATAATCAGCGTGCTCAATCAGGCCAACAGCTGCTCTAGTTTCGAGCTCGCGAATAGCCAGGGTGGAAAATTGTCCGCCAATTGTGATGAATTCACCGCCGCTAGGCTAGAAGACTATCGAAAACAAGAAGTGGCAAGAATTGCAATGGCCGTTGCATTGGGCGCTGCGGGAAACTATTTCAGGGGAGGCCAGATCCTCCCAACTGGAAGCACTCAAAGCACTCGCTTCCTCAATTCCCTCATTTCTGCGAGCATCAGGCCAATTGTAACAGGCGAGCCGATCGACTGGAGTCAATTTGCTTGGGATGCAGCCAGATCAGACTTAGCTCAAACGATCTATGTGACAAATGGTTACGTGGCGGGCGGAACCATGAAAAATAGCATTTCTAAAACCATCCTCTCGGGAGCGGCGAGTAATGCACTCTATTTCGGCCTCACCTGTGCTGACGCGAAATGTAGCGTTGCCGGCCTGCCCGCTGGAATAATCTATACACTGTTCGGCCAACTAGCCGACAGCAAATACTCCATTTTCGGGCTCCAAGCCAATGGCTACTCCGAAGCAGTAACGGGTGGTTTGCTTGGCCTTGCGCTAGGCATGAAATACGCCTCCGACCACGAGCATGATCTATCTAATCGCCTGCTCACTCTGGATCTCGCAAGAATTAGCTCCCAAGATCTTTGCATAGACGTTTCTGATATTTTGCAGTAAACAAAGGAACTATGAAAATCAAAGCTCGTCATATTTTAGTAAAACAAGAATTTGAAGCAAGCGACCTTTTGAAAAGCCTAGCAGCTGGAAAAACCTTTGAAGAGCTAGCCCAAGACTTTTCGCTTTGCCCATCCAAAAGTGATGGCGGTGATTTAGGAGAGTTTGGTAAGGGCAGCATGGTGCAAAGCTTTGAGGATGCCGCCTTTGCCCTGAAAGTGGGCGAAGTTTCCAAACCCGTGCGTACCCAATTCGGATTTCATCTCATCCAGCGTTACGCGTAAATTCTACGGCTGTACCAAGCGTTCACGAAGGCGATTTGCTGCATGGTAGATTGTCTGTTTTCGCTGGGGATCTAGCTTCTCCACGGATCTTGCCATCATTGATAGGCGAGGGTTTTTCTGAAAAAAGCTTTTATGCTTTTCAATGAACGACCAATAAAGGCCATCCACACCATCGCACCACTCAGCCATTTTATAGCCGCCCATTTTCCGATAGTAATTTGATCCGCAGATATAAGGCTTCGTGGCGAAAATTCCACCATCGCTGAAAAGGGCCATCCCATAGACATTCGGCCCCATCACCCAATCCGACGAATCCACGAACATCTCCATGAACCAACGATGCGCCTCCTTTGGATCTACTTCCAGCAGAAGCATCAGACTCCCCACGATCATCAATCGCTCGATGTGGTGAGCAAATCCGAAGCGATGGATTTTGGAAATGGTATTATCCAGCGGAGGAATTCCCGTTTTGCCATCATACCAAAGCGAATTCAGCTTTCCCTTATGTTGCCAAAAATTTTCACGATCTTGGCGTTCGCTAAAGTTTTGATATATTCCGCGCACGAACTCACGCCATCCGATTACCTGCCGAATAAAACCCTCGAGGGAAGCGAGTGGTAGCTCGGATTTGCGCGCAAAGTGAATCGCCTCGTCCACCACTTCCTTGGGGGTGAGCAAACCAGTATTCAAAAAGGGAGTGAGCACCGAATGAAATAGAAAATTGGAATGCGCTGGAATTGCATCTTCATAGGGACCGAACTCCCTTAAGCGCTCTCGCAAAAATTGGCTTAGCCAAGCCTGCGCTTCTTCTCTGGTGACCGGCAACCATATGTGCTCAAGGCTGCCTGGATGAGAAGAAAAATTCTTTTCTACTAGTTCCTTCACCTCTAAAACTAGCTTCGAAGCCTTAGGCACGGGCAAAGGCGGTGGAATAATTTTAGCTGGCAAAGGCAGGCGATTTTCTTCATCGAAACTCCATTGGCCACCAAGCGGGTTTAGCTTGGAGTCCACAAGAACACGCAAGCGCTTGCGTTGTCCTTCGTAGAAGCTTTTCATAAATGGGCGTTTGGATTTTTTGAGGTAGGCGGAAAAATCTTCGCGACTAGTTAAAAACATCGGTGATGGCAAAATCTCAGAATCGCTAGCTACCGTTTTTATTCTGCGCTCAAAGAACTTATCTTCAATTTCGAAGAGAAAAAGTTTTTTAATGTTCTTGGATTTTAGAAATCGCGATAAAGCCTCTTCAAAGGAAAATTCATCTTTATCTAACTCCTGGTACTCCACCACTATCTTATTTCGTTCTAATTCCTCACGATAGCTCCGCATGGCTGCTAGAAAAAATAAAATTTTCTGCTTATGAAATTTGAAATAAGTGCACAGCTCTCGATCCTCCCGCATGAAAACGATAAAATCACCATGCTTCGCGAACTGCTCGCTCAGGATAGTAGGATCAAATAATTGATTTCCGAGAATGAGAACTGCGTTCACGGAGTGAGACCGAGTTGACCTTCCTCTGTGTTAGAGATGAGCCAACTCAGCATGGTGGATGCAGCAGTGATCATTTCCTGTAAGGATTCTAGGCGCGCACGATCCAAATCTGCATTCTGTTCCTTTTGCAAATCTTGAAAAGTTTTCGAGGCCTTCATGAGCAACTCCTGCTCACGAGTTTTTAAAACCTCTTTGATCACATTAAAAACATCAGGGTTCGCAATGTAGTTTTTTGTCTTTTTATCGCCAGGTACTCGAATGATTAATTTATGGCCCTCTAAATCTCCCAGCGCTGGGCTCACCAGAGCTTTCGATACCTTGAGCAGCTTCGTAAGCTCTGTACCGCTCATAGGCTGCTTGGCCAGGTAGAGCACCGTCCAGATTTGCCCATGAATTCGACGGAAGCCCCAATATCGAATAAAATCGCCCACAGAACTCGCCAAACGCCTCAACTTGATAGATTCTTGATTTTTCATATTGTTCATGCTACTATGAACAATATGGGAATAACAGTATTTTTTGATGGATTATGCCCACTTTGCTCTAGAGAGATCGAGCACTACAAACGCCAAAATGGCGCAGATAAAATTCTTTTTAAGGATATCACTGAACCGAGCTTTCATCCCCAAGCGGAAGGAGTGGATCCGGTTCTGGTGCACAAAGTGATGCATGTAAAACGAACCAATGGAAGCATGGCACTTGGGCTAGATGCCTTTATCGAAATCTGGAAGAACCTACCAAGCTTTACTTGGATGGCAAGAACAGCGGAAATTAGACCTATCCATTTTATATTAAGTATCGCCTACCATGCATTTGCCAAGATTCGTCCACTGTTGCCCAGAAAAAATCGCGCTTGCGAAGCAAGCCCTTATTGCGAAATGAAGGAGAAACAATGATTCGTTACCCACTGGAGTTTGCCGCTTCTGCAGAAACAGCCAATGGAATGGCAAGCACTTGGTTAGGCCAATCTGGTCCTGCGAAATTAGTCTGCGCCGTACCCACTGAATTTGAGGGGCCTGGCGGTGGATTGAGTCCGGAGGATCTTTTTGCCCAAGCGCTCACAAATTGTTTCATTGCTAGCTTTAAAGTTTTTGCCCATCACTCGAAATTGAACTTCGAAAAAATTACTACCAGCTCTAATTTGATCGTCGATTTAGATGAAAATAAGAAACCTGTGATGAAGGCCTTTCATTTACGGGCGAAAATTTTTTCTCCTAGCAATAAGGATCGCGCCGCCCTACTTGCCAAAAAGGCTTTTGATTCAGGTTTTGTGATCAACTCTGTGAAAACAGCCTGTAGTTTTGAGTTCGAGATCATTGAATGATTCAATGGCTAGGGATCGCCAATCTATTTTGCTGCTTCTTCCTAACCGGCCTCATCTGGGTGATTCAGCTCCTTCACTATCCTAGCTTCTCCTTTGTAGGAGCCGATAAATTTGCCAGCTTTCACGCCTTCCATAGTTTGCGAATTTCGATGATTGTTATGCCTACGATGACATTGGAGCTCATCTCTTCCGCCACCTTGCTATACGCAGAACGCAATCGATTTTGGTTTTCTCAAAGTGTCCTCGTCCTTTTCATTTGGCTTTGTACTGCATTTTTGAGTGTTCCGATCCACAACCGGCTCGCCTTTGCGGCCAACCAAAGCCTGATGGATCGTTTGGTCTTAACCAATTGGCCGCGCACCCTGTTCTGGTCGGCGCGCTCTCTATCTATGTTATATTGGCTTTCATCCCGTCTTATAGTGGCTAAATAGATCTTGGCTGCTTTGCCATTGCACTTTTGCGGCACAATCATTATACGAGGCTATGAGGTTTCATACCCTTCTAGCGTTGTTTTTCTTTCTATGTCCAAGCCTAGGTTTCTCCGCCATTGATTTGCGGTTCACCACTAGCGATGGGCAGAATATCGCTGCCACATTTTACCCCAATAAACTCTCCCATCAACTGCTCATCCTAGCGCCAGGCTTTGCTCAGAATAAAGATACCATTGTGATGAGTGGCCTTTGTAGGGCGGTTCAAAAAACGAGTAATGCGCTCTGCTTTGATTTCCGTGGCACGGGTCAATCCTCCGGAACTTATGTATTCGGAGCCAAAGAGTTTTTAGACATTGAGTCAATATTGCGTTGGGCGGAAACGAAATTCAAAACAGTTAACTTATTGGGTCTTTCCCTTGGCGCTTATTCCGCTGTGCGAGCGGCTTATGAGTGGCCCGAACTCATCTCGAAGCTTCTGCTCGTTTCTTGTCCAACCAGTATTGAAGATATCATCTCAACGGGTGGACCCTTTTCGGATACCTACTATTTTTTCACCCACCCAAATTCTCCAGAATTGAAAACAGGCGCCGATTGGATTTTCCGCTGGGGATCTTTGTTCGATCCGAAGCCGAACCTCAAAAGCATCGCGCCAAAGATCATGGTTCCCGCTGCATTTTTTTCAGGGGCTGCGGATCATCTTGTGCTCAATAGCTTGAGCCGAGAAGTTTATGTGGCAATGGCTGGAAGTAAATCATGGGATAGTATGAGCGATGGTGATCACGCTGAGGCCATGTATGTGCAGCACCCCAGGCAATTTGTGCAGTGGATAGAAACTGCAACTGCTCAATCGCTTGACAGTTCCTCTCCCTCGAAATAGCGTAATGGGAAAGAGGTTATTGTGATGCGCGCTTGGCAATTTTGGCTTGCTTCGATTTTTTTATTTTTAGTTTCCCTACAAGATCCTGCCCATGCAGCGGCTAGCGATTCCAGCAAATTATATCTTGGGGCTGGTGCCTATATCCCTTACGTCGGGCGCCTCACCAATACCAGCAAATCCGATGGCTCCACCTCCTTCACCTCTGGAACCATGGCTGCACTCTCCGTTACTGGCCAATTTAAGTTTTATAAAAATATTGGTCTTTCTCCCCTGCTTGCCTACACATTATTCGGTCACAAGAGCAATGATGGCGGTGAAAAATCGTACTATCTACCAATTGCCTTTCGACTAAACCGCCGATTTAAAATGTTGGATCTCCGAGCCGGACCCGGCGTTCTCTTTTACTCAGTGAAAGGAAGCGGCGGCACTGCCACCTTAAGTAACGGCGGTTCCACTTCCGTGTTTGCGCTGCCATCTTCCACTGCTTCGGCGCACTTTTACTTTATTGACCTCGGTATGGGCGTCGTAGCTCGTCGTCTGCGCGTCGATCTTGATGGTCTTGTTTCTGGTGCACTTTCCAAGCGTCGGGCTGTTAGTTTATTAGCCAGTGCCAGCTTTGGTTTTTTTTAGGGAGTGAATGTGATCAAACAACTTAATGTAAAATTCATAGGAATCATCGCGCTTCTTGCGGCCATAGCTCCCAGCACTAGCCAGGCATTTACTCTCATCTACTCTTCTTCCGCAAAAATTGCCATTTCAGGTTGATTGAAAAATGTAAAAAGCATATCACCTTTTCTGAGAATCGCGACAACACTGTCTGTAAGTTCTGATCCAAAATGAGAAAGATTTACCATATTTTCATATAGAGTTAAAAAGGACGTAAGTTCTCGATTAATATCTCTATTTATTTTTGATTGAGCCTGCCTCCCAGCACGAGTAACCGAAAGATGAATATTAACTGCTGGACGGTTACCATTATAGAAAATTTCGCTATCAAAAAGAATGTGACCATCAGTTATTCCCATTAAATTTGTTTGTATATAACCTGTCATATCACCGGCAACTGTCT
>CAIPTA010000172.1 GCA_903867855.1 Oligoflexia bacterium | reverse complement strand
CAAACCACCAGGGCGGCGATAGAAGAATCTAAGCGAGAGAGATTCTGGGTCGCAAAGTCCCAGTTAGCCAATCGGAAGAAATTGTCGATATACTTTGCTCTCTCATTTCGGTAATCTAGGTAGTACGCGTGTTCCCAGAGATCGCAAATCAAGAGGGGAGTCTGCTGATCGGAAATTGGAGTTTCTCCGTTTCGCGTAGTCACAATAGCTAAACTCCCATTCTTTTTCACTAAGCTCACCCAGCCTGATCCAAACACTCCCATCCCTGCTTGCTTAAAGCTGAGCATAAAATTTTCAATAGAATGGAAATCCTTTTCTAGGGCAGCAAATATTTCCGGCGGTTGATCCCGCTGCGTTGGGGTAAGACTTTTCCAGAAGAAGCTATGATTCCAGTGTTGCCCTGCATTCTCGAGCATGGGACCATTTGCCCCTTTAATTATTTCTTCGAGACTTAAATCCTGGAACTTGGTGCCAAGGATCAGCTCATTCAATTTTTTCACATAGCCTGCGTGATGCTTGTTGTGGTGATATTCAAGCGTTTCTGCTGACATAGTGGGCTCGAGTGCACTTGTACTAAATGGGAGTTTTGGGAGTTCAAACGACATAAAATTTCCTTTTTTGTCTTTTAAAGCTGCAATTTGAATTCCAAGATGGTTTTGAATTAAATAAAATTAATTTTAACGCCTTGCTAAAGTACGTAAGCTCCTATAAGCTCATAAAAAGCACTTAAAGCCAATTCCATATCTTGTGGAATGACGCCGAGCGCAGGTGCCGCCGGTGAAAAATTCTTCTACTATAAAAACCACTACGAGCCTTTCCGTTGTTGCTATTGGAGCATCCGCTGGTGGACTCGAGGCAATTCAGCTCTTATTAAAGGAGTTGCCGCCCGATACGGGCCTGGCTTTTGTAGTTCTTCAACACCTTGATCCAAGCCACATTAGCTTATTGAAGGATGCGCTTGTATCGAGTGTATCTATGCCCATCCATGAGATGCATCATGGGATGGCGATAAGCCCTAATACGATCTATGTGATGCCCTCAGGGGTAGAAGTTGAAATTGTTCATAACCGTTTACGCCTATCCAAGCGAAGTGATTTACCCGGAACACTGAGCCTGCCGATCAACAGATTTTTCCAGTCCTTAGCAAGAAATAATTCCACGAGAGCAATAGGAATTATTCTCTCTGGGCTAGGGTCTGATGGAACGGAAGGATTGCGAAGTATAAAAGAATTTGGTGGATTTACCCTGGCGCAATTGCCGATAACAGCTCGCTATCCAAGCATGCCGGAGAATGCAATTAAAGAAAATGTAGTTGATTTTCAATTGTCGATTACAGATATCGCTAAGGAGATAATACGGCTTAGTCTATTCTTTGATAATTTCGACCACAATCCTAAGCTGTTCTCGAAGAATGAAGATTACCAGGAAATTAAGAAGATTCTTGCGGTAGTAAATTCAAATACTGGAATTGATTTTCGTGACTATAAAGTAGCGACAATCAGGCGAAGAATTATGCGCAGGATGGCCGTCCTAAATGTAAAAAAATTGGATGCCTATCTAATTCTTATAAAGAAAACAAAAGAGGAAGCCAAGCTCCTCGCTGCTGATTTGCTGATCCATGTCACTTCTTTTTTTCGAGATAAAGATTCGTTTGATAGTCTTAGGAGTGATGTCTTTCCCTCATTGATACAAAATAGAAATAGCAAAAAGCCGATTCGAATTTGGGTTGCCGGTTGCTCCAGTGGCCAAGAGGTCTACTCGATTATAATTTCCATACTCGAATTTCTGGCTGAGCATAGTCTTGATCTACCGATCCAAGTGTTTGGTAGTGATATAAGTGATGAAATGATCGCAAAGTGCCGTGTGGGCTTCTATACAGCCGGCCAGATGCATGGGCTTTCTGAATTACAGATACAGAAGTATTTCCTAAAGGTAGAGGGTGGATATAAAGTTTCCAAGGCGGTTAGAGACCTTTGCATTTTTGTGCGCCACGATTTAGCAAAAGATCCTCCTTATTCTAGGCTCGATCTCATTTGCTGTCGCAATGTTCTAATTTATTTTGATCAATTTTTGCAAAACAAAATTTTGTCTACCTTTCATTTTTGCCTAAATGTTCCCGGTTTTCTGTTTTTAGGAAAGACTGAAAATATAACAAGCAATAAGGGCCTTTTTGAAATCAAAAAAGAGCACGATAAGATTTTTGTTAAAGTTAATATTCCTAGCAAACTAAGCTTTCGAATAAAAAATGAAATTAGATCTGTAATCCCTAAAAATCCGCCCGTGATTTCCCAAGGATACTTTCAGCTCTCCAAGAATATAGATAGTTTATTGCTTGCGGAGTACGCTCCCTGCGGAGTGGTGACTAATGAACAGATGGATGTATTAGAGTACCGAGGCAAAACCCATGAGTTCCTTAAACAAGGAACGGGGTCTCCTGAGAACAATATCTTGCGGATGGTTGATGCTAAGCTCCTTGTAGAAATCGAAACTGCGATTGGTGTATTGAAAAACCTTGCGCCCTACTATCGGAAAGACAATATCGTTTTAAGTACCGGCCATGAAGTGCAGAAATGTAATCTAGTTGCGAGAGAAATCACTGCCTTTTCCTCATCGAATGAGCGTCAATTTCTTTTTCTGTTTGAAGAGGGGATGGCTTCGATCAAACGCTCTGCCGATCAGCAAAGCGCGGGGGATGCAATTTGCGAATTCCTCAAATCAGATCGTGAAAGCAGCAATCTAGCAACTACTAATGGCTATTTGAATGTCTCCGATCAAAATAATCAAAGACTAGTTGATGCCCTTGCTAGTGTGAATGAAGAACTAGTGTCGAATAACGACGATTTGCAAAGTTTAAATGAAGAAATGGAAACGGCAAGGGAGGAATTGCAATCCACGAATGAGGAGCTCACAACAGTCAATGATGAATTGAATCTAAAAAATCACGAGCTGGGAATTGTGAATAGTGATTTACTTAACTTACTCAAATCCATAGAAATTCCAATTATAATTCTAGGTTTAAACAGAGAGATTCGTCGCTTCACACCCCATGCTAGAAGCATTATGCAGTTGATTGCTTCCGACATTGGCCGCTCCATCGATGATATTAAGTTGAATATTAGTATTTTAGATTTGAACAAACAGATCAGCGAAGTTATCCGTACAGGTAAGCTCTTTGAATCCGAAGTGCAGGATAAAAAGCACCGATGGCAACGTATTCAGATTCGTCCTTATCGCAATTTTAGTGATTCAATCGATGGCGTGATCATTTCCCTATTTGATATTAATCAACTACGGGCTGCTCTCCACAAGGCGGAGTGGGCTTGTGAATATGCAAATCGAATTGTGGAATCTATCCAGATCCCCTTGCTCGTTTTAGATAGTAAATTACGAGTAATGTCGGCGAATCGCTCCTTCTACGATGTTTTTAAAGTGGAAAAAGAGGAAACGGAAAACAAATCGCTTTTCCAGCTCGGAATTAGCCAATGGAGTATTCGATCTCTACGCATATCGCTTGGGAAAATGCTTGCCTCGAATACACAGTTTAAGAACGCGGAGGTAGAGCGCGAGTTTCCATCTCTTGGGAAGAGGATTATGTCTCTTTCTGCGGTTTCGGTTAAATCGGAACCAGATATGCCGCCTATGATTCTTCTCGCGATTGAAGATATTACTCATCGAAAAACTATTGAATATGACCGAAAAAATCTTCTGCGACTTACCGAAGAGGCAAAGCAGGAAGCAGAAAAGGCAAATAGGACAAAAGATGTTTTCTTAGCCACCTTATCTCATGAACTGCGCACACCGCTTACCTCACTTCTCTTACAAACCCAGATCTTGCGTCGTGGGAAGATGGATGAATCTCGAATACTCCATTCCATCAATGTGATTGAAAGTGCGGCGAAGGTGCAAGCCCAGCTCATCGAAGATCTACTAGATATATCTAGAATCATTAGCGGCAAGCTAACCATGAATAAAAAAATTATTAATTTTTCTGAGTTAGTTACCAGTGTAATTCATTCTTTAGAGGGATATGCAAGCAGTCGAAAAATCGTACTCGATTGTAAGATTGAAGATAAAGCGATCCACATATTCGCCGATGAGATGCGGATGAAACAAGTGATATGGAATTTATGTAATAACGCGATAAAATTTAGCGCGAAGGAATCAAAAGTTAAAATTGAATTAAAGATTGAGGCAGATTCGGCGAAATTAAAATTCACTGATCACGGAGTTGGGATTGATCCCGATTTTATTCCGAAAATATTTAATCGCTTTAGCCAATCGGAGGATTCACTTACCAGAGCTCATGGCGGAATGGGGCTTGGTTTAGCTATAGTGAAGCATATCTTAGACATGCACGATGGAAAAATCTCTGTAGTAAGTGCAGGCAAAGGGAAGGGATCCTGCTTCACTGTTTTTTTGCCGCTCCAAAAGAAAAAACCAGAAGATCTCCTTGTTAAAGAACCGAAGCAAAAGCCACAGAGCTTTCTGGCCCTGATGGGGCGAAGAATCCTCATTGTGGATGACGACGAGGCAACTATGGAGGCTCTATGTGAGTTACTGCAGCAGGCCGGAGCTTCGGTAATGATGGCCTGTTCCGCAGCAGAAGGAATGCGAGATGTGAAGGATTTTAAACCTTCCGCAATTATTTGCGATATCGCTATGCCAAATGAAGATGGCTACAGTTTTATGCGAAAGCTTAGGCAGACGAGTGTTCGAAGCGGTGGAAAAATTCCTTCCATTGCGCTAACCGCAATGGCGGGGGAGGCCGATCGAAAAAAGGCGATTGCCGCCGGATTCCAAGTGCATCTAGCCAAACCCGTAAATTTCGAAAAATTATTAGAGGCGATAGTTGCCTTATTCATTTAGGCGAAAGCCGTGCGTCTAGCCAATGTACAAATTCTGGAGAAATATTATTATAGTTGATCCAGTATTCCTCTTTCCGTTTAGGGATAAGCACTAAACTCTCTCGCCACTTGATTCCAAGTAGACCTTTTTTTCCAAGTTTATCGAGAAGGTAGGCCGCAAACGATTCGGCAAACCACTCATGCACATCCTCTAGAGAGTATTCGCTACTAATATTATTTTTCTGCAGCTCCGCAGAAAAGTGATTCCTATCTGTTGGAAAATTGTTTTTTAAATAGAATCTAGGGTGATGCTGAAAGAATTTTCCTGCCCTAACAGAACTAGTGCTGCTGGGCTCCCGCATGGAATATTGCCAGCCACCAAATTTTGCTGCAATCTGAGCAAGCTCATCCGCACTAATATTCTGAAAGAGAAAGGCATGGCCAATTTCATGTGCCAATGCCGCAAGCATTTTAATTTTTTCCTCAGGGCTTCGCTTAAAATTATCCTCGAAGCGAATGTCTGGCACTTGAATAGATTT
>CAIPTA010000171.1 GCA_903867855.1 Oligoflexia bacterium | reverse complement strand
CTTTTGCAAGGCAATCTGTGCATCAAGCATTAGTGATTGAATCTTTTTTTTAGATCGTGTTTTTTGCAGATCGCCTCCTCCTCATAAAACCTACCGCAAAGCCCGGATTGAAGCAAAAGCAAGAAGAATAAAGATCACAATCTTAGAGAATTCCTTTTGCTATCAAGCCGTCGAAGGTCCTAGTAATATTGCGGAGGCGTTGGGGTAGGAGCTTCCGAGCTTCTGTTCTGTATCGGATCCAATCGTCCTCATTAGCGGCCAGAATAGCATTGCTCAATCTTAACAGCGGGATTTGAAATGCTGTTTCTTCATTCATCGACATGTAATAATCATCCAAGGTTCGAATCAATTTCTCGTCTAATTTCGGTTCATTTTTGAAATGAATTTCGTAGGCCAAATAACCGTATTCTTGTGCAAATAGAGTAACATTAGGCAATTCCGATAGTCGATTCCTAAAGCCATCTAAAATCTCAGGTGGATCATAGAAGAAAAAAACCAATCGCTTTGGGCGAAGTCCTTTTGCTAGGGCTTCGTCGTATTCCAGAAGTGTGAATATTGCCTTGTAGAGCGGCTTAACAGAATGCATTTCATCAATGAATAAAATATCCTCAAAAGCATCGTCGTAATTGAACTGTTGTGCTGCGATCGATACCACCCAATCACCAGGCCCTAAGCGCATTTGAAAATCTTTCTGCATTGATCGTACATCCTGGCGCTCAACAACATCTCGATCTTGCGATTGACGAGGCTCAAGGATCGAAGCCGCTAGTAAAATGAGGGCAATAATCGCCCAAATCAATGATCTCGATTGATACTGGTTCAAAAAAAATTCAGATAGACATCCCAAGCAAAGCCAAAGAGGAAGAATCGACAAAATGCAATATCTTGCAGCGAAGGGGTAGTTCACAAACAACTCATAACTAACAAAGAAAAACGGCGGAAATAGAATTGTAAGACTCGCAAAGACCCAAATATAATTTTTCGCAGCCCTCGGAAATGGTCGACGCCAGATATAGCAAGCCGATGCCAAGACTAGCAGGCAAACCCACGTAGGCGGTGTAAAGAAAATGGAGAACCAATGTATTTCCCTCGCCTTAACCTCAACAAACCACTTCAAGGAAAGCAAGAAAGACTGTTTGATTCTCGGTGGACCGAATCCTAGAAATAAATATAAATTTAAAATGGCAAAAGAACAGGCGCAAAAAATCGGGATAAAATCTGCACTAAATATCTGTCGCCTATTCTTTGCCAAGATCAATACGATTATATACAGCAAAGCCAAAAGCAAAACTGGCTGTAAGCCGATTGAAATCAAAAAGAAGTAACTGACGAAGAAAAAGTCGGTTTGCGATTTAGCAGTAGGAAGAAACCCTATTTCATCGGAATCTCTACGAAAAATAAAATATATTAAAAAGCCAAGCCCCGTTAAAAAAGCGAATGCCTGCGGTCGGCCTTCATGAGCAAAGCGATCCAAATGGTAACTACACGCAAAAGCCAGAGATATAAGAGCTGCTAAGTTTTTACGAACATTGAGTCTTTGAAGTGCAATATAGAGAAAGAGTGTCGATAGCCATGCTGCCAGGGCGAAAGGAAGGCGTATTATTATATCATTGATTCCCCATAAGGATTCGATGAAGCGGCCAACAGAGTATGTTAGAGGTTGCTGCAATTGCTCTACGGCAGTAAGAAGCGGGGCTTTCCAGTGCGCACGCAGCGCCTGATCAAATTCATCAGCCCCAATTAGAAATTTATTCCATTGCAGAATAATGAAGCAAGCATGGAGGAAAAAAACAGCGAAGATGGCTCTGTTATTTTGGATAAAAGCTTGCCAGCTGAAAAGAAACTGCGTTTTTGTCAATCTCCAAGCAAACCAGACCATTGCGGCGTGAGCTAACACAAAATTGAGAATCTCCGACCACATCAGGGCGTCGTTCTGCCAATGGATTTTCCCGGGATTCCAAAGCAAAGACCAGTAACCACCGCAATTTAATATTGATAATATAAAGTAAAACACAAAGAGCATTGGTTTAGATGATATATCGATGCCGCTATATCCTTAAAGTTAATTTTCGATTCTGTACCTGTGGCGGCTGGCATTCTCGCAATGACTACACTCTTTTTTTGCATATTTTATAAATTCTTCACATATCTCACAGCCATAAAAACTGCGGTATGGAGGCGCAATATTTCTTGATTGCAGCCCCGCTCCCATTTCATTCTCTAATACGGTGTAGGAAATCTCGAATCGAAGAAGTTTTGAAACATTCTTCGCCATATTCATTTTATATCGTTTTATCCAAGGAATGATCTCTGTGAGTTTTTTTCCATAACATGCGACCGTCTTGGAGATCATACATTTTCGACAAGCTTTTTAATTCTCAACCGCTCTGTTTCATTACTAAAAAATATCACAATCAACTCGCAATTCATTATTTGAAATCCAACCCCTTGAGAATCCAAGGGGGTATTGGTATTAGTGAAGTATAGCCACGAAGCCAGTCGATAAATATGCGCCGATTAATTATGAAAAAACAAACAGAATGGGAATTTTCTTCTGAGGAGGAAATGTATCGCTATCTTGTATACTTGCCTTCTGGAAGTAATTTAAAAAAAATAGCGAAAATGGAGCTAGCAAAAAAAGCGTTTAGTGCTCAACGAATTATCACCTTACTCGAACTAGATAAAAAGCATACTGTGCTTGAACTAGGCTCTGGTTCAGGAATCATAGCCAAAGTGATTGCCCCAAAAATTCGGCATTTACATTGTGCCGATATAAGCGAGAGCTTTCTCAGAGAAGCACAAAGATTCTGTAAAAAAAATAGTAATATTTCTTATCATAGGATTACTCCAGGTAACTTTGATTTCCTCGATGCAAAATCCCTTGATGCGGTTTATGCCGTTGACGTGTTTGTGATGTTCAATCTATATGAAATTTTCAATTTTGTTTTTCATTGTTTTTCAACCTCTTTTTTAATTCTCATTAAAGCATTATTTGCATTTGGATATTTCTTATTAGTTTTATCAATAATTTCTT
>CAIPTA010000170.1 GCA_903867855.1 Oligoflexia bacterium | reverse complement strand
GTTCTAAGGCAGAGAGGGCTTTCTAGCTCCTCATTCGATTCAGGTACGTAGATAGAATAAGCATCAGTTTCCGAGAGAAGCGCGGCAACGAGGCGAGTTTGCATTTCATGCCCAGCACGATGCAACTCAATATCTGCCAAAATAGGATATCCGATTAACGAAAAATCACCGATGGCATCTAGAATTTTGTGGCGCACGAATTCATTAGGGAAGCGCAAGCCCTCGGGATTCAAGGCGCGTTGGTCATCTAGCACTACTGCATTTTGAAGCGAGCCGCCAAGGGCCAAGCCCATGGCTTGCATGCGCTCTACATCCTTTAGGAAGCCAAAGGTGCGACAAGGAGCAATTTCTTTTAAGAAATCGGTGGAGGCATTGAATTCAAACTCTTGTTTGCCAATCACAGGATGAGGAAAATCGATGGAATAGCGAATGCGAAACTCGCGAGAGGGACGCAAAATCGCCCATTTATTGCCTTCGCGAATCTCAATGGTCTTATGAGCCACTAGAAAACGTTTTGAAGCACGCTGGGATTTTACTCCGGCTTTCTTCAGTAAATTTGCCCAAGGAGCCGCGCTACCATCAAGAATGGGCACTTCTTCTCCCTCAACCGAGCAGAGCATATTGTCGATGCCGAGCGCCCAGAGCGCACTCATCAAGTGCTCTACGGTAGAAATCTTCACGCCATTGGAAGACAAAGTGGTGGCAAGGGTGGTGGAGTGCACGAAGCGAACATCAGCGGGGATTTCAGGTTTGCCTGCGAGATCGGAGCGCTGAAAGCGAATGCCAGAATTGGCCTTACCGGGGGATAGCACCACCGTGACCCGCTTGCCGCTATGCAATCCGATTCCAGAAATGGAGGCGGCTTCGCGAATTGTTTTTTGGCTCTTCAACATTCACAGACTACAACGCAAAGGCCGTGCCATCTTAGTGGATTGAACTAATCGGGATTGATAAAGAAAAAGTACTGAAATATCAGGCAGATAAAAATAGGCTAATTTTGTCGGAAAATATTGCTTGCTGCGTTATGTGTTTTTCTAGCTCAGCGAATTTGAGACTGTGTCTAATACAACACAGTTCAGAGTTGCTTCCAGTTTTCGCCCGGGCTGATCTTGCCGCAGATTACGGCCTGCTTTACCCCTGTGGTTTGCGGGTGAGAAATGCTCTCGCCGGCCAAGGCGGCTAGGGCAAAATAAGCAAAGGCTTGTGCCTCTAGCGCTTGTGAGGAAAGGCCATAGTCTTCCATGGTGCGGAACTCTACGGTAGGGAGCTCCTCTTGCAACAAGGAAAGTAGGTAGCTATTTCCCGTGCCGCCGCCACAAAACACGATTTCTTCCAAGGGAAGTTTCTTTTTTAGCACGAGTCTTTGGTAGTTATCGAGAATGAGCCTCACGCTGAATTGCAGGAGTGTTCTCAGTATGTCGGCATCTGCTTTTCCTGGAAATTTTTGCCCGAGCTTTTCGAGTAAACTTTTGCTGAAGAGTTCGCGCCCAGTACTTTTTGGAGCAGGAAGCGCGTGGAATTTTTTGATATCGTCTTGCTGGAGGAGAAATTCTAACACTTCAGGCAAAAGTTTTCCCGATCGCGCCATCGTACCATTTTCATCGAACTTTTTTGCACCAGAGGAAATGCGCTGAATAAATAAATCTATGAGGCAATTCGCCGGCCCAGTATCCAAGGCAAATATTTTTTGTTTTGGTCCGAGATAGGTGAAATTCGAGATGCCTCCGAGGTTGTGAATGGAGATTCCTCGTTTCGCTTCATCACGAAAGAGGCGTTGGTGATAGAGTGGTAGAAGAGGGGCACCCTCGCCGCCTGCTGCCGTATCGGCAACGCGAAAATCGCTCACGGTTGTAATGCCGGTGCGAGCCGCAATCAAGGAAGCCTCTCCGATTTGGAGGGTGCGTTTCTCCTCGGGATGATGGAATACTGTTTGGCCGTGAGAGCCAATAAGAAGTAAATCTTTTTGCTTGGGGAGAATTTTTTTCTTGAGCGCGGCTTTGATCGTTTTTTCTGCCGCCGTAGCGAAGGCGTCTCCGATCGCATAATGGATTCGGGTGAAGTTAGAAAGGGATGTTTCGAGCGAGCCTATAAGGCTTAAAATGTCGCTTCGAAGTGCGGCTGGATACTCGAATTGCTCGTGAAAGAGCACATGATCTTTTTTAGCTTCCGAGTGCAACAGCACGGCATCGATGCCATCCACGCTGGTGCCGCTCATTAAGCCAAGACTAAGTTTCGCTTTCATTGCTCCTCCACGATGAGTAGGGCGTCTCCACGGATTTGAAGTGCCACCAGCGGCCGTGCCGCAAAGTTGGAAATACTTTCTGAGTGTCCCAATTCTAGAGCAGCGGAATCGAGTTCGAAGCCTAATCCCTGACTACTAATGGTGCACCTCGGGAATCCGAGGATGCCGATGCGAGAATTCTTTTTCGCCTTGAATAGGATGGATTGGTCTTTGCAAAAAGAAATACGTTCCTCTTCTGTATGTAAGCTAATTGTAGTGCCGGCATGAGCGAATTTTTTTAAAAAACTCATATTCGCGAGGCTATGATCCGTACGGTTCCCGAGGGCGTTCACGATATGAATATGATTGGGTTTACGAATCATAGCGAAGTGCAGCGCTTTTTCGAGATCAGTAGTGTCCTGACTTGGGGTGGGGAAAAATTTAACTTCATTCTTGAGCAAGTAGCGCTGAGTGGCGGGGGATATGCTGTCAAAATCTCCCATCACGAGATGAGGAAGTATTTTACGCTTACGTAGAAGCTCGGCGGCTCCGTCTACGGCGATCACGAGGCGTCCGCGACAAAGCCGAGCCAAGCGTTTTTCTGAGAGAGCATCTCCGTCGGCTACTAAAACATAGTCTTTTTGTGCAGGCATAAAGAGAAGGGTACAACACATCGGGTCAATCGTCATGAGGCCTGGTGCAAAAAGCTGGGCTTTCTGTTAAGAACAGTTCACACGTTATCTTTAGAATTCGAGGTATTTATGGCTATGGCTGAGAATCTCACCAGTGGACAGGTATTAGACGCACTCCGCAAAGTGACGGATCCTACTTCCGGCAAGGATTTAGTGAGTCTTGGGCTCGTCGCCAATGTGCGCATCCAATCGGGACGCGTGAGCTTCGATATCTACCTTCCTACCCAATCGGAAATGCACCAAGAGACGATTCGTCAGCAATCCGTGCAAGCCGTGAAAGCGCTCGGCGCGGTGGCGGTGCTGCCCAATGTATTTAAAAAACCAAAACCTCGTGTAGTGCATGGCCAGCAAGCTGTGCCTGGCGTGAACCATGTGGTGGTGGTGGGCTCTGGAAAAGGTGGCGTAGGAAAATCTACTTCATCCGTCAATCTGGCGATGGCGCTCAAAAAATTGGGCTACGCTGTGGGACTTCTCGATGCTGATATCTACGGCCCATCCGTTCCCACCATGCTCGCGAAAGGCTTGGCCTCTGCTTCTCCACAAACACAGATGGAAGAGAACCAACTCATTCCTCTCGACATGCAAGGCGTGAAAGTGATTTCGCTTGGGCTTCTCATCGGCCGGGATCAGCCCACTGTTTGGCGCGCGCCCATGGCCACGAAAATGATTCAGCAGTTCTTGCTTGGCGTAAAATGGGGCGAGCTAGATTTCTTGATCATCGATCTGCCGCCAGGCACGGGCGATATTCAGCTCACCCTTTCTCAGCAATCGAATATTAGCGGTGCAATCGTGGTTACGACGCCACAGCAAGTGGCCATCGACATCGCGAAAAAAGGCCTGCTCATGTTTCAACATGTGGGCGTGCCAATTCTTGGGGTGATTGAAACCATGAGTGGCTTTGGCTGCTCTTCCTGCGGCAGCGTTACTTCCATTTTCGGCGAAGGTGGCGCAGCTCGATTGGCGAAGGAATCTTCGATTCCGCTGCTCGGCCAGATTCCCGTAGACGCTGCTCTAGTGCGCGCCTGCGATGAGGGCGAACCGATTGTGCTTCGCGATCCAAAATCTCCCTCTGCCATGGCTTATATGCAAGTGGCGAGCAAGCTAGTGAGCGCGATCGAAGGCATGGCGAGCGATGATGCTGTGGCTCCTCTCGCGGTGGAAGCGATTCCTGCGCAATTGGCTGGCGGAGACCATTCTCTGGCAGTGTATTGGAGCGATGGACAGAAATATGTCTACAATGCTCGCGAGCTTCGCTTTCGTTGTCCGTGCGCGGTTTGCGTGGATGAGTTTTCGGGTGAACGCAAAATCACCAAAACTTCAGTAGCCTCTGATGTGGGTTTAGAAAAGGCCTTGCCAGTAGGGCGCTATGGCGTGAACCTATTGTGGACGGATAAGCATAGCACTGGAATTTATACCTACAAGTATCTGCGCGAGTTGGATTCAGTGAAGACATTTGAGCGTCCAACTGTGCCACCGTCTGCTGCTGCAAATCCCGAAGCCCATCGATAATTGGAGACTTTATGAGCACACAACATCTTTCTGACGAAGAAAAAACCCGCCGCGAGAAATTGGGCTACTACCTTGAGAAGGGCATTAACCCCTATCGTAACGGCCTCACGCCGCAGCACTCTGTGCAGCAGATGCGTGAACGCTGGGGCGAACTTTCTCGAGAAGAGTTAGAAAAAGAAAAAATCACTGTTTCTTATGCGGGCCGAATTATGGCTTTCCGTCATTTTGGGAAAGCGGCTTTCGTTACCATTAAAGATCGCTCGGGCACCATGCAGAGCTATGTGGCCATCGATTCGATCGGCCCGGATCTTTTCCAAGCGTTTAAAACTTTCGACGTGGGCGATATCGTTTTTGTAGAGGGTTACGTCTTCCGCACCAAAACAAATGAACTCTCTGTGCACGCCACCACGATTGATTTGCTAACTAAATCTTTGCGTCCGCTCCCAGAAAAGTTTCATGGCTTGACTGACGTAGAACAAAAATATCGCATGCGCTATGTGGACCTCATCATGAACGATGACTCCCGCAAAGTATTCGTGATGCGCTCCAAGATCGTGCAGTATATTCGTGATTTCTTGGCGAAGAGAGATTTCTTTGAAGTGGAAACGCCGATGATGCATCCGATTGCTGGTGGTGCGGCGGCACGTCCGTTCAAAACGCATCATAATGCTTTAGACATGCAACTCTTCCTTCGCATCGCCCCAGAGCTTTACTTGAAGCGCTTGTTAGTTGGCGGGATGGAAAAAGTGTTCGAGATCAATCGCAACTTCCGCAATGAAGGAATGTCGATTCGTCACAACCCTGAATTCACCATGCTCGAATTCTACTGGGCTTACGCGACCTATGAAAATTTGATGGACCTTACTGAAGAGATGATCTCGGGTTTGTGTCAATCTCTTCACTCAAGCACGAAGATTACCTATCAAGGCACGGAAATCGAATTCGGGAAACCGTGGAAGCGCTTGTCGCTTAAGGCTGCGATCCGCGAGCATTCTGGCTTGGCTGGCGATTTGCTCACCGACGAAAAACTAGCCTCTATCGAAAACTTGAAGGCGCTACTCTTGCAAGTGGGCGACAAAGAAGACGCATGGATGGATCATTGGGGCGCCGGCTCTTACTTGCTGCGTCTCTTCGAAGAAACCGCCGAGAAGAAACTCATTCAGCCCACCTTCATCATTGAGTATCCTACGGAGGTGAGTTTCCTTTCGCGCAGAAACGAGAAAAACCCTGCCATCGTGGATCGCTTTGAATTGTTCGTGTTTGGCCGGGAGATTGCGAATGCGTTCTCGGAGCTTAACGATCCGATCGATCAGCGTGAGCGTTTTCAATCCCAGGCAGATGCAAAAGCGGCCGGGGATGAAGAGGCTTGTGATGTAGACGAAGATTTCTTGCGCGCTCTGGAGTATGGAATGCCGCCTGCTGCAGGCCAAGGGATTGGTATTGATCGCTTGGTGATGCTCATGACAGATCAAGCGTCCATTCGCGATGTAATCTTGTTTCCGCAAATGCGTCCGGAGAGTGTATAGATGTTTAGTCTATTCACTTTACTCGTTTCGCTCTTTCTCCATGGCTCTGCCCATGCCGCTGTGGATCTCACTGGGGATTGGAAGGGCACATACCGTTACATCACGAAAAATCTCAAGCCCGTGAGTTTCGAGATTCACCTCGTGGAAAAGGGTGATAAACTCACTGGGAAAACAGTGGAGCCAAACACATTTGCGGAATCACCTGTGAAGCATCTTCATGCAGATATACGTGGCAGTGTGAATCCAGATCTTACGATCAGCTTCTTGAAAACCTACGATGGCACTGGTGGTGCCACGCATTCCGTGGAATACGCCGGAAAGATTTCCGCTGATGGGGCACATGTAAAAGGCACTTGGAAGCGCTTGCAATCCGTGGGCACCTTTACTCTTGAGCGCAAAAAATAAATGGCCTCCGTTTCCATCGTTCGCCTCTTAGCGCGAAGATTCCTTACTGGAAAAAAGAGAAATAATTTTCTCTCCTTTATCTCCGCAATATCTCTTTTTGGCGTGGCGCTCGGCGTAGCAGCTCTCGTTACAGTGATGGGCGTAATGGAGGGCTTCGAATCCGAACTTCGCAGTGTGATCACGGGCACTCACTCCCATGTGGTGCTTTACTCGAATCGTCACCTCATTTCGAATCGTTTCGAACTCATGGAACGGATAAAAACAATCGCGCCTGAGATTGAAGCGATTTCTCCCTATATCTTTAGCGAAGTGATGCTAGCTCATGGCTCGCGCGTGGCAGGCTCGATGCTGGAAGGGATCGAAGAAAGTTCGGCGAAAGAGGCTACGCAGCTCACCCAGCACATTGTGGGCGGCATCTACCCTAAAAATTCCGAAGGCGAAGAGATGCCAACGATCATCTTAGGTTCGGCTTTGGCAGAAACTTTGGGTGCAAAAGTGGGCGATGAGATTCGCGTGATTTCCCCATTCTTTGAGGCGGATGCGATGGCGCCCAAGACAAAAAATTTCCGTCTCGCGAGTGTGATGGCCACCGGCATGTATGAATACGATTCCAAGTATAGTTTAATCACCGCCTATGAGGCCTCCGATTTTTTTAGTCTTCCGAGCGCTGGCGCCTCTGCTTTGAAAATCAAAACCGCAGATGCTTCCACATCTTGGAAGGTGGCAGAAAAATTAAAAAATCAGTTGGGCTATCCCTATGTGGCGCGGGATTGGACCGAACTCAATCACAATCTCCTCTATGCCATTCGGCTGCAAAAAGCGGTGATCTTCGTGATCCTGACGGCTATTGTGGTGGTGGCGGCATTTAACATCATGAGCACGCTGGTGATGATGATGAGCGAGAAGAAGAAAGAAATGTCGATCTTGAAGGCAATGGGGATGTCGCCCAAGCAATCGGCACGAGTATTTGTGATGGTGGGCTTCATCATTGGAGCCAGTGGTGCACTAGCAGGCATTTGTCTTGGCTTGATCCTCTGTTTGATCCTTTCCAAAACACGATTCATTCAGTTGCCTCCGGATGTGTACTTCATTTCCTATTTGCCCGTGGATGTGCATTTGCCTACTCTCGTTTTAATCGGAGCATCGGCGATTTTTGTGGCCTTCGTGGCCACTTTATATCCATCGTGGCGCGTTGCTGCAGAATCACCAGTGGAAGGTTTGCGCTACGAGTAGTAGCATGGAGCACAAGATGAGCACCGAACACAAAAGCCTATTAGCTTGCCGAAACTTGGAAAAAAGCTTCAAGAAAGACGGCAGCGTAGTGCATGTATTGCGCGGCGTGGATCTGGATATTGAAGAGGGTGAAACTCTGGCGATCCTTGGTTCTTCAGGGGCCGGCAAATCCACTCTTCTGCATGTGCTCGGCACCTTGGAATTGCCTACCCGAGGTGATGTGCTCTATCTTGGAGAAAATGTGAGCCAATACTCTGCGGAGAAAATGGCGCGTTTTCGCAATCGCGAGTTGGGATTCGTTTTCCAGTTTCATTATCTCTTACAGGAATTTACAGCTCTAGAAAATGTGCTGATGCCGGCCTTGATCGCTGGAGAAGATCGCAATAAATACGAGGCCCGCGCAAAGCAATTGTTGGAAGATGTGGGCTTGGGTCATCGCGTTGGTCATCGCCCGGCGGAATTATCGGGTGGTGAGCAGCAGCGAGTGGCTTTGGCGCGTGCGATGGTGATGCGTCCCCGGGTTTTATTGGCCGATGAACCTTCGGGCAATCTAGATTCCTCGAATGCAGAGATGGTGCGAGGCTTACTCTTGGAGCTCAATAAAAATTTGGGCGTTACTGTGGTGCTCGTAACTCACGATGAAAATATGGCGAAAAGTTTTCAGCGCCAGCTAGTGATGCGAGATGGGCAAATCATCCGCAATTCAAAATAAAAAATACGTGATCTTTGCGCCGCGTCAGGTAGCTTTCCGTTGACAGGTAATGTCGCGATAGGTACGAATCATTGCTGACTAAATTAACCGGGGTAAAGCCTTTTGAGCGCTATGCTTTCGACTGCAAAAACAATCACTCGCAAGCTAGTCTTGCTCGCCTCGCTGATGCTTGTCTGCGCCCCTGCCTTTGCGGCGGAAGAAACTCCTGCAGCCAGTGCTCCCGTTGCAGCATCCACGTCGGAAAAAATTAAAGAGATCGTTGTTGTTGGTAACAAGAAGATCGAAAAAGACGCAGTGGTGGAAAAGCTAACGTCTAAAATTGGCCAGACCATTTCCAATGAATCGGTTCGCGCCGATATCCTCGCTATCCATAAGCTAAACTTCTTTGATTCTGTGAAGGCAGAGTTCGATGCAGGTGTGCTCACCTATACGGTGAAAGAGCGCCCGTCCATTTCGCAAATTAATTTCTGGGGAAATGATCAAGTTAGCACGGATGATCTCAAAGGCGTTGTTACCATTAAGAATTATGATCTTTATGATGAAAATCAAGTGCGCGATTCTGTACGTAAGTTAAATAAATACTACGAAGACAAGGGCTACTATCTTGCCAAGATCGACTACGAAGTGCGCTTCAATAAAGAGCATGATGCCGTAGCCCTCACCTTCCGCGTGCGTGAATATGATAAAGTAAAAATTAAGAAAATCACTTTTTTGGGAAATAAGGCCTTCACGGATGAGCAGCTAAAGCGCGTGATGCATAATACAGCGGAGGGCGGATTCTTCTCCTGGCTCACAAGTTCCGGAAACTTTAAAGAATTAGATTTTAAAAATGACCTGCAAGTTTTGCAGTACTGGTACTTGAACGAAGGGTACGTGCGGTTCAAGTATGATCCGCCAGTGGTGAGCGTGAGCGAAGATAAGAAGTGGGTATATATTACGATCCATGTGGACGAGGGTAAGAAATACCATATGTCCACCATGGATTTCAGTGGTGACTTGCTCTTCTCTAAAGAAGAACTGCACAATACCCTCACCCTAAAAGAGGGCGATGTATTTTCGATTTCTAAACGAAACGCAGACATTCTCGCGCTCACAGAAAAATACCAGGATCTTGGTTATGCCAACGTGAACGTGGTGCCGAATGTAGACATTGATGATGCAAACTTGCTCGTGGCCACAAATTTCGAATTTGAAAAAGGCACGCTCGTACACTTCGGACGAATCACCATCAAAGGTAATACCAAAACTCGGGATAAGGTTGTCCGCCGTGAATTGAAGATTCGCGAAGGCGAACTCTACTCTGGAACGGGCATGCGCGTTTCGAAAGAGAACGTGGAGCGTCTCGGCTTCTTCGAAGGTGGCAAAGTAGAGTTCAATACGAGCTCGCCTCCTGGACGCCCAGATATTTCTGATGTGGAAATATCTGTGAAGGAACGTCCTACCGGACAATTCCAGTTAGGAGCGGGTTACGCTACCACCACGAAATTCTTCTTCACCACGCAGGTGGCAGAAACCAACTTTATGGGGCGAGGCCAAGACTTGCGCTTCCAAGGACAGCTCTCCGCAGACAGCTTGCAGCGCAGTGCTTCGGTTAGCTTCACGGATCCTTACGCTTGGGATTCTCTCTGGAGCGTGGGCGGCGATATCTATGATTCCGTTACGCCTGTCTTTAATAAGTATACCGAGTTCCGCAAAGGAACTGGGATTCGCGTGGGTCATCCAATCTTCACGGATCATACGCGCTTGTTTGTGGCCTATAAATTAGAGCAATTGAGCCTTTCGCAGATTATTGATCCGCTCGTATTGCAAAATGAAACCACAGAAGATGGTGTGCTCTCTTCCGTGAGCGTTTCTATTCAGAATGATTTGCGAAATAACCGTTTGGAAACAACCGGAGGACATTATGAAAGCCTCTCCGAGGAATTTGCGGGTATTGGTGGGAGCCGTCAGTTCCTGCGCACGATCATGGATCTTCGTTACTATAAAAAGATTGTGGGCGATCTCACCTTCCGCTCCAAAGCAGAGTTTGGCGATATCTTCCAGTATTCCAATCGCACCACGCCATCGGGCGAAAAATTCTACCTCGGTGGATCGAATAACCTCCGCGGCTACGAATCCTTCTCGATCGGACCTACGTATAGTCTTGGCGGCGTAAGCTACGTGGCTGGCGGTTTGATCGAGAGCTTTGCCATGGCTGAATTAGAGTATCCGATTGTGGCCGATGTAGGACTCAAAGTAGTGCTCTTCTACGATGCCGGTGATGCCTACGATCGCTTTAGCCAGCTTTCTACGAAACAGGATTATGGCTGGGGCTTCCGCTGGTTCTCTCCGCTTGGTCCGCTGCGCTTTGAGTGGGGTTATCCTTTTGGAAGGAATTCGCCGGGTGGGTCCCAATTTAATTTCATGATCGGCCCCCCCTTCTAAAGTTGGCTCGTAAAACTCCCAGGCTCTGCGTTGGCTTCGTCGCTCAACGTTCCGGCGCCCCCTTACGGGCGCCTCACGTCTTCGCTACTTGCCGCCTTGATCCTGGAAGTTTTTCTTCGCCAACGCATCGGAAAGTCTGAACTGATACGGATTGCTGCGATCGGATCAGATAACAGAAATCTGCAACTGATCCGATAAACAGATTCTATGATCGGCACAATTTATAGAGATGCGCTCCTAGGATATCCGCTGATTTAATTAGTGCTGGATATTGCTTCGGAGCTAAATCAAGCGCTGCCTGTGATTCTCGAAGCGAAGCCATTGCGATTACATAAAAGCGCAATTGATCTTTCTTGGTGCTGCGACCGCTGCCCTCGGCAAGGTTCAATGCGATCGAGCTAGAAGCCCGGAGGAGTTGATCTTTGAGAAATGAGGGGAAATGCTCGGCGCGAACGGCGTGATGGAAATCAACGGCTAGTTTATATGTTTTAAAGTTATTGAACATGATCTGATTCTCCTGAAAATATTTTTTTGCTTTCACCCTATGGAAGCAAAAAAATATTTTCTAGATCAGACCACTCTCCAGAATCGGAAATCTGTTCACCGATCTGGCAACCGAAATCAGAAACCGAAACCGATTCTACCAGACTACATATCCCACTCTATCCCCGCTGAAAACTTGCTAAGCTTCTCCATATAAAATTGTCCGCGGATATCATGCCCATGCAAATAATTCGCGGCGATACGAAGTGGGGATGCGCCTTCGGAGGAGAGTATTGCGATTCCAGAGGTGAGATTATAGGTGGTACCTTCGTCTGTATTGCGCACGCGAAGATCTGCGCCGAAGAAAGGATGTAGATTTCCCCAATGCTGCGGGAGCACCGAGTAAAAACCAAATTCACCTGAGTGTTTTCCGAGCGTGGGTATGCTGTGGGCTAAAAATTGGTAGCCAGTATAGACGCGGGCGAAACTGAATTGGTGCGCATAGCGAAGGGCTGCATATTCTCGGCTATAGACAAAGGCAGTTCGAGTTCCGTAGAGACCATCACTGAGATGTGCCGATATATGCATATAGCGAAATTGCAGCATATCGAAGTTTTGAATCGCTTCGGCATAGGCCCCGATGAAACCATCGCTACTTTGCAGAGGAAATTTTCCGCCTTGCTGGCGCATTTCGAAAAGTCCCATTCCTTCAATACCCGTATGAAAAATCATTGGAGCGCCATGGAAATTGCCTTTCCAGCCCGCCAAAGATTTATAGGAGCCAACCCCCGCCTCTAATTCCTGCTGAGAGTTTTTGCGCAGCGCAGTTTTGATGTCGAGAGGGTCGGGCGGGAGGCTGGCGAAGGGGCGGCCTTTCGGAATGGCAGCCCATCCCTCACTTTGCTCCGGTGCGGCAGAATATCCTTCGGGGAAATCCGCGCTTGCAAAGCTGTTCTGGGAGAGGAGAAAAAGTAGGAGTAGAAACGCTATTTTTTGCATCGAATCAGCATGAAAGAGTCGGGGCAATTCTTCAAGTCCAAAAGATAGACAGCTCTATCGATCTCTACTATAGTGAATTTTTCTTAGAGGAGCTTATATGAAACAACTTAACTTGATCGTTCTCGTTCTCGCTGCGTTGATTGCTCGCAGCAATGTCTTTGCTGCAGATGCCGCTGAAGCCAGCGCTCATATCGCTATTATCAATATGCCACGCGCTATCCAAACCGTAGCAGAAGGAAAAAAGGCCCGTGAAACTCTCCAAAAAGAGTGGGAAGCGGAGCAGAAGCGTTTGCAAAGCGAAGGCAAAAAGATTCAAACCGCGATGGAAGAGTTTCGTAAACAATCCATGGTGCTAGATGAAAAAAGCCGTCAAGAAAAAGAAGAAGGCATTCAAAAGCGCATTATGGAACTTCGCGAAGCAGAAGCCAAAAGCTCTGGCGAATTTCAAAAGCGTGATCAGCAAGTATCCGAGCCTATCATTAAGAAAATCAAAAATCTTGTAGCTCAAGTGAGCAAGCAACGTAATTATACGCTCGTGATGGATGGTAATGAGAATCTCGTGATCTACTCTGGCAATACAGACGACATCACCGACGATATCATTAAGCTCTATGACGGGAAAAAATAGTATCCAGCTCGGCGATCTATACTCCGCCCTTGATCCGAAGGAGGCGCCAGAGTTTCTGGCGTCTACTCGTTCGCTCAATGTGAACCGAATATCGGATCTTACTCATGCCGTTTCCGGCGATCTTGTTTTTGTGGCCAGTGAGCCCTATTTGAAGGCGGCCGCTGTTTCGGCGGCTTCTGTTTTTGTGGTGAGCGAATCCTTGCACGCTGCACTTGTGGAGCATTTGCCAAAAGAGAAAATCGTACTCCGCGTGAAAGATGTGATGCTCGCCATGGCGAAGGCATCATTGCACTTCGCCACAGAGCTAAAGCAATCTCCTGGTATTCATGCCTCGGCCATCATTCATCCTTCCGCGAAATTGGGGGATGGAGTGAGCATCGGTGCTGGTGTGGTGGTGGAAGAGAATGCTGTGATCGGAAAAAATTCCGTGCTCTACCCGCGCAGTTATGTGGGCGCCCGTTCTACGCTTGGTGATTCCTGTGTGCTCTTTCCCGGTGTGGTGATTTATCAGGATGTTACTATGGGCAGTAATGTACGTGTGCACGCGAACTCTGTGATCGGTGCAGATGGTTTTGGTTACGCTCCAGAGCGTACAGCTCATGGTGCTACTCACGTGAAAATTCATCATATGGGCGGCGTTACTATTGGCAATGGTGTGGAGATTGGCGCTAGTTCTACGATTGATCGTGGTACCGTGGGCAATACCTTAATTTCCAATGGTTGCATCATCGATAACCAAGTGCAGATTGGTCACAACTGTCAGCTAGAAGAAGGCGTGATCGTTTGTGGAAGCACTGGAATCGCCGGTAGTGTAAAGGTAGGCAAATACGCCGTGATTGCTGGTTTCGTGGGTATTGGCAACGGTGCTGAAATTGGCGCTGGCGCACAAATTGCTGGCTATACGATGGTGTTTGGAAAAGTGCCTGCAGGAATTAAGTGGGGTGGAGTGCCTGGGCGTCCACTCAAGGAAACGATGAGATTGCAGGCCATGTTAGGTCGGCTTCCAGAAATATATGACGATTGGAAGCGTCGAAAGAAGGAACTATGACAGCAGAAGTTAAAAAATACGGGCCCTACGATCACCGCATCGTGATGAACTATTTGCCCCATCGCTATCCATTTTTGTTCGTGGATAAAATTCTGGAGATGACAGTTCCCCTCGATGACAAAGGGAAAATCCAGCAAGTGGGCACCACGATCGTTGGAATCAAAAATGCAACAATGAATGAGCCCTATTTTACGGGCCATTTTCCACAGCTCCCCATCACGCCCGGTGTAGTCATCATCGAAACCATGGCGCAAGTTTCTAGTTTTGCTGTTTTGCCTTGGCTTCGCGCCGACGATGAATTGCATGTGCTCTCGAAATTTGAGCTCCGCCTTGCAGGGGTAGATAAAACCAGATTTCGCAGGCCCTTCATGCCTGGAGACACCATGAGAGTGATCACCAAAGTGATTAAGCAGCGTGGTCCGATTTGGGCCTTCGAGGCGAAGTGTGAAATTGATGGTCAATTGGCGGCTGAGTCGGAACTCTTAGCTAGCGTAAATCTTTCAGATTAGGAGAGAAAACTATGAGAACAATTCATCCTAGCGCCATTGTACACCCTAAGGCTGAGCTCGGTAATAACGTTGAGGTGGGAGCATTCTCCTGTATCGGCGAACACGTAGTGATCGGGGATGGCACCAAAATTTTGCATCATGCCTCTGTGGAAGGTCATACCACGATCGGTAAGGACAACGAGATTGGCAGTTTTTCCGTGATCGGTGGCAAACCGCAAGATTTGAAGTATAAGAATGAGCCCACCAAAGTGATCATCGGTGACCGTAATCAATTCCGCGAATATACCACCGTAAATTTGGGCACTGTTACTGGCACAGGCGTTACCAAGATCGGCAATGATTGCCTCGTGATGGCGTATTGCCATGTGGCTCATGATTGCCTGCTCGGCGACCACGTGATCCTCGCCAACTATACCGGCCTTTCCGGACACGTGATCCTCGAAGACTGGGTGATTCTTTCCGGCATGTGCGGTATTTCGCAGTTCCTACGAGTGGGAAAGCATGCGTTCGTTGGTGGAATGACTGGAATTCGTAAAGACGTAACCCCCTATGTGATTCTCGTTGGCGATCCAAGCGAAGTGCGCGGACTCAACATGGTTGGTTTGAAGCGTCGTGGATTCGATAATGAACGCATCAAAGCCGTGATGGACGCCTACAAAATTTATTTTGATAATGGTCTTGAAAAAGAGCAGGCCCTTTCTGAGCTTTACAAAAAATACTCTGATCAACCCGATGTGAAGTACTTCGCTGATTTCATTCGCAACAGTGAAAACGGGATTTCTCGCTAATGGCAAAACTTGCCGCAGTAGTGGTTGGCTTTGGGCATCTCGGAAATTTCCACGCCCAAAAGTATATGAGTCTCGGGGCTGATGGCGTGGAACTTGTTGGCCTCGTAGATGCCAATTCTGAGCAGGCAAAGCTGAAGGCAGCAAAAAACTTTCCCGGTGTTCCTGTGTTTGGCAGTGTTGCGGAGTTACTCGCTGCCGCAGCAGCAGGAAAAATAGCAAAGCCTAATTTGGCGAGCGTTGCTACCACCACTGAACACCATCTTTCCGTTTCCTTGGAGCTGATGAAGGCAGGCATTCACTTGCTTGTGGAAAAGCCTCTCGCGTTCACTGTAGAGGAAGGAAAAAAACTCGTAGACTTCGCAGATAAGGCCAAGCTTGTGCTCGCTACCGGCCAAGTGGAGCGCCATCGCGCTGTGGAAGCCTTTCGAGAATTGCGCGGACGTCCTCTTTTTATCGAGTGCCATCGATTGAGCCCGTTCCCGGCGCGAAGCACGGATATTGATGTGATCCTAGATCTCATGATTCACGATATCGATCTCATGCTGGCGATGGTGAATTCACCGATTAAATCCATTCATGCCGCTGGTTTTCCAGTGCTTACTCCTCAGGTAGACATAGCAAACGCACGCTTCGAATTTGAAAATGGCTGCGTTGCGAATATTACCGCCTCTCGTATTTCGATCACGCGCACCCGAAAATTTCGCGCCTTTTGCAGCGATGCCTACCTTTCCCTTGATCTCGGGGCAGGCACCTACGAGCGCTATCACAAAGATCCGGAAGAAAAAGATTTAGCCAAAGCGATTTCCCATAAGAGTGGAAGTTTGAGCGTGGAAGATGCGCTCAAAGAAGAGATTCGTGATTTCGTGCTCGCTGTGCGTGATCAGCGCTCGCCTCTTGTCTCAGGAAAAGATGGTTTGCGTGCCCTCGAGGTTGCGGAACTTGTGATCCGCGATGTGAAGGAACGCCTGAGCGCTACCAAATGAAGATCCTCGTAGTGGCTGGAGAGGCCTCCGCTGATATTCATGCAGGGCATGTGATTGCGAAGCTTCAGGAGCAGCGTGAGGTGCAGCTGTTTGGTATCGGCGGCACTCACTTAGTGCATTGCGGATTGCAGCCTATTAAAACTCCTCGCGAGATGGCCGTGGTGGGTTTAAGCGAAGCACTCAAGAAAATTCCCCAAACACTTTCCCTCTTTCGCGAACTGGAAGCGATTGCCGCTAGAGAAAAGCCAGACTTTGCGCTCCTCCTCGATCTCCCGGATTTTAATCTGCGTTTAGCTCCGAGACTGAAACGTCTTGGCATTCCTGTGATTTATTATATCTCCCCACAAGTATGGGCGTGGCGTTCAAAGCGCGTGAAGCATATGGCGAAGTGCTTGGATCTCTTGCTCACGATTTTGCCCTTTGAAAAACCTTGGTATGAGAAAAATGCGCCTAGTAGTTTGCCTGTGGAATATGTGGGTCACCCGGTGTTGGAAGAAGTGCCTGCCTTTCCCTATGAGCCAAAAGAGCTTCAAGTGGCACTGCTCCCCGGAAGCCGTGAAAGTGAACTGGAGCGCCTCTTACCAAGTTTCCTAGAAGCTGCTGTGTTGATGAAGCGAGCAAGGCCGAACTTAACTTTTGTGCTTCCCTTGGCCGAGAGCCTGCGCACGAGTGCCTTAGCGCGGAGAGCATTGTCGCTAGAGGGGCCTTCCGCTGCGTTTTTGAAGGAATTGGGCGATTCTCTCGCAGTATTGGAAAAGCCTTCTCATGAACTACTTCGAGCTTCGAAGCTCGCTATTGTTGCCTCGGGAACAGCCACGCTAGAAACGGCAATCGTAGGTGTACCTATGGTGGTGGTGTATAAAGTTTCTCCTAGCACCGCATTTTTGTTCCGGCATCTCGTTGGCTATAGCGGCGCCATCGCCATGGCGAATTTGGTGCATACTGGCCTCGGCAGTGTGGAAAGAGTGGTGCCCGAGCTCCTACAGGAAAGTGCCAATCCTGCGAATATTGCAAAAACTGCCTTAGAGTTTTTTGAAAACCAAGTGCTTTGGCTACAAACGAAAGATCGCCTCGCCCAAACGCGGAGCATTTTGAGCGGCACTGGATCACCTACCAAGAATGCAGCCGATGCCATGATTCGATTTTTAGAAAAGAGACTAGCGAAATGAAGTGGATTTCCGGTTTTCGATCATTTCTTTATCAAGTGGGCCTGATTAAGGCTGTGGAGCTGCCTGCTTTTACCTTGAGTGTGGGCAATCTATCTTGGGGTGGCACGGGAAAATCTCCCTTTGTTTCTTTGCTTGCCACGTATTTTCTGAAGCAGAACATTTCTACTCTTCTACTCTCCCGCGGCTATGGCAGAAAAGAAAGGCGCGCCTTGATTTTGCCTGGGGATAAGCCGCTGCCGCCCGCCGATAAAACGGGAGATGAACCGTGGATGATTCGCTCCCGCAATCCCGGTCTGGCCATGGCAGTGCATCCCCGCCGAGCAAGAATTGCTAAGCGCTCATGGCTGAAGCTTGGTGCCCCGCAATTAGTTTTGCTCGATGATGGATTTCAACATTGGCGAGCGGTTCGAGATTTTGATGTGGTGATGATCGACGCTACGGAGGCTTTTCTATCGGAGAAGAAAAATTTCGTGCGCTTTCGTGAATCGCCTAGGGCGCTTGCCCGCGCGGATCTCGTAATTCTAACGAGAAGTAATGAGGTGGATTCGTCTCGGCTTCAGCAATGGCGAAGTGAAATCACAGAGTACCAAAGGAAATCTTCCAATTTGAATCCATGGAAGCGAAAAAAATATTCGATTCCTAGCAAAGAGATTTTAGAGTGTGGCTATTATTTTCGCGGCTTTGTGGATGGAGAGAGTGGCAAGCCTGTAGCGGCAGATAGCTTAAAGCGACCAATTTTGATCACTGGTATTGCGAAGCCAGAAAGTTTTGTGCAAGTCTTGAGAGCCCAAGGCGTAGAATGCTCGGAGGAGATCGTATTATCGGATCATGGCGATCTATCCTTATCCCTGCGATCGCGCTTAAGAAAAGAAAAGCCCAAACTCTTGATGACGGAAAAGGACTGGGCTCGTTGGCGTTCCTTTTGTATCAGCGAAAATATTCCAGCCGTGTTTGCCGAGGTAGAAATGCGGTTCCTGGGTGATTCTCAGCAAAAGCTAAATTCCATTCTTGAAGGTATTTCCAAATGTATTACTTCGGCGTAATTCTGTTTAAATCTCTCGCATTCGTATTGGCGATTTTGCCAAGGCCAATTTTTTTATTTTTGGGTGCTGGCTTAGGATTTGTTTTAAGAAAACTCAATTTTCGTAGCCATATTATTGATGGAAATTTAGACATAGCCTTTCCTGAGATGTCCGCTGAAGAAAAAGTGCAGTTAAAGGAAAAAAATTACCGACACTACGGGATTCTCTTCTTAGAAATACTTCGCTCCTTCTATCGCTTTGATATCTTTTTAGACAAGTATTGCGATCTGGAAGGCGAGGAAAATGTTCGCGCTGCTCTTGCTTCGGGAAAGGGCAGTTTTGTGATGACAGCTCACCTTGGCAATTGGGAGGCACTCACTGCCTTAGGCGCTCGAGAGTTGGGTGTCCCTGTAAATATGGTCACTAAGCAACTAAAGCCCGCCTGGTTGCACCGTCTTGTGGAAACGGAGCGATCGCTTCTCCGCATTAAGATGGCGTTTGAACCGCGCACGATGCCAACAATCATGCGTGCACTCAAAAAAGGTGAACTGGTAGGATTCGTGATGGATCAATTTGCCGGTGCTCCGGTGGGGGCAAGAGTTCCTTTTTTTGGAAAGCCAGTGGGAAGTCATGTGGCTCTCGCTACTCTAGCCTTGCGCATGAATGTGCCAGTAGTGCCCGCGATTGCCATTCGCAAGCCGGATGGTCGCTATAAGGTGCGTTTTGAGCCGCAGATTCCCCTCGTGGATTCAGGGGATAAGGGTATGGATATTATTCAAAATACCGCCAACTATGTGGCTCACACGGAAAGGTGGATTCGGGATTATCCTGAGCAGTGGCTTTGGATTCACCGACGCTGGAAGGGAGATTTGTCTCCTTTAGCTCCTAATTCCGTAGGAGAAATGCTAAAATAATTCGTATGCGTGGTAGCTCCAATGTCCAATATTTTTTGTTGAGTATATTTTTTTTAACGGCTTGCTCTTCGTTTCAGCAAAGTAAAGTTTCTGGAGGGGCTGAGTTTGCCTTACCCAAAGACTTAGAAACAAAGTTCACTGTTAAGGATACGAAGGCTACAAATACGGTAGCTTCTGTGGCCCCTGTTCCAAAAGTGGAAGCACCGGTAACGATGGAAAAACAAAAAACGAAGCAGAAAAAAAATAAGTCGGCAAAAGCGCCTTCTCCTGTGGAATGGCCCAATCGCTGGTCGATCGCGCCGATGTTTCATGAGGGTGAACGCTACGTTTTTGATATCACCTATTTTGGTGCCGTTGCTGGTGAGTTAGAGCTCACCACATTGCCCGCGAAGTTCATCGAGGACCGAAAAGTATTTCATATTAAGGCTGCTGCACGCACGGCTTCGATTTTTTCTCTTTTCTATCGCTTAAACGATGTTGCCGAGAGCTATATCGATGCTGACGCACTTTTCTCCTATCGCTTTGAAATGAAATTAGATGAGAGCATGCAAGAGCGCGACATTCTCGAGCTCTACGACCAAAAAATGCATAATGTGTACTACTATAGCAATTGGGATCGTAAGAAAAAGGGTATCATCAAAGAGCAGTTTACGGCGGCGGTGGAGCCCTTCACTCAAGACAGTCTTTCGGCCTTCTTTTTTGTACGTACCTTGCCATTAGAAATCGGCAAAAGCTATCGCTTCCCTGTATCTACGAATGGGAAGATGAAAACAGTGCAGGTAACTGCGATTCGCAAAGAGAGCTTGGCTACTAAAAAAGGGGAATTCCCTGCGATTGTGGTTAAGCCAGAAGTGGTGCTCGATGGAGCTCTCCAAAATAATGGAGATACCTATATTTGGTATAGCGATGATGCCAATCGTAGCATTCTTAAAATTGATGCGAAAATTAAGGTTGGTAGCGTGATTGCCTACTTGCGGGAATTAGATGATGGCACAGAAAAAAAAGCCGCTCCTACCGCACAACCCTAACAAAATAGTGGTGATCCAAACTGCCTTCCTTGGCGATATCGTTTTAGCCACGAGCTTTCTGCGTTCCTTGCGGGCCTTGTTTCCCTTAGCAGAAATTCAATTGGTAACTACTCCCATCGGTGTGCAAATTTTGACTCCAAACTCTTGGGATATTCAGCTCGTTAGCTTCGATAAACGTGGGAAAGAAAAGGGCCCACGCGGGCTTTTTCGAAAAATTCGTGCGCTCCGCATGAGCAAACCAGACTTAGTTTTTTGTCTCCATCGCTCTCTCCGCTCTACTATCCTCGCTACCAGCCTCAAGGCAAAATTAACGGTTGGATTTAAAGAGGCAGCAGCTTCTTTTTTATTCTCTCGCCATGTTGCTCGGAAAAAGTTTCTCTTCGAGGCGGAAAAAAATAATGCTTTGCTCGCAGAGCTTTTTTCGGAAGTAGAACTACAGAGAGTCTCCTTCGAGAAGACACCTGAGCTGAGTATTTCGGAAGCTCAAGCTACCGAATCAGAGAAAATGCTAGAAGAACTAGGTGGAGCCAAGTTTGTTGCAATGGCTGCATCCTCTGTTTGGGCCACGAAGCGATGGCCAGCAGAAAAATTTGGCGAACTCGCTCTATTAATTGTACGGCGCTATGGCACTCGCTCTGTGATTATTGGTGGGAATGATGCGGAAGATAAAAAAATTGCAGCACGAGTGCTTGCTAGTTTTTCTTCTCTAGCCACGGAAGACGAGAAGGCTGCTGCACCCTTAGATCTCACGGGGAAAACTTCCCTTGGCGCACTCAAGGCGGTGATTGCGCGCGCTACTCTATTGATTTCCAATGACAGCGCTCCTTTACATATTGGGAGTGCCCAGCAAGTACCAGTAGTAGCTATTTTTGGTCCAACCACAAAGAGTCTAGGTTTTTTCCCCCACACAGCGCCTGAAGATAGCATCGTGGTGGAGCAGCAGGGGCTTTCTTGCCGACCTTGTGGTAAGCATGGTCACGATAGATGTCCGCTAACGCATTTTCGCTGCATGTTAGATATTTCTGCGCCGGATGTATTGCGGGCCACAGACGCTTGGTTAGGAAAAGATCGTGCCTGATATTACTTCTGAAAATATTGAGGAGCTCCGCTCTCGGCTATCCAAGGAATTACATATTCTTATTGTGATGATCTCTGGGGCATGGGGTGGATTAGAGCAGACAGCTCTCGCCGATGTGCGCATGCTCATGCAAAATGGCTTCAAGGTTACGCTACTGGTGCGCAAGGGCTCGCCCATCGAAAAAGTGATCCAGCAAGAATCTCCTCAGATTCGCTTACGCTATTCTCCTGAGGCGGTTCGCAATTATTTTGATAGCGCCCTTTGGCGCCTCCTCCATGAGCTCGTGGATAAAGAAGGCGTGAATCTCGTGCATTGTCACCAAACCTCGATTCTTGGGGCAGTAGTGCCGCCTTTGATGCGTAGGCCGCATGTGGCGATTGTGGTGAGCCGGCACATCCTCAATTCCCACAATAAAAAAGATCCACTCCATGCGCTGCTCTATCGAAGGGTTGATTATATTCTCGTGCTCTCCCAAACGATGAAGCGGAATCTCCTCACCACTTTTCCGGTGCCAGAAAAGAAATTGCGTATCGTTAATCTCTCGATCGATTTAGAGCGCTTCAATCCCAATCTCGTGGATCGCGAAACGATGCGTGAGGAATGGGGTTTGCCGAAGAATGCCTTCGTGATCGGTATCGTGGGGCGCTTAGATCCGATGAAGGGCCAAGATCTTTTGATTAAGGCGCTGGCGCAGGTGCAAAAAACGTTGCCCAATGCCTACGGCGTGATGGTGGGGGATGAGACCCCCGGCCTAGATGGAAAATATTTGGCTGAACTTTCTCATGGAGTAGAGCAGCTAAAATTAGGTGATCGTGTGATCGTGAGCAAAGCTTCTGCTAATGTTCCTGCAGTGATGGCCGCCTTTGATGTTTTTGTGATGCCTTCTTGGTCGGAAGCCTTTGGACTCGTGGCCCTCGAAGCGATGGCAATGGGCGTGCCTTGCATTCTCTCCCGTTCAGGAAGTGCAGAGGAAGTGGCGATCTCCTCGGGAGCTGAAGTGATGCGCCCGCGCGATGCCTATGATCTCGCTAGAAAAATTATCTATCTGCATAATAGCCCCGAAATTCGCGTGCAAATGAAGAAAAATGGGCGAAGCTTTGTTACCGAAAATCACGGCAAACCAGTGCGACTTTTCAAAACGCTGGAAGTATATAATCGCTGCTATCGAAGACGCATACGCTCAGAGCTATAGCTTAATGGGCATTCCTTGATCTTTGTCCTTCTTCATCACTCTGATAGCTTTGGCCAGAAGGGGACAGAGAGCTTTTCTTACTATAAAGCCCTGCTGCTACCGCATAATTAGGTTGCGTAGCGCCTTCATTGTATCGACCGGAGTTCAATTTTTTCACATCCGCTACAATCTGCGCTACGAGAAGTTGTTCAGTGAATTGTTGGTACCAGAAGTCCACGCTGCGCGCCGGACCAACGAGATTATAGTTAGAATTGAAACTTACATTTTGAGATTTATCGTTATTATTGAAGCTTACCGAAACAGTGCCGCCACCAATGGAGGCATTAGCATCACTGAGGTTAATTGCATCGCAATTGCTCTGCATCGAGAATCCGCGATATAATTGTGTTTCGGTCACTTCCATTCCGGATACATGAAAATCCTCGCAGGCCTCCACCTTCGCCATCGCAATATAGAGATTTTTTTCTGCCGGCCCGAACTGTTGTTTTGAATTTGCCTCAGAGCATAAGGCGCCGTTGCTAGACTTCGCCTCCTTGGTTAAAAAATCGAATTTTTTCTGATCGAAATGTTTACAGGCGGCGTTCCCAGTTTGTTCCACGGGTGCTTTGGCGATAGCGGCTAGCGCTTGATTTTGTTTTGGGCCACTTTCGCGCCAGCCACAAAAGAAAGACGAACCCACGGTGAAGTGGCTTTTATCTGCTTTGCAGTCTTCCTCACTCTTAGAAGAACAAGCGGCACTTTGTGCCTGCATCTTTTCAGGAGTTAGCCATTCCCGCGTTGTGGAGTATGGAATGCAATCTGCGGCGGCAATGGAACTAATAGTGATAAGGCCAAAAGCCACAGAAAAATAAAAATATAATTTCATCCCTATCTTATCGGCACATGTTTAGAAAAACTTTAATTTTTCTATTTCATCTTCACGTATAGGGCGAAGCGCATTTTTCGTCCCATAATTTTTCCTAGGCCCTGCACGGAGGCTCTGGAGGTGCCGCCATAGAATTGCTTCACCTCCCGATTATGGAGAAATTCTAGGAGCAAGAGATAGCCTGTTTTCACTATCCCTTTTCCTTGGATTGAGCGGTGGAGAAAGAAAGAAAGGCCGCCTGTATTTTCTGCCTGGATACTCGCGAGCATTACTCCGAGGATTTTTTTATTCCTGTATACGCCTAGGAGCAAGCCATTCTTTTTTGCGACATGCTCTACATAGTGTTCCCTATCCCTTCTTAGGCGATCTCTGGTGTGAGAAAAATAGCTATGTCTCCGCGATTGGAGTGCCACTTCTTTCTGGAGCCGCATCACGGCTTTCAGTTCAGAAACTTTTTGTATTTGTTTTATTTCCAGACCCAAATGCTCTAAATCTCGGGGCGGATTTTTCGCTTTTTTCAAATTCTTAAGGGCTATTTTTGTATTCCCTACTAAGATTTCATAGCGAACTTGGAAACCTGCCTTCTCCAATACTGCTTTGAACAGAGGATCGTCCGCCGGGGACAAAATTATTGTTGTATAGCGCGGTGACTTCTTCGCAGAAATGGGTAATTGCTCCTGCAACCAGGGGATCAACTGCGCGCGAAATTTTTTGTCGTAGTGCAGATGAAGGCTTTGCTGGCCGCTCATTCTCGGTTCATGGCTTGGCGCCTGAAAGAGAATCGCTCTCGCGTTGCCTCTTTTAGCGAAAATTCGAAGTGTTTTATTCTTCTCGCCAATATCCAAGGCGCGTTCTGCGGCGAGCTCGATTTTCTCCCGCTGCGCCTTCGGAATTTTTTTCAGACTATGAAAGCGAGCATGCTCTAAGAGCATCCATTTTGCGAGGGCTTGGCTATTCGTCATGGGCTCTAGCTTAGTATGTTTCGTCCGTTATCTGAAAGAGAAATTTAGGTGGGAGATTTTCCGATTGAGTTCAAATAAAATTACTTTAAATTTTCGCCCTGTATCCCTTTGGAGAGAGGCCATTTGGATACAATTGTCGTTCCGCACGGTGGCTGAGATACTAGAAGATGGTATACGCAGTTACTATGTGGAGCGTTGGTGATGAATTGGTTTTCCCCTCGAATTCTTTCTCTTTTTTTATTTCCGATTGCTTTACTCGCCATCGCTAATACTGCAAATGCTTTTCCAATTTCTATCGATGCTTCTAATCTTTCCAACGCCGTGGCTTTTGCTGATGGACCCTTCGTAGGGCAATCCTTTAATAACAGCTCTTTTGACTTACCTGCGGGAACCTACAATGTGGGCTATGGAACCTCCGTGGGCGACGGAACCACGGCTACAGAACATTTTTTCCCCTTCACTGTGAGCGATGCGGGCTTAATCAGCTACGACTCTTCCTATAGTAATTTTTTTAAGGGCAGCGGAACGAGTAATCTAGTGATCTCTGGTTTATCAATCAGTATTATCTCTAAGCTCTCCGAGCCGGTAGTGTATGTAGAGGGCATTTCCTATTGGAATCAATCAGGGCTCACTCCACAAAATCTCGTGGTTCTTCCAGGGCAGTACTCCTTTGGCTATAATGCCGTAGCCTCTACCTCTTTGAGCTTTGTGCATACGGAAGATTTTATTGTAAATAATGATGGCACGATCAGCTATGCCGCCTCTGCGCAGAGCGCAGCTCTCGAAGGCAGTGGCACGAATCAACTCGTGGTGAAGGGTTTTCCCATTAATATAGTGAGTACGCTTAGCCCCGCGAATGTGCAGCTCGCTTATGTTGCGCAATGGGTAGCAAGTGGCCTCGGTGCGAACGGCTACTCACTGAATCTTTTGCCGGGAGCCTATGCTTTTGGATATTCTACTTCTGCCTCCGCAAATGCTGCTTTTTTGAATGTGATTTTCACCGTCGGTACAGATGGTAAAATTAGCTATGATAGCTCCTACAATAATTTGATGAGTGGATCAGGCAGTACGAAGTTAACTGTCTCAGGTTTAACAGAAAATATTCTCTCTCTCCTCACGGCGGATGGATTGAATTTAAGCGGGATCTATACATGGAACCAATCTACCTTTGGTTCGAAGCCAAATGTCTTACAGCTTTTGCCGGGTAAATATGTGATTGGCTATTTTGCTGGCTCCACCAATGGAGGCGGTACGTTTAATAATTTCGAGTTTGCGATCGCTAGTAATGGTGCGATTAGCGTGGACCCAAGTCTGCTATCGATTGTGAGCCCAAATGGGAATTCCCTTACGATCAATGGTGCTCTTTCCAGTTTTGACCTGCGCCACGTTTCTGGCGCATCCTCGTTTATTCTGGCAGATATTAACGATAATATAAGCACCGGCTCAGTGGCTACCTTGGCTCTGCTACCCGGAAATCATGCGATCTTGGCTCCTAGCTATAATGTGGACTTCAAAAATGATAGCGCGGGTGCCGTAGTTCCCGATCCAACGTTCAGCTCGGTGCAGACAGGTAGCGGCACTCCAGTACTCGTGTATGGAACAGTGGTACCGAATCCTCCCACTGCAAATGCCGGCCCTCCATTCGCAGCAAACGCTGGGCAAAGCTATACCTTTGATGGTGCTGCTTCGAAGGATCCCAAGGGGCTCGCCCTCTCTTATGCTTGGGATTTCGGCGATGGAAGTTCTGGCTCGGGAGTGCAGGTAGCTCATACCTATGCTAACCCTGGCAGATATTCCGTGGTGCTCACTGTAACGAATTCTGCGAATAATTCAGCTACAGCAGTGGCTAACGGACAAGTGATTGCGGCGGCTGCGGCGTCTGGCTCCGTTTTAGATTCAATCAAAGCAGATCTCACGCTAGGATTACTCACCAAACGTGAAGCTGATTCTCTAAACTCCCTTTTCGCGAAGATGCAATCGGAGCTTGCCTCCAGTGAGGTGAGCGCACTCAATAAAGCGGGTCATGCTGTGCGCGCAGATATTTTGAAAAACTTTTTAGACTTTAATCGGCAGATCGCCCTTGCCACTTCCGCCAAAAAATTATCTTCAGTCCAGGCCTTTAGTTTAATTGAGTCCACGCTGGAATTGATTGGTACGGTTGATAATGATCCACAGTCGATAAACTTACTTATGATGGATTCAACGGTTGGTCTCTTGAACAGCGGTGTGATCACGGAGACGGCTGCGGGCAGCATAGGCAATGCACTTTATAAAGTTGCGCTTGCTTTGCATGCATCTAATCCCACTGCTAGCTATACTGCTATTGCAAATGTAAACCAGGCGCTTCTTGCTCTGGCGGGTGCCGGCCAGTTCCCTTTGGCAACCAGCGCGTATTTCGTGAACAAGATAAAATCCTTCGATGCCCTCGTTGGCCCTAACTCAGCCCTCCTTTCCATGATGGATGTGGCTAAGAAAAAAATCTCCAGTCTCCCGGTGAAAACCGCAGCCCAGAAAGCTGTATTGAACGCAGACAATAAAGATCTTAATTCTGTGGTGCGCGCCTACTTATTCGGGAAAGCCTCTGATAGCGATCTCTCGGCAACCCTTACCCTAATCGAGAAATAGTTCAGGCTAGTTTCTTGCGGTACTTAGGCAGCTTCTGGCGCTATAAATAAACCAGTAATTTCGGTACCTTAAGAATAGCCCCTTTTCTTGGCTTCAGCTCGCGGTGGAAGTCCCTCAAAATCCCGCTAATACTTTGATTTCCTTTGGTTTATATGGTTAAACCACATAGCTCGTATTAGGCAGCAATCGTGGGCGATTTTCGCTCCGCTGCCAAGCGGGTAAATAATTCGAAAGAGAGACTATGAACAAGATATGACAACAACCCAAACCAATAACAATAAATCAAAAAAAGCAGCAGCAAACGCAGCTGCAAATAACAAGTGGCTCAAAGATTTTGAGTCCATCACCGTAGACGAAACAGAAGTTAGCACTCTTGATGCTTCCGAAAACGCTGTAGACCTAGGTGGCGAACTTTCCTTCAAGGAAATGTTTGAAGGCTCCCAAGGTGGAGCCACCATGCAAGAAGGCGAAGTTGTAAACGGAGAAGTAGTATCCGTTAACGACGATTACGTAACCGTAGACATCGGTTACAAGAGTGAAGGCCTCGTGCCCCTCGAAGAATTCCGTGATGCTGAAGGCAAACTCAGCGTAAAAGCTGGCGACCATGTTGTTGTGTATCTCGACAAAATGGAAAACGAAAACGGCGCAATGATCCTTTCTCGCAATAAAGCAGAAATCATCAAGGCCTGGGATTCTATCGCTGAAGCCTGTGAGCGCGATGAAATCATTTCTGGTATTTGCACGAAGAAAGTAAAAGGCGGCTTGGAAGTGGATATCGGCGTGAAGGCATTCTTGCCTGGTTCACAAATCGATATTCGCCCAGTACGTAACCTCGATAAATACCTCGGCAAAAAATTGAACTTCAAAGTGATCAAGTTCAACAAAAAACGCGGCAATATCGTGCTCTCTCGTAAGGCTCTGCTCTTGAAAGAGCGTGAGAAACTACGCGTTGAGACTCTCGAGCAATTGGCTGAAGGACAAGTAGTACAAGGCGTTGTGAAAAATATCACCGACTACGGAGCTTTCATCGATCTCGGCGGTATGGACGGACTTCTCCACATCACTGATATGTCCTGGGGACGCATCAAGCACCCAAGCGAACTCTTCAACGTGGGCGATGAACTCACTGTTAAAGTTCTTAAGTACGACAAAGAGAAAGAGCGCGTAAGCCTTGGCCTCAAGCAAGTACAAGAGAACCCATGGGATCGCGTTCCAGATCGTTACCATGTTGGCGATAAAGTGAGCGGTAAAGTTGTATCCATTAAAGACTACGGTGCCTTCGTTGAACTCGAAGACGGCGTAGAAGGTTTGATCCACGTTTCTGAAATGAGCTGGACCAATAAAGTAAAACACCCAAGCAAAGTATTGAACCCAGGCGACTCTGTAGAGTGCCAAGTGCTAGATATCGACACCAAGAACCGTCGTATCTCACTCGGCTTGAAACAGCTTGAGTCTAATCCATGGGATCTTCTCGAGCAGAAATTCCCCATCGGATCCACTGTTGAAGGTAGCGTGAAGAACGTTACTGACTTCGGCGTATTCGTAGACATTGGCGAAGGGATTGACGGCTTGATCCACATCTCCGACCTATCCTGGACGAAGAAAGTGGCTCACCCCTCTGAGCTCTTCAACAAGGGCGACACTGTTCGCGCTATCGTTCTTTCGATCGATAAAGAGACAGAGAAATTCTCTCTCGGCGTAAAACAACTCGAGCGCGATCCTTGGGAAAATATCAAGGCTCGTTACAAAATCGGTCAATCCATCGAAGGCAAAATCAGCAAAGTTGTTGATTTCGGCGCATTCGTGGAAATCGAAGAAGGCCTGGAAGGTCTTGTTCACATCTCTGAGTTCTCCAATGAACAAGTGGAGCGCGTAGCGGATGTGGCGAAAATTGGTGAAACTGTTCGTGCGGAGATCCTCTCGATCGATCCTCGTGAGCGTAAAATCGGTCTCTCAGTGAAAGCACTTGCTCGATCTGAAGAACGCGCCAATATCTCCAACTACGGCGGTGCTAAATCCACCACCAATACCTTGGGCGATGTATTCGGAGCAAAACTCCAAAATCTCGGTAAAGGCGACAAAAAAGACTAGTCCCTAAAAGACTGTCTAAAATAGAAAGGGTAGGCCGTGAAAATGGTCTGCCCTTTTTTTTGTGCTTGCGCTAGAATTCCCTCATGAAGAAAAATCCCTTAGTTCTCCTACTCAGCATCTCGGCCGGCTTCTTTGTGCTCTTCCTTCTTTTCGTGTACTTCGCGATGAATAGTTTCATCCATGAAGGCTCGCAAAATGCACTTCTATCGCGAGGTGGTACTAGCATCGCAGTGATCTCCTTAAATGGTGTGATCATGGATTCCACAAAAATTTTAAAGCAGCTCGAAACCTTTGAAGAGGATAGCTCCATCAAGGGAATTATTTTGCGCATCAATAGCCCTGGTGGCGCTGTGGCTCCGAGCCAAGAGATTCACGATGCGGTATTGCGAGTTCGCAAGTCGAAGCCTGTGGTGGCTAGTTTTGAGTCGCTCGCCGCATCTGGCGGTTACTATGTGGCCGTTGCCTGCGATAAGATCGTCACTAATCCAGGCACCATGACCGGCTCGATCGGTGTGATCATGGATTTTACTAATCTGGGCGATCTCTATAAGTGGGCGAAGGTAGAGCGCTTCAATATTAAAAGCGGTAAAATGAAGGATTTCGGTTCGGAGAATCGTCCGATGACGGCGGAAGAGAAAGCTTTTGGTCAAGAGCTCGTGAACAATGTTTATTTGCAGTTCGTGCATGCGGTTTCAGTGGGTCGTAAGCTGCCTGAAGAAAAGGTAAAGGAGCTCGCTGACGGACGCGTGTATACCGGCGAGCAGGCCTTTAAATTTGGTCTTGCGGATAAATTGGGTGGTATCGATGTGGCGAAAGAGGAAATGAAGGCTCTCGCCAAGATAAAAGGAAAAATTAACCTCGTATATCCAGAAGTGAAGCATAAGGGTGTATTGGAATTGCTTGGCTCGGGCGCTGCGGAGGGCTTGATGCACTCCTTTTTTGAACAACTCGGGCCTCAACTGCAAGAAGGTCTACAGCATGGATTTAGCAATTCTAAATCGCTCTATTTTTTATAGTCTCCTGTTCGCTCACTTAGCCTTCGCGGCCGATAAAAATGCCGTGCTTGGTGTGAATTCCTTTGAGGCAAGGCGGAATGCTCGAAAAATCCTTGCTCAGGAGCCTAACTCCTTAGAAACGGAAGCGGAAAAGGCCTCTTGGTCGCAGGCTTTACTCGCTAGCGTTGCCCTGGAGCGTTTAGAGGGCGACGATGCAGCGGCATTGAAGTTACTCGCGCGTTGTGGGGATATCTGTGGGAAATTTGGCTCAGAGAAGGATTGGCGGGCGGAAATGGCGTGGGCTTGTGCAAAAAAAAAGGAGACAAGCTATTGTCTCCCAGAAAGCACTAAGGCCCAGAAACCCCCACACTAATCACAGAATGATTAGTTTCAACTGATGGCGGACTTAAGGGCCTGTAGAAGAAGTCTAAGAACTATTTCTTAGCTTTTTTCTTCGTAGCTTTTTTCTTGGTTGTTGCTTTTTTCTTCGTAGCTTTTTTCTTAGCAGCCATTAGAGCCTCCTGGTTTTATATTCGAACAGCTCGCGTATTTCGTATCACTGGCAGAACTTCTTCGTACGCGATGAGTTTGCAAACTCAATTCAACTGTTCAAGTAAAAGTATAAGCAAACAACTCAAGTGTGCAAACAAAAAAATACCTTTTCAAAAATTTTTTTTTCTGAAATCGAACATCATCGTGTTTGAAATTCATACTTCGCGAAAAAAAATCCAATATTGATCGCCTCCACGATTTGGTTCC
>CAIPTA010000169.1 GCA_903867855.1 Oligoflexia bacterium | reverse complement strand
GCTTGAAAATTCTGGAAAAGACTCAAATTGGAACCGCACTGAGTCCAAAACGCAACTAGATTCATTTATAAAGTTACGGAGTTTGCACACTCTTGGATATCTACACTCAGCAATACTTGTTTATTTTCTAGAATGGTAACTTTTCCGCTACCCTTCGTGGCCATTTCGCTTGGGTTGAATTGAACGCTAATTTGGCTTTTGCTGAAACCCGAGCTGGTAACCGTTTGTGGTTGTAAATAACGATTAAATAAAAATTGTGTATTAAATTCGGGGATACCATTCGGCAATTCGATAGATGCTTGCGAAGAATGAGATTGAAAAAAATCATACCAGGCGGCTGGATAATTACTAATCCAAGAATCGGTCTTTATGAAACATTCAGGCGCCAGAATAGACCGTCGAGAAAGGGTGGTTTCCGATATCGGTTTAATTTGCCAGTGGAACACCTTTCCATTTTGGGCTTCCCAGCCAGAGAAATTCGACTCCGTAGCTTTTTCTTTAATAAGCTCTTGGGGATTTTCGGCTTCAATTCCTTTTAAACTGATGGAATCATCCGCGTTTCCTTTGAAAGCACATTGTGAATTTGGCTGATAGTTAAGCAGTGGCAAGCTCACGCAAGCAAGGTTAGTGGCATAAATTTGATTGGCCAGGTTTGGGTCGGATAAATAGTTAGTTAAGGCTGATTGGAAATTAGGGTCGCTATTTGGGGTTACAATATCCTGAAAAATTCCACTCACGGCGCCGCTTTGGTTGATCAATGGCGATCCAGAATTACCAGGAATGGCATCGCAGCCCGCAAGGCTAGCTACCACGGAGAATGGCGAAGAGTAGCTAGGTAAAACATAGCTACCCTGAGTGGCAAAGCAGGAGGCCTTCGTTAGAATTCCCTTGGGTTCATCTTGGCCTGATTGGTTCGCTGGATTTACCTTAAAAATATCGAAACTTTGCCCATCGGATATGCCGTTCGAATCGAGTTTTAAGCTCGGACGTCCGGTAGCGCTTTGCAGCTTAATTAGGGCGTAGTCCGCAAGCGCATGTACTTTTGATTGAGAAAATGAAGGAACATAATCACATTTCACTTCCACTCCCTCGAGAGAGTCGGAGCTAGGAAAAATCACCTTCAGCCGTTCACTGCAGCTGGAGAAATGAAGTGGGCTTTTAAGGTCACCAGGAACGCAGTGACTATTGGTCATGATAAGATTGGGGCCCACTAAAAAAGCGGTGCAAGTGAGTACCGCTGCTGGCTTTAAAAGTGTGGCAGGTCGGGTGGCTACAAGCATCCCAACGGAAGGGTTGCAGCTGGCTGGATCAGCGCAACTAACGCTGCTGGATTTTGCGAGACTTTGCGCCGATTGCAAATCGCTTACGGGGATCTCGTGGACGAGGCTGCCGGATGTATCGGAGTTTTGTTTTCCACATCCCGTAGCCAGTAGGCACAGGAATAGAGCGGTGGATATGATTCTGGTGGACATGCGGGCATAGTATCCTATGGTTGATGCAATATGTCAACCAAGTTACTGTGAAAAGCTTTCGAAAAATACCCTTAGGTTACAAGTGCTTAGCCGCCTATTTGGCCTCAAAGTCTCTTTTGAGGGCTTTCTTTTGCTGGTGCTTCGATAAGGCAAGGTCCACGAGTCTGGAGAGTAGATCGGAATAGGATATGCCACTAGCCTGCATCATTTTAGGATACATGCTGATCGAGGTGAAGCCAGGTATCGTATTTACCTCATTAAAATAAAATTTATTTGAAATTTTATCCAGGAATAGATCAACCCGAGTCATGCCCGAGCACTCCAAAGCATTAAAGCACTTTCGCGCGATCTCTCTTGCTTCTTCTCGCTGCTTCTCTGTGATTTCAGCAGGTAGCTTGAGTGCAGCTCCGCTAGCATCAAGGTATTTGGATTCGTAGGAATAAAACTCATGTTTAGCAGAAGGAATAATTTCTCCAGGTTCGCTAATAAATAATTCACCACTTTTTTCTTCGAGCACGGCGAGTTCAATCTCCCGCGCTGCGATGCCTTGCTCTACTAGAATTTTCTGATCGTATTGAAAGGCATCGTTTATCGCGGCTTCCAATTCATTCCAATCTTTCACCTTATGAACGCCTACACTTGAGCCCATATTTACGGGCTTTACAAAAACGGGGAGGGGGAGTTGCTTCTTTATTTCTGCGATAAATCGAGCCTCAGCACTGAAGTAGCGATCTCTTCGTAGGCATACGTAAGGCACTACCGAAACTCCCGCTGCTTCTACGAGGCGCTTCGAAACATCTTTATCCATTCCAATGGCCGAGCCTAATACTCCGGATCCAACATAGGCAACATCAGCAAATTCGAGCAGACCCTGGATGGTGCCATCTTCGTAGAGTGGGCCATGCATAACTGGGAATACTACATCAATATTATTTAGGCCCTTCGCGCTGTCGCCGCGATTTACGGGCGCAAGCATCGCTCTACCATCACGCTGAGGCATGATCGTCATCTCAGGGGAGTTTTTGAAGATGGGTAATTCTTTTCCCTTCGACTCTTCAATGAGCTTAAGATCGTTGAATTGCCACTTACCTGTTTTATCAATGCTAATCGGTATTACTTCAAACCGATTTTTATCGAGATGATGAATTACAGAGGCAGCGGATTCTAAGCTCACTTCATGCTCGCCAGACTGACCGCCATAGATTACGGCTACACGGATTTTATCTTTCATAGAAAGAGGATAACAGAATTCAAAAGCAGCGGAAAGCAGAGCTTCCTACACGGTGAGTTGCGATATGGGTCGCATTATCGATATGATTAAGCATGGTTGCTCGCAAAGTATTCACCAGTCAAAAACTAAAAATCTTGGTAGATGGAAAAGAATTTCAGATCCAAGCTTTGGTTTCTGCGCTCGGTGCGAAATTTGTGTTTGAGGAACAAGATATCCCGACGGAGCTCTCGAGCAATCTCGGGAAAGACTTAAATATTGTTTATCGCGATAATCATGTGAAAGGCCGTTTGGTCAGAGAGAAAACCGTGACTGGCCTCATGTATAATCTCAAGTTCAATGCACCTAGCAAGAGTTTTATGAGCATGGTTGAGGCGGATATTCTTGATTCTGGTTTGCCATCTCCCTGGAGAAGAGCTCTTCCCCGGCTTTCAACAGCAGTAAAAAACTTGCCAGCGCCTTCGCTTGTGGTTTTGTATCACAATGGCAGCACTCTATTTTTAACCGTTAGGAACTTTACCCTAGGTGGGATGCTTTGTGAGTACTTAGGAAAAGATCTTTCTACGCTCAATGTGGGCGTGAAGTTGAACTTTGATATTGTAACCAATTCTGGGGATAAAATTTCTGAACTCAGTGGAATAGTTTGCCATATCTCTGAAGAATCTTTGGATGAGAGTGGCGGCTCGGTGCTCTGTCACTACGGAATTCGTCTCCTCTCGATGAACCTACTGTCCGAGACGAAATATAAATTTTTGATTCGAGAGTACTGTATGGGCGTGGAAACAAAGGATTAGCTTTTTTCCGCCTGTTTTGCTTGCGTCCATATCACATCCATTTCTGCTAAGCTCAACTCTTCCAAACGGCGCCCTGAATTTTTTACTGCGGTTTCGATGAAACGAAAACGTCGCTCGAATCGATGCAGCATAGCCCGAAGAGCGTCTTCAGGATTAATGGCAAAAAAATAGGCAATATTGGCAGAGCAAAAAAGCACATCGCCTAATTCATCAAAAATTTTCTGTTTTAAATCTTGGGAAATTTCGGAGGCGATTTTTCTTGTGACTAAGCTTTGCGTAGAGATTTTCGCAATTTCAAGTTTCAGCTCTTGAAGCTCTTCTTCTAGCTTTTCAATGGGTCCATCTACGGTATCCCATTGAAATCCCACCTTCGTAACCTTGCTAATTATCTTTTCACTTTTTTGTAGGGCCGGTAAATCGTTTGGAATTCCATCAAATACAGAATTCCTTTTCTTTTCTTTTTCCTTGAGCTTGTCCCACTGCTCAATCACCTCAGCGGAGTTTTGAAGTTTTTGAATATCAAATACATGGGGATGTCTACGAATGAGCTTCTGATTAAGCTTGGTGGCGATGTCTGTAATAGAAAAAGCACCACGTTCTTCTGCGAGCTCCGCATGGAGCAAAACTTGAAAAAGCAAGTCGCCAAGTTCCTCACAGAACTCTTCATCGCTTCCATTTTTATCGATTACTTCTAAAACTTCATAGCTCTCTTCTAGTAAATGACGGCGAAGGCTCTGATGAGTCTGCTCTTTATCCCAAGGGCAGCCATTTTCACTGCGAAGCTGCTTTACTGTTTTAATCAAATCAGAAAATGGAGTCATAAATTAGCGGGGATTCCTGCAGAGACGGCGATTTTTAGCCCTCGTTTGTTGAGAGTGCTTAAAATCTCTAGGTTGAGCCGGTGCTGGATATCTAGATAATCAATATATTTGGGCGAGAGAGTGGAGTATACAATTTCATAGCTCGCCGATTCTTTGTTTAAATCAATTAGGTGACAGCGCTCGAAACGTGCATTCCGAATTCCGCCTAGAATAGATTCTATTTCAGCCTGAAGCGCGCCCAATTGCTCCGCTGAGTTGGAGTAGGAGAGGTGAAGTCGGAAACGCACAAGACGCTCTTGCATGCGCTGGAAATTGTGAATTCTACTCTTTAGCAATTCAGAATTCGAAAAAATGAGCTGCTCCCCATTGGTAGATCGGAGCCTCGTTGTTTTTAGGCCAATATGTTCTACGGTACCATTTTCATCTCCCACGGAAATGGTATCACCCATGACGAAGGGTTTATCGAGAACTATAGAAAAGGAGGCCAGCAGATCGCCCAGCAGATTTTGCACTGCGAGAGCAATCGCGATACCACCGATGCCGAGACCTGCAATCAAGGCCGAAACATTAATGCCAAAATTATTTAGGGCTAGGAGCCCCACTAGAATCCAAACAGATATTTCTAAAAGAAATCCAACGGCGCTTAGTGTGGTTGCTCTTCCCGCATCTCGCTTCATGGTCTCTTTCGTTTGATGACCAATTAATGAGGAGATGGATGCGCTACCCCAAAAACCAATTTGGAGAAAAATAGATAATTTAGTTACCACCACCATTAGATGTTCAGCGCGGGGGTGAAGCTCCAAGAAATCCGAGGCGAAATAGGCTGAAACAAGCAGGAGAAAAATGCTCTTGGTGCTTTTCCCCATCGTTAAGATCAATTTACGAAGTTGATTAGAATCAGCCTCGTGACTCTTGCTCAACTTTCGAAGCAATAGAATTTGGATAAATTTAAAGGCGAGAAAGCTACCGGTGAAAACTACAGCGGCGATGAGCCAGTGTTCCAATGTATTTTCTAATAGAATTTTTTGTTTATAGTCCATATAGATTATTCATATCGCAATGCTTCGATTGGGGAAAGATCTGATGCTTGTTTTGCTGGCCAAAGCCCAAAAACAACTCCCACAAGCACAGAAAAAACAAAGGCCAGTACAACGGATCCAATCGGTAATATGGAGCTCCAGTGAAATACGCTCGATGCGATCAAGCTAAGGCTATAACCGATGAATATTCCTAAAGTACCGCCAAGAAGACAAATGAGAGTGGCTTCAATTAGAAATTGTAACAAGATATCTTGTCGACGCGCACCAAGGGCTTTTCTGAGGCCGATTTCCTTGGTTCTCTCTTTCACAGAAACGAGCATCACATTCATGATGCCGATTCCTCCAACTAACAAGGAAATCGCGGCGATGGACGCCAGGAGCGACGACATAATTTCTGTGCTCTTCGAAATAGTATCTCGAATCTCATTCATGGAGCGAATATCGAAATCATCCCCACTTTGTGTGCCCAGCTTTCGTCGGTAGCGAATATGTTCTCGTAAGGTCTCAGTTGCGCTATCGATCATTGTTTCTGCTTTCACACCCACGAGCAGATAGTCCACATAGCGACGCCCAAGAACACGAAACATAGCGGTTTCTAGGGGGATAATTACCATATCGTCTTGGTCTTGAAAGGCATTCGCGCCTTTGGAGCTGAGCACACCAATTACCGTAAATTCCACCAAATTGATGCGAACCACCGACCCAACAGGATTCTTGTCTTCCCCAAAAATATTCCTAACCACAGTTTGGCCAAGTAAAACTACGCGCCTTCGCGAGCTGCTTTCTTCTTCAGAAAAAAAGCGGCCCGCGATGGGAGTATAATTTTGCAGCGATTCGTAGCTCGGCGTTGCTCCCACAATTCGCGTGGTCGTATTTTTATCGCCGTATATTACTTGCCCGTTACCGCTCACCACGCCGCCGATGCTACTTAGAGTGTTGGTAGATTTTATGAGGCGATTTAGATCGTACATATCTTCAATCGTAAAACGGCGAAGATTTCTACCGAGCGACATATCCGATGTTTTAGGATTCATGGGAATAATGGTGAGGAGGTTCGTGCCGAGAGAGGAGAGCTGTTTCTGCAGAGAATCTTTTGCTCCCACGCCTATAGCAACCATGGCTACCACAGAGGCAATGCCAATAATAATCCCTAAGGTTGCGAGGGCCGTGCGGAGCTTATTTAAAGAAAGGGCAACAAAGGCCATACGCAAATTTTCTTGCACCCGCTTCCACTGAAATTTTCGCAGCTCTTCTCTCACGTGCTCCAGTTTCTTTTTTGGTGGATGATTGGGTTTGAGTCGAGTGTCGGAGAGGAGCTTTCCATCTTTCAGCACGATCATGCGCTTCGCTTTTTCCGCTACCTCCGGCTCGTGCGTTACCACAACGATGGTTACGCCTTCATCATTCAGCGCCTGAAGCTGTGCGAGAATCTCATTGGCTTGCTCCGAACTAATATTTCCCGTGGGCTCATCGGCAAAAATGATGGCAGGTTCATTGGCAAGTGATCTGGCGATGGCCACTCTTTGTTGCTGCCCGCCCGATAGCTGATGGGGCTTGTGATCGAGCCTTTCGGATAGGCCCACCATACTCAATAATTTTCTAGCTCGCTCTGTGGGGTTTGGTCGCCCAGCATATAGCATCGGGAGTGCCACGTTATCGGTGCTGGTGGTGCGAGGTAGCAAATTAAAAAATTGAAAAATGAAGCCTATTTTTCTTGAGCGCAATTCGGCGATCGCATCATCATCGAGCGCCTCAATATTTTCGCCATCCAGTAAATATTCGCCGCCACTTTTTCGATCCAGCAGACCCAGGATTTGCATAAGCGTGGATTTTCCTGAACCGGAAGGCCCCATGATCGCCACGAAATCGCCGCGTTCAATATCTAAGCTCACTCCATCGAGTGCTCGCACTTCCACGGATTCGCCAGGCGAGCTTGATTTAGGGCGATAGGCTTTTTCTAGATTCCGTACTCGAATGATGGCATCGATATTATTTGCCACTACGTCCGCCAGGTTTCTTTGCCCCTCCAAACATAAAGGGCGATCCACCATTCGCTTTTTCGCTTAGATAGTTTTGTGGGTGATACATCACGATATCGTTTGTGGTGAGTCCGCCGAGCACCTCAATTTTTTCCCCGTCATTGCTGCCAATTTTAACTTTTCGTTTCTCGGGAATTCCTTGCGCATTTTTTACAAATAACTCTAGTTCGCCATTCTCAGTACCGTCTGCCATCCAGGTGGGAAGGGTGAGTGCATCCTTTTTGTCTAGAATTACGAACCGAACTGTTGCTGTCATACCAGAGCGAAACTCCTTCGGTGTTTTCTCTGGCGCCAAGAGAACTTTATAGACAGTGATATTATTGGCGGTAGTGGATTGCTGGGCGATGCGAATGATTTTGCTCGGCACATTCATATCGGGAAATGAATCAACACTAATATCCGCTCGTTGACCTAAATGAATTTTGGCGAGATCAGTTTCGTCTACATCAGCGGAAACCACTAGCCGATCAGATATCTCATACAGCACGGTGGTGGCGGTAATAGTTTGGCTCACTACTACAGGGCGATTTACGATCACTCCATCCACGGGGCTAATAATTGGAGTGGCTTTATATTCGCTTTCCCATTGAGAAACTGCCTTATCTCCTTCGGCGTGTGCGGCATCTAGGAGCGCAGCACGATCCGTGGAACTAACCCAGGCGATTACTTGCCCTTTGTTCACATGTTGGCCTTCATCTACGAGCAGGGAATCCACGCGCCCACTCACTGGCGGTATGATCTGAACTTTATTCTCAGGAGCGATACTTGCAGAGCTTGATACTAATACTCTAAATGGTCCGTGCTCAACCACCTGTTCCTTCCATTCTTCCTTTTTTGGAAGGGAGGATTTTATTAGTAAACCAATTCCCACTAGGGCAATAACTGCCGTTAGCGCCAGCCAAATTTTTTTCATAGTTTCTCCAGCGAATAACCGATTGAATTTTCTAGCGATGCCCGGTTTAGTAAACATTGTTTTTCCGCTTCGATCACGGCAGTTTCCGCTTCTGTGAGTAAGCTTTGCGCTTGCTCCCAATCCAAGTAAGTTTTTAAACCGTTTCTATATTGTGCCGTTACCGTGGTTGCTCTCTCATTGGCTGCCTCTAGCTCTTCTGTCACGATCGGAATATTTTGGAGAGAGGTGGTGAATTCTTGAAGAGCTTTACGATAGGCTTCCAGTAAATTTCGCTTCGTACTTTCTAAGTTATAGTCCGCAGCGGCGATGGTAGTTTTTGCTTTTTCACGGCTATAGTAATCCACTCCACCATTAAAAATATTCCAGTCTGCGGTGAGGGAGAAGGATTGGTTGTTGGTTGGGCTGATTCTTTCGTAGTGTTGTTTATACCAAGAATAGGATGCGTTCAGTGTGGGTAGAAAACCACTATTGGCAGATAATTTATCTTTCTCTGCTTTCGTCACATTCGCTTGAGACTTTAGGAAGCTTGGGTGGTGTTCCAGGTCAAATTCACTATCTGGTTTTTCCTTAAGAATATTTTGATCGAGATGAAAATTGTCGATTTCTAGTGAGCTAATTCCCGTGAGTCGTTCCAGGGTAAATAATTGTTCTTTAAACAAGGATTTGGCGTTTTCTAGATTAAAGGCAGCTTGGTGGGCATCGGCTCTTGTTTTCAGGAGATTCCATTTTGCTTCGGTGCCGCTATTATATTTTAGTTCGATAAAGCGGGCGTTATCCTGTTCACGATTCCTAATTTTTTCATAGAGGTGGATTTGCTCTGCCGCCATGATGGTATTGAAGTAAGCTTGGCGCAGCTGATAGCGGAGATCAATGCTTTTTATCTGTGTGTCTGCAAAGCTCGCATCGCGAACGGCTCGATTGCTTTCCAGGGTTCCTAGGCTGCTGAATCCTTGAAAGATATTCCAGCTGCCGTTGACGCCGTATTGAGTGCTGCGGCTATCAATTTCCCCGTTCATGCCGCCGATAAAATTGAGGTCGCTGTAAGAATAATCGCTGCGACTGGCCTTCGCATCCAGGCTGATCACCGGCAAGAATGCTCCATAGCTCCCCTTAAGGGCATTTTCCGACGAGTAGAGGTTTTGTGTAGCACTCGCTAGATCAGGGTTGGAGCTAAGCGTGGCCTTCACTAAATCGCTCCACTGCAGTTCAGCTGCAAGTGAAAACTTGGAAGCGAGGAGCAAAATGCAAAGCAACGAAATCATTGCCCACTAATACATTAGCCTTGGGATTGCAGTCTAGCGATTCGCTCTTCTAGTGGCGGGTGAGTGGCGAATAGTGCGGTGAACCTGGGGCGTCCACCGGCAATTTTCAGGGTAGCAAGGCTAGTATTTGTATTATCTACTCCGCCAATATTCCTTTGCAGTGCTTGCAGTGCGTTAATCATCTTTTGTTGACCCGCTAATTTCGCTCCGCCTGCATCGGCGCGGTATTCCCTTCTGCGGGAAAAGAAGGCAATGATCATCATGCCGAGAATATTGAATAAAATTTCAAACACTATGGTGAACATAAAGGTCATCATTGGGCTGGAATTTCTGCGGCGATTGTCATTTTTGCCCTCTAGCGCTTGGCTCAGCGCGAAGGCGAGTACTCGGGCAAAGAACATCACAAAAGCGTTCACCACGCCTTGTAGAAGAGCCATCGTTACCATGTCGCCGTTGGCGATGTGGGTGATTTCGTGACCCAGCACGGCCTCTAGTTCGTCTCGATTCATGCGGCTCAGAATTCCACTGGAGACAGCAACTAGCGCGCGGCTCTTTGATGGACCGGTGGCGAAGGCATTTACTTCAGGGCTTTGGTAAATTCCTACTTCTGGCATCACGGGTAATCTGGCAGCACGGGCTAGGCCATGCACCATGCGCACGAGATCACCTGCATTGCCTGGGCTATTCGGATCTACTAGCTCTACACCGAGCATTCGTTTCGCCGTCCAGCGCGAAAGCTGCAGGGAGATGAAGGCGCCGACCATACCCCAAACTAAACAGAAGGCTGCAAGGCTGCTATAGTCGAGGCCGTAGGGCGTAATATAGCGGCCGATTCCAAGCACGCTCAATACGGTAGTTACCGTGAGCATGATCACCATGTTGAGAGCTAAAAATAAGAATATTCGTTTTGCCATAACTTAATATTGTGCACGAAATTTAGCTTGGCAAGAGCCTAATTCTCTTTTTAGTCGTAGCGGGTAACGCGCTGGCGGGAGGTTTTGGTTTGGCCGCGGATGCGCTTATTTTCTTTGCGGCGTTTCTTGGCCGAATAGCTTGGAGCCTTTTTTTTACGAACTTTCGGCTCATGAAGCACTTCTAGTAAAAAAGTGCGAAGTTTGTGGCAGCAGTCGTCTTGATTCATGGCTCGATCACGAAATCGATCGCTAGACACAAAAAAATCACCCTCTGCATTGAGCCGATTCGCGAATTTGCTTAAAAAACGCTGGAGCATGCTTTCACTGATGCCATTGGTGGCCTGGGGGTGCCAGTAGAGCAGGGCCTTACTATTTACCTTATTCACATTTTGGCCGCCAGGGCCGGAGCTTCGGGAAAACTGAAAGTGCAGCTCTGCAGCGGGGATGGAGATAGAGTCGGTAACAACAAGCATCTTCTGGAGCTAGCACGACTTGAAGATTTTCAAAATTCTTTTCGCATTCATGGTACAAGCCGCTCATGAAATCTTTTCGCGTCACCCTAGAGCTATCCAATTCCTTGCCCCGCTTAGACTCCATTTTGCTAGAGGAGCTTCGCAAGCAGGATCGTAATGCTGCTTTAAAGAGAATTACTCGTTCCCAGTATAAGGAGTTATTCCACGAGAAGCGCATCACTATTAAGGGTCAAAACGCCAAGCCCTCCTCCGGACTTGCTCGCGGACGAACGGATATCGATATTCTTGGGTATGAGGACGATGCTCCGGACGCCGATTAGGCTTTTTCTTGCGCTGCACGGGTGATGCAAAATGCGGCAGCGCGCGCCCCGACTGCCGCGAAATGCCACGAAAAATCTCTCTAAGCGCCTAGAATCACTGTGATTTTTCCGCTTGTCATGGCCCATTCTTTGCTCTATAAAAGAGGAATGGGAGTAACTTCCCGTGTGTATAAACCCTCTAATTGGAGATTATTATGAAAAATCTAGTACTTGCTCTCGTTGCTGTATTCGCTGTGTCCACTGTTGCTCTTGCTGACGAAACCGCAGCTCCTGCTGCTGCTGCTCCTGCTGCTACCACTGCTGCTCCTGCTGCAATGGAAAAAGCACCTGCTAAAGCAAAAAAAGGCCACAAAAAAGCCAAGAAAAGCAAAAAAGCTGCTGAAGGCACTGCTAACTAATTTCGATTTTTCGAAAATAGCGAAAGCTGAGTGTGCATTTGCCCACTCAGCTTTTTTTTTATGGTACTAAGAATCAATGAAGGCACTCTGGCGACACTATAAGCGCAGACTCGATTTACAAGCGAAAATCATTCTCGTGTTGATCGCCGTGATTCTCCCCACTCATATTTTAGTTACGCTGCTGGAAAGTCAACTCACAGCCCCTGTTCTTGAGCAGGAGATGCGACAAATCGGCATAAACTCGGCTAAAAATTTTGCCGCGCAAATCGAAGCTACCCACTTACTTCAATCCGATAAAGCGGCAACAATACTCGAAAAGCGATTGCAAGAGATTCTGTTCTTACAGCCAAGCATTCAGCAAATCGATATCTTTAAAAAACAAGAAAAGGGAGATTTTACGCTCCTAGCATCCAATATCGAGTATGACGACCCTCGCGATCGCGATGCTCATTTGCCCGCACTCGATAGTTTAGATACCCACTATAAAACCGAAGATAATGGAGTTTCCGTTTGGGAAATCATTGTCCCCATTCAACATCAGGGAAGGGCTTCGGTGGGGCCTGTGCTTGGATCCGTGAGACTCGAAATGAGCTTGAAGCCGGTGCACGCAATCTCGCGCGCCTTCTGGAAAATCACGGTGGTAGCGGCTCTCGTAAATTTAACCTTGTTACTTTTTGCGCTCTCCTTCTTCTTGCGTCGCACGATTAATAACGATCGTCTTCTTAAGCAGGCAGAAACACAAAATGAGGAACTCTCGAATCAGTTGCGCGAGGCTGAGCGGCAACTGATGCTAAATGAAAAGCTGGCTGTGATGGGCCAGCTCACGGCGAGTTTTGCGCATGAAATTGGCACTCCTTTGAACGCGGTTAGCGGGCATCTACAATTGTTGCAAGAGGATTTTAAGCAGCAGCAAGTGCAAAAAACATGGACAGAGCGACTCGATATTATTAGCGGGCAGTTACTGAAAATTGAACAGATCGTAAAGAATTTTTTGCAGAGCACGGCCAAGCCCACGTCACAGTCGCAGCTTCTTGATTTGAACCAGATGGCGGATCGTGTAGTGAGTATCACGCGGCCAAGAATTGATTCGCTAGGCGTTCAAGTGAAGCTTGATTTAGAGAACGGCTTGGGGCCAATCAGGGCTGTGCCGCTAGAAATTGAGCAAATCTTGGTAAATATTTTGAATAATTCACTGGATAGTATCCAAAGCAAAAAGCGATCAGGCGCAAGTGGCCCCTTTGTGTTGCAGTTACAGTCGCGACGCTTTAGCGAATCCCTGCGAGAGTGGGCTGAGGTGAGCGTCTATGATACGGGCGAGGGAATTGCGAAAATAAATTTGAAGCAGGTATTTAAGCCATTTTTTACTACAAAAAGTGTGGGCGAGGGCACAGGTTTAGGCTTAGCCATCTGCCAAGAAATTGCCTCTAAGTATAATGGAAAATTATTGATAGACTCTAAAGAAGGGCAGTGGACAAAAGTTTCCCTCAAAATTCCTTATAGGATGAATGCATGAGTAAATTAAAAATTCTCGTCGTAGATGATGATGAAGTGACCAGAAATTTGCTCACGGAAGTACTAGAAAAGGAAGATTTTAGCGTTTCCCAGGCCTCTAGTGGAGAGGCCGCACTGCAAATTATACAGAAACAAAATTTTTCTGTGATTCTATCCGATATTCGCATGCTCGAGGTGGATGGCATGCAGGTTCTGTCTACGGTGAAAGAGAAAAAATTAGACACCGTTGTAATCTTGATGACGGGCTTCGGAAACCTTGAAGGTGCCGTAAAGGCAATACAAGAAGGGGCATTCGATTATATTAGCAAGCCATTCCGCATCCAGGAATTGAAACAACTTGTGCAAAAGGCTGCCAAACACTGGCTGTCCTTGCAGGAGATTGTTCCTGAGGCGAAAACTCAAAAAGTTGAACTTTCTCCAAGAAGCTTTATTGGCAAGTCTCCGCAGATTGTGGAGGTATATAAGAATTTAGCTCGCGCAGCGATCTCTACAAGTAGCGTTTTTGTGTTCGGGGAGAGCGGAACGGGAAAAGAGTTGGTGGCGCGAGCGATTCACGAAAATAGTTCGCGTAAAACAAAACGCTTTGTTGCCATCAATTGTGGCGCTCTCACGGAGAGTCTCTTAGAAAGCGAGCTCTTCGGGCACGTGAAGGGATCCTTTACTGGTGCAACTACGGATAAGCGGGGAGTTCTCGATGAGGCTAATCATGGTTCCCTGTTTTTAGATGAGATCGGTGATATCAGTCAGGGACTCCAAGTAAAGCTTCTGCGTGTTTTGCAGGAGGGGGAGTTTCGCCCTGTTGGTTCTTCGGAAAATAAAAAAGTGGATGTGCGTGTGATCGCCGCCACTCATCGATCCCTGGAACAAATGGTAAAAGAGGGGAAATTCCGCGAGGATCTTTATTATCGCTTGAAGGTGATTTCTATTCATCTGCCGCCGCTAAGGGAGCGTCAGGAAGATTTGCCAGAATTGGTGAGTCACTTTCTAGCCCTCTACTCTGAAAAAAATCATAAACGGATCTCTCACGTTTCCGAAGCCGCCATGGCAGAGTTGAAGCGCTACTCTTGGCCGGGCAATATTCGGGAACTAGAGCATGCTATTGAACGAGCAGTGGCGATGAGTGGTGGAAATGTTTTATTTCCGGAAGATTTCCCCGAAGAAATTCGCAAAGCTGGCAGCGCAAATCCTGCAATGCTTGGGGCAATGGAAAGTGATCCGAATCGCTCTCTTGAAGACGTAGAAAAGGAACATATCCTACGAGTGCTGAAAGAGGTTAACTACAATAAGTCAAAAGCTTCCGAAGTGCTCGGCATCGACCGCGCTACCCTCTACCGTAAGGCGCAGAAGCTCGGCATCGACTTAACGAAGGGCTAGAGGGAAAACTTCTTTCGCCTTCGAAACAAAATGGAATTTCATTCCTTTTTTCTGTTCCGCTGGTATTTCTTTTAAATCTTTCGCATTCAGTTTGGGTAAAATAATGGTGCGAATACCGGCTCGTTTTGCAGCCAAAACCTTTTCTTTGATTCCGCCCACAGGCAGCACTTTTCCCACAAGGGAAAGCTCGCCCGTCATGGCCGTATCGTTCGCTGCGATCTTTCCAGTCACTAGGGAGAGAATCGCAGTTGCCATCGTAATTCCTGCGGATGGGCCATCCTTAGGCACGGCGCCAGCAGGAATATGCAAATGGATATCATGCTGTTGAAACCATTCGCGCGCTGTGAGTAATTCTTTTTTGCCCGATTTGTCTTGCGGGTTAGCCGAAGCATAGAGTTTACCTTTTTCCTGGCTCAAGATTTTTTTCACGTGAGATAGCGCAATGCGGGCGCTCTCCATCATCACTTCGCCCATTTGTCCTGTGAGCTTCAATTCACCTTTGCCTTCCAGGGCGATGGCTTCGATGAAGAGGATTTCTCCGCCAGCGGCTGTCCAGGCAAGTCCAGTCACTACTCCCGGCTGCGTGGCTCTTTCAGCCATCTCATTGTAGAAGCGCTGCGGACCTAACCAATCATCGAGATTTTTATCGGGAATGGTGGTCACGGATTTCCTGCCTCGCTCCACTTGTTGTCGAGCTACCCGACGAAAAATGCGATCCACTTGCTGTTGCAGGCTGCGCACACCTGGTTCGCGGGCATAGTCAGAGATAATGCGGGTTAGGCTTTTCGGTGGAATCTTCACGGAAGATTTTTGCAAGCCGTGCTTATCGAGCGATCTTGGGATCACATAGTCGTAGGCGATATGTTTTTTCTCTTCTAGCGTATAGCCTGGAATTTCGATGATCTCCATGCGGTCTAATAGCGCTGGAGGAATATTGCTGAGGCTATTCGCTGTTGCGATGAATAGTACCTTCGAGAGGTTGAAATTAATATCGAGGTAGTGATCGAGAAAATTGGTGTTCTGCTCAGGATCAAGCACTTCCAGCAAGGAAGAAGCAGGATCACCCTGATAGCTATTTCCTAATTTATCAATCTCATCCAGCATGATCACGGGATTATTGGTGCCCACGCGCTTCAAACCTTGCAGGATTTTTCCAGGAAGCGCGCCAATATAGGTGCGTCGGTGACCTTTAATCTCCGCCTCATCGCGCATGCTGCCCAAGGAGAAGCGAAAAAATTCTCGTCCCATAGTTTCGGCAATAGATTTACCCAAAGAAGTTTTCCCAACTCCTGGCGGACCCACCAAACAAAGAATCGATCCTTGCACATCAGGCTTCAAGATTCTCACGGCCAAGAATTCCAGGATGCGATCTTTTACTTTTTCCAGACCATAGTGATGTGTATCTAGAATTTTGCGAGCCCGTTTCAAGTCGAGATGCTCAGGGCTGGAGTTGCTCCAGGGAAGGGAAGCGATCCAGTCGATATAGTTTCTCGTTAGATTAAATTCTGGGCTGGCCTCTGGGATGGTTTGCAGACGACGCAATTCCTCTATCGCTACTTTTTTGGCGTGTTCCGGAAGCTTGGCCTTGGTGAGTTTAGATTTAAGGATTTTTGTCTCCCGGCTCTTATCATCCTCTTCCATGCCGAGTTCTTTTTTGATGCTCTTTAGCTGCTCTTTTAGGAAAAACTGGCGCTGAAATTTATTTACGCGAGAATCCACTTCATCGCTGAGTTTCTTCTGCAGCTCGGAAACTTCTTGCTCCTTGCGGAGGTGAACTAATAGTTTTAAAAAACGTTC
>CAIPTA010000168.1 GCA_903867855.1 Oligoflexia bacterium | reverse complement strand
CTTTGCAGTAAGTTTGTGTTTCGTGTTGGTCTTCGCCGGTATTCACCATGCAATGGCCTGCCGTAGCGAGTATGTTCGGGGCAACTAAAAAACCAGTGCAGGCGTAGCTGAGGGATGGCTGCTGGCTAAAGCGTTGGTCTGTGCAGACGGCTCCCTTTGTATCACTGAAATCCATCTGCAGTTTATTGTCGACCACTTTATAGCTTCCACTTAGCACAGCGATGGCGGTGGAGCGCGCGTAGCTATTGATCGGCGAATTTGGGGTGATGTCTTTCCGGCTATCTATTCCGAAAAATGCAGCTTGCGCGGTGAGGGTGCTGTGTAGGCAAAAGAGGATGACTGGCAGGTATTTCATCGCCTTGTTTTAGCATAAAGCAGATCTAAATGCTCCACTAATGCTTATTTTATAACTACTTGTAGTTACTTGATTTTTTTTGCCCAAACCATCATGTTGCTGGCAGTGCCGGTGAGATTCGCTACCACATTGATCGCATTGGCTATGAAGCTCTTGATTCGATCTTTCAAGGAGCCATCACTTAATATGGTATGACCCGAGGAGATTTTCACTTCAACAATCTCTAAACCATACTTTGAGAGAAGGGTGCGAAGGGCGGGGGGGTTAAACCCATACACATGATAGGGCGACCATGTGGGCGATAAATTATACACCACCGTACTCCCGCGTATTCTATTCACAAAGTTGCCGATTCTTGTATGCAAGTTCGGTTCATTGGGTAGTTCTATAAATAGTAATCCTTTATCACTTACTAATTTTGAAGCGGCATTTATCATGGAATCGGGATCGTATACATGCTCCAAAACTGAATTCATACAGATGAAATCATAGGTATTTGGATGGGATTCTGCATGGCTCTCGATACTTTGGTTCACAAGGGTAATATTGTAGTGTTCCTTTGCCGCTGCGATCATCGCTTCAGAAAGTTCGAGCCCCACAATGTCGAATCCATCCTGGATGGCGGCATGCACAAGCTCACCGCGCCCGGCACCAATATCGAGTGATTTAAACTTTACTTGTTTGAGCCGCTTAGCAGCGTTTTGCATTAGAGTTTTTGAGGCGGCAATTTTTTCACTATAATCATGCCGCACAAAATAGCTCACTGGATCACCATAGATTTTTTGAAGGGAGCGGGGCACGGGAAACGGATTCGGGTAGAGGAGCCCACATTTTTTACAGCGCACGATCTGTGTTTCTACCCCCAGCCCATGGCGATGAGAGCTGCCACCACGAAGGCCTACCATTTTCTCTTCCGATTCTTTGCAGATCGGGCATCGCCAGGCTTGGAAATCGAAAACATCTTTTTGATTACTAGAGGACAAAAAATCTCATTTCTTTTTTGATGGAGATTGAGTGTATGAGTTTTCGGTGCATTTTTCCAGCTTTGCGGTTTTCCACTGGTGACGTGTGGAGATCACTCTGTGTGCAGCGTTGCACTCTGTGCTAAGATGAGCACAATAGTAACCCTAATTTAATTTTTTAGCAGGTAAAGCTGTGGATGCCAGCGTAAGCACATTTCATTTTTCAGATATTCTCCGCATGGCTCCAGAATCCTTGCTGCCGATTTTCATTACCCTAATTTTATCTTTTCTAATCGGACTCGAACGCGAAGAGCGCTCTTCGGATCGATACTATAATTTTGGCGGTGTACGCACCTTTCCCATTATCGGCCTATGTGGATATCTCACTGCACGTCTATCCGACGGGCAACCCTATCTGCTTTGTGCTGGGGTGCTAGTGTTAGGTTTTTTGTTGGCGCTCTCCTATCGAAAAAAGATGGAGATCTCTCCGGCGGCGGGTATGACGAGTGAAGTTTCTGGCCTGTTCACCTATTTGATGGGAGCCCTCATTTGCCGGCAATCCCTCTGGGAGGCCACTACGCTTGGGGTGATAGTTTTACTTCTCTTGGAATTAAAAGCCTCGCTAGAGGCACTCGTGAAAAAAATTCCCCTTTTAGAAATTTTCACCTTCACGCGATTCTTGTTAATCACTGCCGTTATTTTGCCCATTGTTCCGAATCGTGATTTCACGATGCTTCACTTTAATCCTTTTCACACTTGGCTGATCGTGATCGCCATCAGCGGGCTCTCCTACGCGGCCTATGCACTGGAACGCTTAGTGGGTTCAAAGCGGAGTGTTGTGCTGGCGGCCATTTTTGGTGGGATCTATTCTTCAACTTCT
>CAIPTA010000167.1 GCA_903867855.1 Oligoflexia bacterium | reverse complement strand
GCATTGATGATTAGGTCGGGATTCGATGTAAAAATTGGGTTTAATCAGTTGGGCGGTTCTGTATTGTACCCATCTGTATCAAAGATTTTTGGTATTCCATCTGTAAAAATTAATGGATCAGTATATTATATTGACGGATCAATTTCCTCCTTCCCGATAACATCGTATTCATCCAATCACCCCGGGGCAACAGGAGTCCTGCACTTAAAAATCAATCAATCACTTAATTTTCAGGGGGAGATCACAAAACCTAGAAACTGGTAGAGTTGGAGCGCAGCCGTGTTCGAAACTCTCACTTCGAGCACAACACTTTCGCCTTTTTTCCTGAGCACATAGGAAATCACAGCGCGCAGAAGTTGCTTCGCAAAGCCTTGCCCGCGGCTATCGTGTTTGATGGCTATGGTTTGAATATGAGCTTGCTCAGCGGGAAAGGAGAAAACCACATAGCCATGCACGATGGAATCGGTTTCATCATCGGTAAGCACCCAAAAGTGGCTATGTTTTTTCTCTAGCTCCTTCGCAAAGGAATCCTTGCTCCAAGGTGGGCGAATAGATTTAGCTTCGATGTTGGCCACTTGATCGAGATCATCGGTGCTGGCGGGCCGGTGTGTGATTACTACCTTTTCCATTGATCAATCCAAATAGAGCTTCACTTGCGTTTTCACCTTTGCCTCACGTACCCATACGGTGCGGTCGCTGATAGCATTTTCTTTTAGGTAACGATCTACAAGCAGGCGCTTCTCTAGTTCAAGCACCAACATGCTTTCGCCTTCGAGAGGACGATTCGGCGTGGCCCAAAGTTTCGAATACCGCCTGCCTAAGGATTGCCAATTTTTTTGGCAGCTCGGTTTTGATCGAATCGCGGCGATCGCATCCGGGATCAATTTGGTAGTGGAAACTTTTTTCGTGCGCGCATCTTGGTAGATGAGCTCCTCCTCTACGTAAAGAGAAACCTGATCCGCAGTAGTGTCTGATTTCTTAGTTGCCAATGGGCGCAATCCAGCGCAGACCATCACCCCATCAATTTCCTCATAGCGCTTCAAATCGCTCACTAGCACTGCCTCACGGCCCACCCTCGCAACTAAAGCGTCGTAGAAAAGCGCATCCGCATTTAAGGTGGCGGCGCCACCCGGCATGGAAATAAGTAAAAAGCTAAGAAGGCTGAACATGCATGGATTATAAAGCCCTTTGCAGTGGAATCGAAACAGTATTTTCGTCTCCCACGTCGACCTCACCAAATACCAGTATATCACCGCTCGGGCCACTACCCTCAAAACGCAAATGATCCCCTTTGTGTAGATCCATGTCTGCCGCACTTCCCCAGAGAATTTCTTGTTTGTCCCCACTCTTGGGTTCTACGATGATCTTTTTCTGGGTGACCCCTAACCAAAAATTAGCCTCGGTATAGTCTGCTGGGATTGCCAGGTTTACGGAGAGGGCCTTCGACGCATCGCCATCTTTCCCACAAGCAACGAGCAAAATGGGAAAAATAGTACAAAGAATAAACCGTAATTTCCAAAATTGAACCATGAAGCGCCGCATATTTACCTCTTTCCGGTTATGAGTAAAACGAACAGCAACGAAAGCAATAATTAGACCAGCGACCGCCATCGAATTTTTTGTTAGGATTAGCTCTCGAAAGAAAGGCTCGGGTTGAGGATGAACGAAGCAGAATTGCAAGAACAGGTTAAGTCGAAAAGTTCTTCGATCTCAGAAGTGATTCGCGAATCGGAGAAGGTTGTGGTTGGCCAGCGGATCATGCTGGAGAAGATCATGATGTCCTTCCTTTGTGATGGGCATATTTTACTAGAAGGCCTCCCGGGACTCGCAAAAACATTGGCCGTGAAGACTGTGGCGAGCGTGCTGGATCTTTCATTTAGTCGTGTGCAATTTACTCCTGATCTTCTGCCCTCCGATTTGGTGGGTAGCATGGTGTATAACCAAAAGACGGGTGAATTCACGGCGAAGCAAGGGCCCATTTTCGCGAATATCGTGCTGGCGGATGAGATCAACCGTGCTCCCGCGAAAGTGCAATCCGCGCTCCTCGAATCCATGGCCGAGAAACAAGTGACCCTCGGCGATCAAACTTTTCAGATGCCAGATCCGTTTATCGTGCTCGCTACGCAAAACCCAATCGAGCAAGAAGGAACCTATCAGCTCCCGGAAGCGCAGCTCGATCGCTTTATGTTTAAGGTGAAGGTTTCTTATCCAAACCAAGCCGAAGAACGCACCATACTGGATCGCATGAGCTCCCTCGAAACGCCGAAAACCTCGAAGAAGATTTTGCCTCGCGTTTTGAGCGAAGCGCGGGCGCTCGCTTCCCAGATCTATCTCGATGAAAAATTGAAGGACTATATCCTCAATATTATTTTCGCCTCTCGGTTTCCAGAGAAAAAGGGTCTGCAGGATTTGAAGAATTTTATTCAAGTAGGCGGATCTCCTCGCGCCACAATTGCGCTAGCGAAAGCATCGCGTGCTCAAGCCTTGCTGATGGGACGCCCCTATGTGAGCCCCGATGATGTGAAGGCTGTTTGCTATGATATTTTGCGGCATCGACTCGTGCTCACATACGAGGCCGAGGCCCATGACGTAACCCCAGAAACCGTGATCCGTAGGATTCTCGATGTGGTGGAAGTCCCGTAAGCGAAAAGACACTGCTCCCTCTCCGGAAGTGCGCGAAGAAGTCCGGGAAGAGGGCCGTGCCTCGCTCAGTGAAATCGCAAAGAAGGTAAAAGCGGTGGAGCTTGTCACTCGGAGACATAGCTCTGCGCATTTGCTTGGCCAATATAAATCCCGCTTTAAGGGCCAGGGCATGCAGTTTTCAGATTTCCGTGTGTATCAGTATGGGGATGATACGCGCCATATTGATTGGCGCACCTCTGCTCGTCATCAAGATACCTATGTGAAAACCTTCGAGGAAGAACGAGAACTAAATATCATCTGCGTGGTGGATGTGAGCGCCAGCAATCTCTTTGGTACGGAAGAATATAATAAGCGCGAAGCCTTATGCCTCGCGATCGCAGCGATTGCCTTCTCAGCAATCGAAAACAATGATCGCGTGGGGCTCATTCTCTATACAGATGGCGTAGAAAGATATGTGCCACCCAAAAAAGGGAAAAAGCATGTGTTGCGAATCATCGATGAATTGCTTTCCTTTGAGCCGCAAAAAAAGGGCACGAATTTAACGAAGGCTTTAGAGTTTGTATCAGGCGTGGCTAAACACAATTCTGTGGTTCTGCTCGCAAGCGATTTCTATTCTACTTTGGATAGGAAGCGCCTTTCCGTGCTTGCCCAGCGCCATGACCTTATCGCCATGCACGCCGCCGACCCGCGAGACATTGCTTTCCCGCCGCTGGGCCTAATGGAACTAGAAGATCCTGAAACTGGCGCCACCCTGCTCGTTGACACTTCCTCGAGTACCTTTCAGAAACAGTTTAGCGAAGCTCAGCAAAAGAAATTGAAAGCGAACTTCGATGAACTTCGCCAGTCTGGCGCAGCACTTGTGAAACTCGGCACTGAGCGGGATCCCTCTAAAGAGATTTCGCGATTTTTCCACGAGCGAAAGCGAGCTCGCCGATGAAAACAATTTATCTTCTGCTGCTCTTATCTTCTGTTGCGTTGGCTGATCCCATTTCTAAAACTGGAGAGCTAGGGCTCGATCCCTCCCAAACAAATACGAGCTTCCATCCTGGCGATGAAATCAAGCTTGTGCTCCTCACGAAAGAAAAAGTAGGAGAGGCAAACGAGCAGTGGAAGCTAGACACGAAAGATACCCACCGATGGGTACCCTTTGGTGATGTGAGCATTGATAGCCAATCGATCCAAGTGGCAGAGAGTAAAGATAGCTTCACGAAAATTTTGTTAACAGGAATGCTCATTGGCGCAGGTGAAGCAAATGTGCAGAAGTTAGCGCTCATCAACGCCGCCGGCAATTTTCGGCTAGAGGCAAATGGGCCTGTTGCCTCCAAAGTGGGTAGTCTCCTCTCGGAAGAAGATAAAAAAAATAAGGCCTGGCTGCTTGATCCCGTGGCGATTGGCGGTTGGAATTATCTACGCATTGCTCTATTAACGGCAGCTGCTATTTTACTTAGCGCTCTCGCGGCCTACGGTATCTATCGTTTTTTCCGGAAAAAGAAGAAGGAGAAGAAAAAGGATCCTCGCGATGTGGCGATCGAAGCCCTGGCCAGCTTAGAAAATTTTGTGCGCGGTGGATCCAATCGCTCGCAGCAGGAGTGGAAGCAATTTTCTTATTCGTTGGCGAATGTTTTGAGGAAATTTTGTGAAGACATCTACCACTTTCCTACTCATGACCTAACCGACCGAGAACTACTTGAATCGCTTCGCCCGCACATGGATGAGAAGCGCTTTCTTGAATCCATTGCGCAAATTTTGCAAGCAATTGATGGATCTCGCTATGGTCAACAGGGCGGCGAGGTAGCGATGGCAACCAAGCTACTTGTGGATGCGAAAAATTTTATTGAGCAACTAGACGACCATGAAAAAGCCAAGCTAGCACCGAAGGAGGAAAAGAAGTGACTCTTCGCTATCCAATCCTTCTTTTGCTTTTTCCCTTTGGCTTATACTTAGTATGGCTGCAGTTACAGCAGCGAGTGCAGTCAAAACGAATCTTATTTCCCTTTTCTCATCTGAAAGAGGGTCTAGCCGCAAAAGGCAGAGGCTTTCGAAAATACCTTTCTCCCTTCTTGAAAATCATGGCCATTGCTTTTCTTTCGATTGCCTTGGCCAGACCGCAAAGTAGTTCTTCGCAAACGAGGAGAACGGCCGAAGGCATCGACATCATGATGATCCTAGATGTATCGCAAAGTATGGTGATCGAAGACTACGATCCCTATAGCCGTCTCGATATTGCGAAAGATACAATCAAAAAATTCATCATGGGCCGGAAAGATGATCGCATCGGCTTTTTGATTTTTTCTGGGGAAAGCGTGACGCTTTGCCCGCCAACCTTAGACTATAACGTGCTCTTGAACGCGGTAGATATGGCGAATACTTCCGACCTCAAAGATGGAACGGCGATCGGAGATGGCCTCGCCTCAGCTGTGAATCGCCTAAAAGATAGTAACGCAAAATCCAAGGTGATCATTTTGGCAACCGATGGCGATAATAATATGGGCTCCATTGCACCCCTCACAGCTGGCCATATAGCCGCTGGATTTGGTATTCGGGTTTATACTATCGCTTTAGGGCGTGAAGGCTTAGTTCCCTTCCCAGTGATGGACTACAGCACAGGTTCACCTCGAAAGGTGTACCAAAATGTAAACAGCACGATTAATCCCGAGCTGCTTGAAAAAATTGCGGAAGAGACGCATGGGAAGTTTTTCCGCCCCACGGATGTAGATTCTCTAAAAAACGTTTACCGAGAAATTGATAAGCTCGAAAAAACAAAAGTGGAGACAAAGGAACGCATACAGTGGACAGAACTTTACCAGAATTTTCTCTTGATTGCGCTCCTCTTGCTCGCGCTCGACTTTATATTGGCTAGAACTTATTTAAGGATACTCCCCAACTAATGGATGCCTTTCGCTTTCATGATCCGCAATATTTTTGGCTGCTCCTGCTGCCACTCGGATTATTTTTCTTTTCGCGAACCACTTCAGCGGGGGCGAAAAAACGCCTGGCAGCGTTTGCCAAGCCCATGGCCCTATTGCGCCTCATTCGAGGAAGTGAACAAGCGGCAAGCTCACGCCTTCGCCGCGTGTGCCTCTATATCGCGATGGTGGCTTTCATAGTTACGCTCGCCCGCCCGCAAGCTAACCCGCGCCTAGAAGAGCACGATGCCATGGGATTAGATATCATGGTAGTGCTCGATGTTTCGCGCAGCATGGATTCTGAGGATATTTATCCGAGCCGACTAAAAAAAGCGAAACGGGAAATTAATACTATGATGGATCACCTTGGCGGTGATCGTGTGGGTATTGTGGCGTTTGCGGGATCAGCAGTGCTCGTAGCTCCGCTCACTTCCGATTATGAAGTGGTGAGAAGTTTTTTAGAAAATGTGGATACCTCTACCATCCAAAATCAAGGCACCAATATCGCAGAAGGCATCAACGTAGCATTAGCCGCCTTCCAGCGAGGCGCAGAAAATGGACTTTCTAAAGAAGATCATTCTAATTTAATTCTGCTTATGAGTGATGGTGAATCCCACGAAGGCACTACTTTCGAAGCGGTAGAGCAAGCCAAGAAAATGGGGATAACAATTTTCACTATCGCGCTAGGCACCGAAAAAGGTGTGCCGATTCCGATTCGTGATTCCGCGGGACAATTGCTCTCGTATAAGCGGAATCGTCGCGGGGAAGATGTGGTTTCGAAAGTAAATCCGGATAGCTTGAAGCAAATTGCCGAGGCGGGCGGAGGTGTTTTTTATTTTGCCACTCTCGACGAAGGCGAAATTTCCGATATCCTCAAGCGCACCGAATCCTTGCAGCGTGCGGAAAAGAAGGAAGTGAAAGCAGTGGTCTATGAGGAGCTATTTACCTGGACTCTATCCTTCGGAGTAATCGCTCTTCTGATTACCTTACTGCCAGTTGGGAGAGTTTCTCCGAAAGCGAGCCTCCTTGTGATTTTATGCTTTCTTTCTGTAAATGCTTTTGCCGAGGAAGAGCAAAAGCCCGAAGAAGTAAAAGAGGCCCCTGCACCAGTTCAGCGCCACCTCTGGGATAAAAATAAGCAGCTCTCTGAAGAAGCTTTGAGAAAATTCCAGGCTGGAAAATTTTCTGAAGCCACGGATATTTTAAAAAGTCTCCAAGTGGAGAATCCAAATTCTTCGATCACTTCCTTCGATTTGGGTACCTCTCTTCTCAAAGAAAAGAAATATGAGGAAGGCCGAGCTACTCTTTCCGAAGCAGCGAAAGCCAATGATATAGGTGCGCTGGCTGCGCGATTTAATGCGGCTGGTTCCTATGCGGAGGAACAAAAAAACCCTGAGGCGCAATCGCTCTATTCGGAATTGATTCATGATCTTTCAGTCGAGAAAAATCGCAATAAAGCGCAGGACCAACTCCTGGAGCGAGCCAAAAAAAATCTAGAACTGCTTTCTAACAAAGAACAGCAAAATCAGCAGAAGCAGCAAGACAAACAAGACCAGAAAAAAGAGCAAAAGCCTGAAGAAAAAAAAGAGTCTAAGCCAAAGGAACAGCAAGATCCGAAAAATGGTCAATCACAGGATGAGAAGAAAGATCAGAAAAACGCCGAGCCAAAAGAGCCTAAAAAAGAACAAGGCGAGCAAGACAAAAAAGAATACGACCACCAAAAGCATCCATTTCAAGAACGTCAGGATATGAGCGAACAAGACGCTAAGCGTATGCTGGAAGCACTCAAGCAGCAGGAGAGCGGCACGCAGAAGAAGTTCTTAAAGAAATTAGAGAAACAGAGTAAGGTGAAAGAAAATGAGTCCGGCAATGATTGGTAGATCATTAGTACTAGCTTCTTTTATTCTGGCGATGCCTGCGTGGGCAGATTCGTCCATCCGGGCCACGGTTTCTCCAAATCCTGTGCAAGAAGATGATAACCTGCAGTTTCGCATTGAAGTGAACTCGGAGAACGCGCAGGCCATTGGCAGCCCGAGCTTTGAGGCTCCCGATTTCACCGAAGTGGCTAGTTCCTCCTCTACTGCGGTAACTTCGCAGTATGTGGGCGGGCAAATCACCATGGTGGAAAAGGTGGTTTATACCTATGTGCTTCTGCCCAAAAAATCCGGGAATTTAAAAATTGCTAACATCACCGTGGAGGTGGGTGGCAAGCCGATAAAAACGGAAGATCAGTTCGTGAATGTGACCGCTGGTTTTGGCCAAGGTAATCGCCAGCAGAAAACCCAGCAGCGCGACGAAGACAATGCTCCCCCCAATCCTGCGGCTCCTACTCAGTTCCAAGGTTATTCTAGTTCGCGCGGCTCAAATCCGGAGCGGCTAAATAGCGATTTCACAGTTCACGTGAGTCTCAATAAATCCCGCGCCTTCGTGGGAGAGCCGATTGTAGCAGAATATTGGCTCTATGATTTTGGTGGCCTGCAAAGTGTGGATGTGCAGAAATGGCCCACGTTCAATGGCTTCTGGAAGGAAGACCTGCAAATTTCTACGCGATATCAATTTCAAGATACTTATGTGGGCAATCAGCACGCGAGAAAAGCGCTGCTCGGCCGCTTTGCTCTCTTCCCGATTAAGCCCGGTAAGCTTCCGATTGATAGTTTGATTATCAATGGGAAATATGTGAGCCGCCCCACGAATATGAATGCCGATGATCCTTTCAGCTTTTTCCTAGGCAGCATCGGGCAAATGCGCAGTGGCACCCATGCGAGCGAAGAGATGAGTGTAGAGATTATGCCGCTGCCTGAACAAGGCCGCCCAGAGAGCTTCGGCGGTGCCGTGGGACAATTCAAAATGAATCTTGTGGCCGATAAGCAAAGCGCTCAAGCGAATACGCCAATCAACTTAAATTTAACGATCGAAGGCACAGGGAACTTCCAGGCTATCGATCAGTTTAAGCTCCCCCTGCCCCCAGAGTTCGAACTATACGAAAGTAATTCCACGGTGAATGGCTCCGCGCCAATTGGATCAAGCCGCTCGCTGGAGAATAAGAAAACATTTCACTATTTAGTTTTGCCGCGCAAGGAAGGGAAATTCGTGATTCCTTCTGTTTCTTGGAGCTATTTTGATCCAGAAAAGAAAAGCTACCAATCGCTGATCACCGCCCCCATTACGCTTGATATCTCGCCTGACGATGGCTCGCACCAATCGAATATCTATGGTGGCAGCGGGGCGACCCCTACAACCGCCCCCACTACTCCCGTGGTGAAATCGGAACTTCGCTACCTAAAATCAGCAGAAGCGGTGCTTAGCAATTCTTCCTTTTCCTTCACTAAAGTACTGATCATTCTCTTCGCAGCCCTAAATACTATTTTAGCGATTCTCCTCATGCGCAGATCGATGCGAGGAGCGAATCCGCTTGCTCGCTTTTCCGATTCTCCAAAGAGAAAACTATCTAACTTGCTTACTCAGGTGGAAAAAAACTCCACGAGCCGCTTATCCCACTCCAGCCAAGTAGAGTCTGCCGTGAGAGAGCTGCTGCAGTTGATTCTGAAGAGAAATACTTCCGGAATGACTCACGAACAGCTAGAAACCGAATGGAAAGAAAAACACCTTCCTGCCGAGCTCTTTATTCGTGTGCAGTCGCTCTTGGAGCATGCGGAGAGAGAACGCTATGCGCGCAATCAAACAGATACGCTGAGCGATGCGGTGAAGAAAAAGAATTTGGAAGATCTGCGATATATAATCGAAAAAAGTTCAGACTTAATCTAACAATTCGCTGCTGAAAATTTCCAACACGATCTCCCGCTCCCGTGATCGCCTTTTGGAGGAAATTCTTCAGCGGCGATATTTAGTTTTTATAGAATTCCACGATCGCTTGCACCACTATCTCAAGATGAGCGAGTGGCAATTCTGGGAACATCGGCAACGATAATACTTCCGCTTCTAGTTTTTCCACGAAAGGAAGATCACCGCGCTTCGCACCGGTAGACGCAAAGGCTTTCTGTTCGTGCATGGCGAGTGGATAGTAAATTTCACTGCCAATTTTTCGATCGGCCAAAAACTTCCTCAAGGCATCGCGATTTTTTACCCGCACGGTATACTGATTCCAAACATGGTGGCGACCGGCTACGTGGATCGGCAAGTGCACAAGCTCTCGCTTCATCAAATCAGTTTGGGTAAAGAGCTTTGTGTATTGTTCAGCGATACGGCCGCGGTTTTGTTCGAAAGTTTTTAGGTGCTTCAGCTTTACGCGCAGAATTGCTGCCTGAATGCTGTCTAAGCGAGAATTCACGCCCACCAATTCATGGTAGTAGCGAACCTTGGAACCATGCACCCGAAGCATCTTGAGGCGTTCCGCATGTTCTTCAGTAAGCGTGGCGTTCATACCGGCATCGCCCATGGCGCCGAGATTCTTGGTGGGATAAAAACTGTAGGCAGAATAATCGCCCCAAAGTCCGCACTGCTTGCCGTCGATGGCCGCACCCATGCTCTGAGCCGCATCTTCCACCACTGGAATTTTGCGATTACCCGCATGGGCGATCTCTAGAATTTTCTTCATGTCCGCCATTTGTCCGAAAAGGTGCACAGGGATAATGGCTTTGGTCTTTGAAGTGATTTTACGCGCAAGATCTGTTGGGCACATATTATAAGTGGCATCCGAATCCACAAAAATTGGCGTGGCCCCTAAACGAGAAACACTTCCCGCGGTAGCGTAGAAAGTAAAACTGGGTACAAGCACCTCATCCCCATGCCCGATATTTTCCGCCATCAAGGGCAAGAGGAGAGCATCGGTACCTGAAGCACAGCTGATCGCGTGCTTCACTTGTGTATAGGCTTGAAAGTCCGCTTCAAATTTTGTGACTTCGGGCCCCAGCACGAAAGCGCCGGAATCAATCACAGACATCACTGCCGTTTGGATTTCCTCTCGCAGCGCTGCATTTTGCTCAGATACATTGATTAAGGGAATGGAAATTGGATTGCTCATGGGAGAGGATAGTACTATAGCTTCGCTTGAATACAAGGAAAACGCCCCGCGCCATGATTGAGCCCTTAGTTTCCATCCTAATCCCTACCTTTGATCGAAAAGCTCTGCTTTTGGAAACACTGAAAAGCGTTTGGCGTGATGAAGATTTTTCCTATGAGATCATTGTGGGCGACAATTCATCCGCTGATGGAACGGTAGAGATGTGCACAGAGTTCTTTCGTCAAACGCCGCCCATTGGGATGGTGCACGCGGCGGTGCTTCAACAAAGCTCAAATATTGGCATGGTAAAAAATTGGAATGCACTCCTAGAAAGCGCGCATGGAAAATATGTGCGCCTGCTTTGCGATGATGATTTACTACTCGATGGTGCGCTTGCCAGGGAAATTTCTGCGCTAGAGAAAAATCCGGAGGCCGCCATTTGCTCGTCCGCCAGACTAGAACTTGAAAATCGTTTTTTTATCCTCCCAAATGAAACCAGAAAAGAATTCGCGGAAGTAAAACGTTTTTCTACGGAAGATAAAAAACTCCATGGTGCTGAGGCCCTCGCTGCGATGATTCACGGCGAGAATATATTCGGTAGCCCCTCGGCGGTGCTTTTTCGTCGCAATGCACTCGCTAGCTTTTCGGAAAAATTTCAATATGCCACCGACTGGGCAGCGTGGCTTGAGATCTGTGAAAAATATGGGGCGATTTTATTATCTGAACCAGGTTGCTGGTTCCGTCTGCATGAGGGCAATCTCACCTCCCGTTTCGTCTGGGCCGGGGTAGACATTGAAGAAGTATTTGCCTTGCGCTGGAAGGCATTACGATTTTTGGAAAAAAAATCAGGTATCCAGCTATCCCAAGAACGGAAGTATTTGGCCTTAGCGCTTTGGTTAAAACTCACGAGGCGCGCAGCAAAGCTTCTATTCGCAGGAAAATTTGAAAAATTCTTTCCAACGCTAAAAAGAGTAATACTCGCGATCGCACAAGAAAAATAGATCAGAAAAAATCGAAGTTACTTTTTTGCCGCGAAACGCTTCTCGAACGCAGCGATCTGCTCCGCCGTTTTTTTCTGTGCTGATTTTGGATCTGCATAGTAATCGCGGTACCACTCGGCTGTCCAAGCGGCACACTCTTGGAAATTTAAAATCGGCTCCCAATGCAACCGCTCGCGAGCCTTATCGCAGTTGAGTCGCAGCACGCCCGCCTCTTTCTTTCCATCGCTAGCGGCACGCTCCACAAGGTGCTTCGCGCCAGACCAAGAGTTTTCTAACTCTTCTACGAGTTCAATCGTCCGCTTCGTGAGTGCTTCCGTAGGACCAATATTGAAGGCTTCACCCTGCACGCCCTCTGGTTTTTCTAGTAATCGTTGTCCCATCAAAAGATAGGCTGCTACCGGCTCCAGCACATGCTGCCACGGACGCACAGAATCAGGATTACGAATTTTCACCGTCTCGCCGCGGCTCCAGGCCCGCGCGCAATCGGCCACGATACGATCTGCGGCCCAATCCCCGCCACCAATCACATTGCCCGCGCGTGCACTCACTAACTTCGCATGGGATTTAGGACCAAAAAAAGATCGAGAATAGGAGCTAAACACAATCTCTGTGCCCGCCTTAGAAGCGGAATATGGATCATGACCACCCAAGGATTCGTTTTCTAGGAATGGTCTGCCGTGTTCATTATTTTCGTATACCTTATCCGTGGTGATTATCACTGCTGCTCGCACGCTATTGGTGTGACGAACGGCTTCTAAGAAATTCACGGTGCCGCCCACATTGGTATCAAAGGTGAGCTTCGGATCATCATAGGACGCGCGCACGATAGGTTGCGCCGCCAAGTGAAAAACCACATCAGGCTTGGTAGTGGTAAATAGTTTTTGTAGAGAATCCAAATCGCGAATATCACCGCGATGATCTTGAATGCGCTTGGCGAGGCCTAGCGCTTCAAAGTGAGAGGGCTGCGTTGGCACTTCATTTGAATATCCGATTACGTCTGCGCCGAGCTTTACAAGCCATTCCGTGAGCCAAGAGCCTTTGAAGCCGGTATGACCGGTAACTAAAACTTTTTTGCCGCGGTAGACTTGAAGTTGGCTCACCTTACTCGTTCCAGCGTTTCCAAGGAGCACGATTTTCAGCCCAGAGTTCTTCTAGATGATCACGATCACGAATCGTATCCATGCATTGCCAGAAGCCTGCATGTTGATAGGCCATGAGCTCGCCCTCTTGCACTAGGCGCTCCATGGGAGTTTGCTCCAAGATCGTAGCGTCGTTTTCCAGATATTTGAAGACTCCCGGTTCCATCACCATGAAGCCACCATTGATCCAACCAGCGTCTTCAGAAACTTTTTCTTTGAACTGGCGAATCTTGCCGCCTTCGATGCCGAGGCCGCCGAAGCGCGCTGTGGGCCGAACGGCAGTGATAGTCACTAATTTACCGTGAGCGCGATGAAATTTCAGCAATGCATTCAGATCCACATCGCAGACGCCATCGCCGTAGGTGAAAAAGAAAGTGCCAGTTTTGGAGAGCTGATCTTTGAGGCGAAGGAGGCGTCCACCTGTCATGGATTCTGCGCCTGTATCCACGAGACGAACTTTCCAATCCACCACTGCCTGTTTTTGCAGGGAAGTGATTTCGCCAGTCGCAAGGTCCACTTCGAAATCGCTATTCAGCGCCGTATAGTGGAGAAAATAATTTTTGATATAATCGCCCATATAGCCAGTGGCGAGAGTGAAGTTTTTGAAGCCCTGTGAGGAGTAGCTCTTCATGATATGCCAGAGCATCGGATGCCCACCGATGGAGACCATGGGTTTCGGGCGCACAGAGGTTTCTTCCGCGAGGCGCGTGCCCTTACCGCCGCAGAGGATAACGGTTTGCATGGATTGAGTCATGCGTCTAACTCTACTAGAAGCTAAGCTTTTTCTAAAGACTTCTCTAGCGTTTCTAGCATATACGCGATGCGTGCATCGTCGATCACAGGGTGAGTGCCGATCCAGAAGGTGCGCGCCATGATCTCATCTGTATTTTTGAGCTCGCCCACTACGCGGAATTTGGCATCCAAATAGGCAGGCTGACGCGTGAGGTTTCCGGCAAACAAGAGCCGAGTGCCCACTTTGCGAGATTCCAATTCCATCAAGAGCTTTTCGCGGTTCACGCCTTTTGCCACATGGAGAGGAAAACCAAACCAAGAGGGTTCGGTGCCAAGGGTTGGCTCCACCGGAATAAGTTTCTGATTCAGCTTCGGTGAATTCTTGATGCCTTGGTAGAGTTTTTTCCAATTCGTGCGGCGTGCCTCTACATAGCGCATCGCTTTCTTGAGCTGGGAGACGCCGAGCGCCGCCTGCATATCCGTCATCTTCAAGTTATAGCCAATATTGGAATAGGTATATTTGTGATCGTAGCCATCGGGCAGGGTGCCGAGCTGCCAGCCATAACGCTTATTACAAGTATTGTCTTTGCCCGGTTCACACCAACAATCGCGACCCCAATCCCGCATGCTCTCAGCCACTTTGCGGAGGCGTCCATCCTTTGACATCACAGCCCCACCCTCACCCGTAGTGATATGGTGAGCGGGATAAAAACTAAGAGTAGCAAAATCGCTAAAGGAGCCTACAGGTTGCAAGCCATTCTTGGTGTGAATTTGTGCGCCCAAAGCATCACAGCAATCTTCCACTAAATAGAGACCTACCTTCGCGCACCATTCAGAAACGAGATCCGCGCGGAAAGGATTTCCCAAAGTATGCGCGAGCACCACGGCCTTCGTTTTCCCAGGCACATAAGCTTCTTGAATTTTTTCTAAAGTAGCATCGAGAGTAGCGAAATCAGAATCGATGAATACTGGCACAAAATGATTCTGCACTATTGGGTTCACCGTGGTGGGAAATCCGGCCGCCACCGTGATCACTTCATCGCCCGCTTTCATGCGCGGCTTCTTCATGGTTTCCATCATTGGCGCACCGAGTGCGCTCACGGCCACAAGATTAGCGGAGGAGCCAGAGTTCACAAGGAGTGAGCTTGGGGTGCGATTCATGAATTTCGGTAATTCGTCTTCAAAGGATTTGGCGAAGCGGCCAGCGGTTAACCATAAATCGAGCGATGCATCGATGAGGTGAGCGAGATCGTCTGCATCGAGGAGCTTTGCACTCGCGGGAATATAGGTTTCTCCAGGCACAAAGGCTTTCGGTGCGTGGGCGGATTCAAAGAATTCACGAGAAAGCTCTAGTATATTTTGACGCTTGGCAGTGTTTTGGTCTGTATGCATGACCCAAGATGTACCAGAACTTTTTCTCGTCTACAAACGCCACACAGAAAAGCCGACTTTTAATAGCTCTGCGCGCGAAAAAGCAGATTTCACATCGATGAAAGGAAGCTCACGGCCCGCTTTTGCTGCAAGTTGAGATAGGTCCACTTTCAAGATTTCTTGATGGGCCACTGCCGCCACTACCGCATCAAGCTTTGGTAGATCATGCCAGTCGGTGAGCTCAAGACCATACTCGTGCTCCACTTCTTTCGGATCCGCCACGGGATCCCAGATATGCACCTGCACGCCGAAGCTCTTTAGCTCATGAATAATATCGATCACCTTGGAGTTACGCACATCCCCGCAATTTTCCTTAAACGTGATGCCCATCACGAGCACAGAGGAATCCTTGGGATTATGGCCACACGAAAGCATTTTCTTCACAGTTTCCGTGGCGATATAAGATCCCATGCTATCGTTGATGCGGCGACCAGCCAAAATCACTTGCGGATTATAGCCGAGCATCTCTGCCTTGAAAGTTAAGTAATAAGGATCCACGCCGATGCAGTGGCCTCCAACTAAGCCCGGACGAAAGGGCAAAAAATTCCATTTCGTGCCAGCGGCCGCGAGCACTTCTGACGTATCAATGTTTAATTTGTGAAAAATAATCGCGAGCTCGTTGATGAGCGCGATATTTAGATCGCGCTGCGTATTTTCGATCACCTTAGCCGCTTCCGCCACCTTGATGCTGGATGCCTTGAACACACCCGCTGTTACTACCTGACTATAGAGCCAAGCCACTTGCTCTAGCGTATTCGCGTCCATTCCAGAGACCACCTTCACGATGCGCTCTAAGGTATGCTCTTTGTCTCCAGGATTAATGCGTTCCGGAGAGTAGCCAATAAAAAAATCTTCGCCGCAGCGCAGGCCCGATTCACGCTCAATGATCGGAGCGCAATACTCTTCTGTTACGCCGGGATACACAGTGGACTCGAAAATCACCACGGCGCCTTTTTTTAAATTCTTTCCCACAAACTTACTGGCGCCATCTAAGGGCGAGAGGTCTGGGCGTTTTGCTTCGTCGACAGGAGTTGGTACAGCCACAACAATAAAATCTGCATTTTTTAGCGCCGCAGGGTCAGTGGTATAAGTAATTTGTTTAGCTGCCGTAAAATCAGATTTATCCACTTCACCAGTGGGGTCGTAGCCTTGCTTATAGGCCGTCACCTTTTTTTCACTCAGATCGAAGCCGATCGTTTTCATTTTTTTGCCAAAGCCAATCGCGAGAGGCAAGCCCACATATCCAAGACCAAGAACTGCAACTATTTTTTCCATAAGAAATATTGTTCCTTAGATTACAAGACGTCGCCAGCAGAAAAAGGCAACGGAAAGCGGTTAAACTTGAGTGCTCTACACTTTATAGTATTCGCGGTACCATTTTACAAAGCGAGCGACGCCCTCTTCCACACTAGTAGCAGGCTTAAAGCCCACATCTTGAATGAGATCGTCGACATCTGCGTAGGTAGCGGGCACGTCGCCCGGCTGCATCGGCAGAAATTTTTTCTTCGCTTTTTTCCCAAGGGCTGCCTCAATTGCTTCCACATAGCGATTGAGTTCTACGGGATTATTATTTCCAATATTATAGAGTCGATAAGGTGCGCTGCTGCTGGCAGGGTCTGGCAGATCTGAATTCCAGTTTGGATTTGGCGCAGCCGTGCGATCTGCCACACGGATCACACCCTCTGCAATATCATCCACAAAAGTGAAATCACGGTGCATTTTTCCATGATTAAAAAGTTCAATTTCGCGATCTTCGATGATGGCTTTCGTGAAAAGGAAAAGAGCCATATCGGGGCGCCCCCAAGGGCCATAGACTGTAAAAAATCGCAGGCCCGTGCATGGCAATCGGAAAAGATGCGCATAGGTATGTGCCATCATCTCGTTCGCTTTTTTCGTTGCGGCGTAAAAGGAAATTGGGTGATCCGTGCCTTGATGCACGGTGAAAGGCATTTTTGTATCGGCACCATAAACGGAAGAGGTGGACGCATACACCAAATGCTGCACTCGATAGTGACGGCAGCCCTCTAAGATATTTGTGAAACCGGTGATATTCGAATCCACATAGGCTTGTGGATTTTGCATCGAGTAGCGCACCCCTGCTTGGGCAGCAAGGTGGATCACTTTATCTATTTTTTCTTTTTTAAATAAAGCATCGATAGCTTCGCGATCCACTAGATCGATTTTATGGAAAGAAAATTTCGGATGGGCGAGAAGTCTCTGTAGGCGCGCCTCTTTCAAGCTCACTTCATAGTAGGCATTTAAATTATCAAGCCCCACCACTTCATCGCCGCGGTCTAGCAGGCGCTGCGCTGTATGAGAACCAATGAAACCCGCTGCCCCAGTTACTAAGAATTTCACGCTTTACCCCGATCCAGATAATTTTTCTCTATCCACTGGCGATAAGAGCCATTTAGCACATTTCGCCACCAGTCTTCATTTTCAAGATACCAGTGAACTGTTTTTTGGAGTCCGCTTTTCAAATTTTCTTTCGGAGAAAATCCTAGAGCTGATTCAATTTTATCCGCGTTGATTGCATAGCGGCGATCATGACCCAGCCGATCAGCCACATTATGTTTCAATGTTTTTGCGCTTGCCCCTTTAGCCGCCGGGCAATTTGGAAAACGAGATTTCAAGCCAGTATCTTTCGCCATAAGCCCATCCAAAATATCGCAGAGAGAATCAACGATATCAATATTGGCCACTTCGTTTCTACCGCCAATAGCATAGGTTTCGCCGATCACACCATTTTGCAAAATCTTAAGGAGCGCAGCGCAGTGATCGCTCACATGGAGCCAATCGCGAATTTGCTTGCCATCGCCATAGATCGGCAATTTTTTTCCTTCTAAAATATTTACGATCATCAGTGGAATCAATTTCTCGGGGAACTGAAAGGAGCCATAATTATTGGAACAGTTGCTAATCAGAGTGGGCAATCCATAGGTGTGATGATAGGCGCGCACTAAATGATCAGAAGATGCTTTGCTCGCAGCATAGGGCGAATTAGGGGAATACGGAGTTTTCTCGTGAAACGCTGGGTCGTGGGGAGCGAGCGATCCGAACACTTCATCCGTGGAAACATGGAGAAATTTTTTCCCCGCAAAATCTTTCCAAGCAGCTCGCGCAGCCTTCAAAAGCGAGTGAGTGCCGATAATATTCGTTTCAATGAAGGCATCAGGCTCATGAATAGAGCGATCCACGTGAGACTCAGCGGCAAAGTGAGCCACATGGGTGATACCCTTCTCAAAAAGACTTTTCACCAGCGTATCATCTTGAATTTTTCCGTGAACAAATTCTATTTGCTGCTCCAAACCCGCCAAGTTTTGGAGATTTCCTGCATAGGTGAGCGAATCGAGCACAATAATTTTCTGTGCTAGCTTTGATTCCACAAGTAGCCGAACAAAATTGCTGCCAATGAATCCAGCGCCGCCAGTTACTAAAATCTTCATATCCTTGAGATATAACAAATCTTTTATGAGTTTCGAAAGACATTTGTTATCCTTTGCTGCCCCATGACTCAAAACACAAATACCATTCAAGCTAGCGTCGTGATTCCTACCTGGAATGCAGCCTCTTTTGTGGAGCAAGTACTCAGCACCCTCGTAAAGCAAGAAGGCGTGCAATTTGAAGTTTTAGTTGTGGATAATGGTGTGGTGAACGGCGACACAGAGAAAGTGGTTACGCAATTTCAGCAAAATTATCCCTATATTCACTACGTGGGAGAGAAAGTACAGCTGGGCTATGCTGGGGCTGTAAATTTAGGCGCAAAGCTAGCGAATTCCCCTCTTGTTGCCATCCTAAATAACGATAATATTCCCGATCCCCTTTGGCTAAAAGTGCTCGTGGATACGATCCAAACCAAACAAACAGCGATTGTTTGCTCCTTCGTGGATCGCCCCGGCATTGACACGGAAACCAGCCAGGGCTTTTTTAATTATTGTGCTCGCGTAATATACACACCAGGACGCCGGAACAAATCCATCTATCCAGTTTTTCACCCTGACGGTAGCGCCTTTATTTTTGATCGTCGATTGCTTGGCGAGCCCTATGATGCTGAGTACTTTCTTTACCACGAAGATGTGAGCATCGGCTGGCGAGCACATCTGATGGGATATGCCGTATTGATGAATGAAAATTCTAGAGCCTCCTCCTTTGATGGTGGAAGCACCAAGCGCATTCCCTATAAAACGGCCTTTTATACCGAGCGAAATCGCTGGCTGAATTATCTTCGCTATCCGTCTGGGGCAAATCTTTTCCGATTTCTGCCACTTTGGATCATCGATGGCTTAGCGGGGCTTCTTATTTCTAAGAATCGAAAGGCAAAGCTACATGCTTGGGCTTGGCTACTTAGCAATTTTGGCTATATTTGGAAACTCCGGGCAGACACGCAAGCCATTCGCAAAGTCTCCGATGAGATTGCCCTATCCCAAATGTCGCTAAAATACCGGGGCGGCGAACAGGGCGTACCGATCCTCGATTTTTGCGTACAAAACTATTTAAAGCTCACAGGCTTTCGGAAAGCTGATTAAGCTTTCTTTGGTTTTGCGCGGATCAAATACTGCAGCACGAAGATATCTTTCATTAAACCAAGTGTGAGAATATTCGCAAAGAAACTAAAGCCACCGAAGCGAGCACCGGTGGTACGCACTTCCTGAATCTCAAAACCAGCCTCTTCCACCAAGCGAAGCGCGCTCTTTTTTGTGAAGAACCGCAAGTGAGTGCGATCCAGGAGACCACTATCTTGATATTCCCACGATCCCTTGAGTAGCAACGGCAGAATCACACGAAAATTTCTCACATTGGGGATGCTCGTTACCAATTCCCCCTCTGGCGAAAGCTGTTCACGCAACTTCTTTAAGGCAGACCAAGGATCGCGCAAGTGTTCTAATACATCTAAACATAAAACCAAATCAAAGGATGCGGGAGCAAAAGGAAGCTCTGAGCTTTCCACATCGCAAGTTAATACTTGGTCGAGCTTCTTCTTCGCAGTTGTTGCTAGCGTTTCATCAATCTCGATACCAGCTACGAAGGAGGCAAACTTCTGCTCTTTCAACCAGCAACCCGTATCACCCTGAGCGCAGCCAATATCCAAAGCTCTCGCCGTATTTTTTCTCAACAGTGGTTCGATTTCGTTACGAATGAGTTCCATGGAACGGCATATCTCCTAAATTACTTACTTGTGCTAGCTATAGCAGATCTCAATATCAAAATAGGATTCATTTTATCCACTTCGAGATCTTTCTTCCCAGTAAAATACCCGGCTGTTCTACAAAGCGCTCCGAAAAATAGGATACAATGGAAAGAACAATTACGCTCAAGGCCAAACCCAGAATCCAAGCCAAGCCCCCCACTACCCCGATTCGATTTAAAAATAAAAAAATTCGAGGGGTAGCGATCATCAAAATAAGGAAGTGATAAAGATATAAGCTATAGGAAATTTTTCCCAAAAACAGTAAAGGTGCCACCGATAAGGTGCGCTGTAGGCGGGATGACCATAGCGCCGTTAAAATCAATAAAGTGGAACCAATTCCACTGAGGATCCAGATAATATTTTCGGGCAGTAAATTTGGGCGCCAGAAACGACAGGAATAGAGCAATAAGCCCACAATTCCATAGGCAGCCACAAAAGCGCGTTTCCGAAATACCGAAGAACTCTCATGGTGGCAGACAAAAGCAGCCAAGGCGATTCCCAAACTGAATTGAAGTAGAAAATGCTGAAATTCAAGCCGCAGCAAACCAAGCAACATAGCTCCACAAAAGAGCCAGATATTGGCCTGTGCCAAGATAATTCCAAAAGGAACAAAGAGAGAGAGAAGAAATTCAATGCTCAGTGTCCAGGCTTGAGGGGCCAGCATATTATCGTGATAAGAAAGTAAACTAATATTAGTTAAAAAATCTGTAAGGCTGGGGAATTTCGCCCAATAGGCATTCATCCATCCACCAGCGAGTGGATCAGTTACCACCTGTGTCGCCTTCAAAGAAAGGCAGCAGAGGGAGACAATCATGAGCACCAGAAAAGCAATGTGCAATCGGCAAATGCGCGCCACCAAGTATGCACCAAATCCTTTCACAGAATCCACCTTCGGTTTTTTGGAAAGCATCGAGCCATAGGAAAGCACAAAGCCACTCAAAACAAAAAAGAATGACACGGCAGCAAAGCCATCCCACCAAAAATGGAGCAAAGTATTGGAAAATAATTCGGGAGCAATGGGAATTGTATAATTGCCACAGAAATGGCTCAGCATCACGCTAAGCGCGGCCAGCCCACGCATAGAGTCCAAATAGTGAAAGCGCTTCATAGATTTACTAGCCACATCTCAAGATTCTTAGCAGAAAGGCTACTGGAAATAAATGCTGGAAATCAGCCCAAGGCTAGGTATATTGAGGCAATCCAACCATTGATAAGCGATTCCTATGACAACAAAAAATAAAATTTTATGGCTAGCTCCACTTCTACTCTGCGCGCTAATTCTGGCGATGATCGCCTATCTTCAGCCGCACTGGACTCTCATGGACGACTACGGAAATATAGATATTGCCAAAAATATGGTCAATCAGGGTTTCTGGCAGACAGCGCATCATTGGGTGATGGAAGATATTTTCACCAATGGTCGCCTGCGTCTTTGGAACCCGCCCATGATGGCTCTTCTCTATTTGCCTGCGGGCACCAATAGTCTAGTGATGTTTTGCCTGAATGATTGCTTGATTTTCCTCATTCTTTTTCTCTGCGGCCTTTTCTTTTATGAATCGGCAAAGCGTTGCATCGGTACTATTCATAAGGCCAGCTTCATCAGCCTGTTCATGGTTTTGGCCTTCTGCTATCCATGGACTCATTTTTTATTCTTTTGTCCTTCAATCACAGAAAAATTGGTGCTCTTTTTTGCAGGCCTATTTTTGTTTACGATCTACAAAATCGACCATTTTAAAAATGATCTCACCTGGCTTACCGCTATCTGTGTGAGTTTGATACTTGCTTTGAACACAAAAGAGCAGATTGCCTTTTTCTTTCCACTTTTTCTAGCGGCTCAACTTCAACTGGATCGAAAGCGCCAACGCTATCTTCGTTTCGGGCTCTTGCTACTGCTTTTACTTGCCGGCGCCGCTCTCATCCATTGGGTGGGCACGCACGGTCAATATAAAGCAAAGTACGGCCTCGAAAATGCCTTACTGAACGTAAAGAAATCAAAAACCCTCATCGCCTTTCCAGCTCTCGCCATTTTCACAGAATTCATGTTGCTACTAAAGTGGCGCCGCACCCGCGATCATTGGAGCTTTCTCCATGCAAGTGCTTATCCATTAGGGCTTTTGATCTTTGTGGTGGTGATGCTGCCATGGGGCCTGGGTTTTTATATTAACTCTGCCGCCACCGTCTTTTTCATTCTTTGCTGCATCATCCTTCTTCAATCGCTGCAAGAGCTGATTAAAGCAAAAGATATATTTGCCACCGCCTCACTTTTTTTATTTCCTCTCGCCGTTTTAGTGAGCCTGCTAAAAACGGGCGGATTTTATTCTGCCCTTGGCGACTATGGGAAGCTGCTCGCCACACCGGAATTTCAGAGCGTTTCAGAAAAATATAAAAAAATATATGTGCCTTGCGAAGAAGGCTCTGTGCGCACTCGTCAGTATGCAAAAGCGTTCCACGGCATCGAAGTAGCCACGGATTGGGATGGCCCCAAAACTCCTGAATCCATCCAGAGCACTAGTGCTGCGTGGATTTTTAGTCCGTTGGTTTGTTCGAATGGCCAAGAAGAAGCTCTGCTCGATACTAGCAAGGGAGCAAAAATTCTATTTCAAGGGCGATATAAGAATGGATTCTACTTAGTAGAGTTTAATCATTGATTTTTTTATCCACGATATAGAGGGGGCGCCCCTTCACTTCGTCGAAAATAAAACCCAAGTACTCGCCTAGGATTCCCATAAAAAATAGCTGCGCGCCACCGATGAAGGAAACAAGCAGAACGGTGGTGGTCCATCCTGGAGGAACATCCGAATATCGAGCCCAATTATAGAGATGGAAGATCACGCTCAAAATCGAAATTCCCGAAACGAAAAATCCCAAATATACGGCTAAACGGAGTGGCTTCTTGCTGAAGGAAATAATTCCTACTGCCGCAAACTGAATCAGACGGGAAAAGTGAAACTTCGATGTTCCAGCGGCTCTCGCGTTGGAAGTGTAGCGAATTGCCGTGGAGCGAAATCCAATCCAAGAGGTGAGGCCGCGCAAAAATTGATTTTGTTCCCGAATCGAAAACTTAAACACATCTCTCACCTTAGCAGTGAGCAAACGAAAATCCGCCGAGCCATCCTCTAGGGAGAGATCTGTCATCACATTAATGAAGCGATAATAGAGCGAAGAGGTTTTGCGCTTAAAATAGGAAATTTTCTCCGAGTAATTTCGAACCGTATACACAATATCGAAACCTTCATCGGCTTTCGCCAAAAGTTCAGGAATCACAGAGGGTGGATGCTCCAAATCACAATCCATCATAATACAATAATCTGCTGTCGAATGATCTAAACCGGCCACTAACGACATTTGGTGACCAAAGCGACTCGATAAACTGATCAACACTACGCCTTTATCTTCACGGCAAATATTCATCAAAATTTCTTCTGTATTGTCCGTGCTTTGATCCAACACAAATATCACTCGGCAAGTATAGCGGTCTGCCAATTTTACAAACTGTTTTTTAAGCTCCAGATAGAAGTTTCTAATTACTTCCGCTTCATTAAAAACAGGGCACACCACATCAAGAGTTTTCATACACCAAACTCCGCTCGTCTAGTTTCGAATAAATCATGGGCTTGCTCATAGTCAGCATGGCGGCCAATATCGAGCCAAAGGCAATCTTGGCGTAGCACCTGCACTTTTTTTCCCGAATCCATCAACTTCTGGAGCAAATTGGGCATATCTAAGTGTTCGCCCTTCTTCAGATGCTCCACCACATCTTTTTTTCGAAGCGCATTCACACCCATGCTTAGCTCATACTGATAGGTGGGCTTTTCGATGAATCGGCTGAGATAGCCATCCTTCGATTCCACTACGCCAAAATCAATTTTCACATCTCTGCGGAAAGTGCAGATACTAGCCGCAGCGCCAGATTGGTGGTGAGACTTTAAAAATGCATCGAATTTGAGCGTAGTGAGCACATCACCATTCATCACTAAAAAATTTTCCTCTAGCTTATCGAGGATATTCGAAAGAGGCCCAGCAGTACCTAAAGCCGTAGTTTCGAGAGAATATTCGATTTGAAGTCCAAGCTTATGGCCATTGCCAAAGATTGCCTCAAAAAGCTGGGGTAGATAGCCAACGGCTAGAATCACTTTATTCACGCCCGCATTCTTTAGCTGACGCAAAACGATTTCCAAAATCGGCATCTCTGCCACTGGCATGAGTGGTTTCGGAATCACCGTAGTATACGGCTTTAGCCTAGTTCCTTTTCCCCCTGCTAGAATTATGGCTTGCATCGTTTATACCGTATAATTATCGGGGTTATATTGATCGAGATTCTTGCGAATAAAATCAACGGTTCGTGCGAGACCATCTTCAAAGCTCACCTTTGGCGACCAGCCAAAAGTGCTATGCGCCTTGGAATAATCACAGATGAGACGATGCACTTCGCTACCAGCAGGGCGAATCCGAGCTTCATCGCTCACGATTTCAAAATCATATCCCACAAGCTTCTTCACCATTTCGCAAACTGCGCCGATAGAAATTTCTTTTCCTGTGCCCACATTGAAAACGCCGCCTAGTGTTTTCTCTGATTCAGCCACAGCTAGAAATCCAGCCACCGTATCGCCAACATAATTGAAATCACGGGTTGGCGAGAGGGAGCCCATCTTTACAATTTTTTTGGAAAGAGCCTGAGAAATTATCGTTGGGATCACTGCGCGCGCAGATTGGCGAGGCCCATAGGTATTGAATGGACGCAAAGTAGCCACGGGCACACCAAAACTCAAATACATGCTCTCCGCCATTTTATCGGCGGCGATCTTTGAAGCGGAATAGGGAGATTGACCCTGCAAAGGGTGCTCTTCGGTGATCGGCGCGAAGCGGGCCGTGCCGTAGCATTCTGAAGTGGAAGTAACCACCACTTTTGCCACCTTATTCATCTTAGCCGCGTGGAGAATATTAAAGGTACCCTTCATATTAGTTTCAATGTAGGAGTGCACTGCGCGATAGGAATATGGAATGCCGATGAGAGCGGCCAAATGGAAAATCGTATGCTGTGATTTGGAAAGCTCTTCCATCATTTGCGGGTCTTCAATATTGCCGTACACGATTTTCATCTTCGCGAGATGATCACAATAGCGGAGATTGCCTAGAAACCCGGAGGAGGAATATTTCACTAAGGCCGTAACTTCAGCGCCCTTTTCTGCGAGACTGTCCGCAAGATGGCTGCCAATAAAGCCCCCAGCCCCGGTTACCAATACCCGTTTATTTTTCCAAAAGTCAGCCATAAAGCCTTTGTAAAGCTTTTGGGGAGAAAAGTCAGTGCAAATTATTCTAAACCAAAAATGAATTTTTGCGTTGCGCAAAATTGGATTGATTCCCTCCATACTTTTGTGTGCGATCCAGTGCTTTCTTTGTTATCTTCGGCCCAGGGAAATTATGAAAACACAAAATCGAAAAGGCATTCTTCTCGCTGGCGGCAGTGGCACCAGACTCCTTCCGCTCACTAAGGCAATCAGCAAGCAACTTTTGCCCATCTATAATAAGCCTACCATCTACTACCCATTGTCAGTTTTGATGCTCGCCGGAATTAAAGAAATTTTGGTGATCAGCACCCCTCGAGATTTGCCGCTCATTGAATCCCTACTCGGAGATGGAAGCGCACTCGGTATTCGCCTTGAATACGCAGAGCAAGCAAAGCCAGAGGGAATCGCACAGGCCTTTATCATTGGCGAAAAATTTTTAAATGGTGCTCCCGTTTGCCTCATCCTGGGAGACAATATTTTCCATGGCGGTGAGCTTTCTTCTCTAGTGCTTAATAGCGCCAAACAAACCAATGGCGCCACTATCTATGCCTATAAGGTACTCGATCCTGAGCGGTACGGGGTGGTTGAATTCGATGCTGCTGGAAAAGCGGTGAGTATTGAAGAGAAGCCAAAAGTGCCTAAATCCAACTGGGCAGTAACCGGCCTCTACTACTATGACGCCAACATTACAGACTATGCCAAGTCGCTTAAGCCCTCTGATCGTGGCGAGCTAGAAATTACCGACATAAATAAAATCTACTTAAATCAAGGCAAACTCAATGTACAAGTATTTGGTAGAGGCTGTGCTTGGCTTGACACTGGAACTTTCGAATCCCTCATCTCAGCCTCTCAGTTCGTTCAAACTCTCGAACTTCGTCAAGGCATGATGGTGGCGTGTCTTGAAGAGATCGCATTTCGAATGGGCTTCACCAGCATCCAGCAATTACAAAGTAGCGCCGATGAATATGGCAAAAGTGAATACGGTAAATACCTTCAACGCCTCGTGAAAGAAATCAAGCTTCCGTGAAAATTATCAAAACCCATATCGATGGTTTATTCGGCATCGAGTTAAAAGTTTTTCGGGATGAAAGAGGCCTCTTCACAGAGCGCTACCATTCGGAGAAATTTAAAGAACTCGGTATCACGGAAAATTTCGTGCAGGATAATTATTCTCGCTCCTCCCCTGGCGTACTCCGTGGATTGCATATGCAGCTCGATCCGCCACAGGGCAAACTCGTAGGTGTTACTCGCGGAAAAATATGGGATCTCGCCGTTGATCTGAGGCCAGGCTCAAAAACTTACGGCCAACATTCGGCCCTAGAGCTTAGCGATGAAAATGCTATTCTATTTTGGATTCCAGCTGGATTTGCCCACGGCTTCTATGTGCTGGGAAATGAGCCGGCTGATGTGATGTATAAAGTGACGGGTCACTATAATCCCAAAACCGAAAAAGGCTTCCGCTGGAACGATCCTAAATTAAATATTCGTTGGCCCGATGCTAATCCACAAGTCTCTGCTCGAGATGCTGCGCTTCCTTATTTGGAATGAAAATTCTAGTTCTCCATAATCGCTATCAAATTCGCGGCGGTGAAGATCAAGTGGTTGAGGCCGAGGTAGAGCTCTTACGCGCTCATGGCCATGAAGTTAATCTCGAACTTCTCTCGAACGATACTATACAAGGTTTTCTCTCGAAGTTATCCACGGCGATGAATGTTGGCCACTCACAAGAGTCCTATACTTGGCTCTGCGCAATTCTAGAAAAATTTCAGCCGGATATTGTCCACATTCATAATTTTTTCCCCCTTCTCACTCCATCCGCCTATGATGCGTGCAAAAAATTTTCTATTCCCGTAGTGCAGTCTCTGCATAACTTTCGGCTTTTCTGCTCGAACGGCCTATTCCTACGTGAGGGCAAGATTTGTGAACTTTGTCTTCATGGGAGCGCCTACCACGGTGTAGTTCACGGCTGCTATCGCGAGTCTCGGCTTGCCACAATTCCAGTTGCACACATGATAGAAAAACATCGAACTGAAAAAACCTGGCAAAACAAGGTAGATCAATTCATCGCCATCACTGAATTCTCGAAACAAAAATTTGTTAGCGGCGGAGTGCCTGCCGAGAAAATTTCTGTGAAGCAAAACTTCGTAGAAGATCCTAGCAAGGAATTCTCTACTCCAACGGGTGAGCGAACTTCAGAATTTACTGCTCTTTTTGTGGGCAGACTCAGCCAGGAAAAGGGAGTTACCACGCTTCTCAATGCCTGGAAAAACCTTGATTTCAAACTAACGGTTATTGGGGAGGGTCCACTTTTATCCAAGGCCCAAGAATCAAAGCGGAGCGGCATCAGCGTAGTTGGGAAAAAATCCAAAAGTGAAATATTCAAAGCGATGAATGCTGCAAGCATCTTAGTGATCCCTTCCGAATGCTATGAGGGCTTCCCCATGGTTGCGGTGGAGGCGATGGCAATGGGCCTGCCCATACTTGCAAGCGATGTAGGTGCGATTGGAGCTTTTGTGAAAGAATATCATCTCGGTGATTGCTTCAAAACGGGCAACGCGAACTCCCTAAGCACAAAGCTCAACGAGATGGCGACGCAAAAAGATTTAAGTGTATTTCGTAAAAATAGCCGAATGGCCTATGAAAGATTTTTTACTCCTCAGACTAACTACGATCTGCTCCTACAAATTTATAAGAGGCTAGTTCCCGCCCAATGAATAAAATGAATTTTTTTTCCGTCGGCCTATTCCTTTGCGTATTCCCCTTTTTGCTTTGCTTCGTGTCTGGTCGAAGCTTCGCGCCATTCAATTCGCTCTATAGCACCAATTTACCCTATGCTGCCGATGCAAATTATTCTCCACCCAATAATCACTTCTGGTCTGATACGGTAAATTTCTACTGGCCTCGATTCACCACGATCACTCGGCATGAATTTCCGATTTCTTTTAGTTCTGGCGGAGGCGGCCCCAACTACTCCGATACTATAAGTGGTTTTTTTAGCCCCTATTGCTTATTTGTTTTCGGCCTTCTCCCAACTGGCCTTCACTCCTTAGATCTGGTTTGGCTTCTGCAATTCGCTGTATATTTTGCAGGATTATATTTCTGGTTTTCTACTCTTGGAATCGCTCCACTCGGAGCTGCTCTAGGGGCACTCACACAAAGCTATTGCACCGCTTTTTTCCCTGGCTCCTATCTTTCCTTTCAGACTTTGGGTGCTTTAAGTTTTTTACCTTGGGCATTATGGTCTGAGGAACACTTCAGAAATTCTCGACATCGAT
>CAIPTA010000166.1 GCA_903867855.1 Oligoflexia bacterium | reverse complement strand
TTCCCTTTGCCCTCTTTGCCTATGGCGCGCTCTATTTACCCGCCTCCTACGAATCGATTTTGAATGCTACTGCGCCACTATTCGGCGCACTTTTTTCTTGGGCTTGGCTCAAAGAGGAAATGACATGGCGTAAATTTTCAGGCCTCTTGATTGCCACTTCTGGAGTTGGCTTCGTGGTTCATTTGGGTGCAGTAAATATGAGCAATCATTTCGTGATCGCTGTGATCGCCTGCCTCGGGGCTGGCTTCTGCTATGGCTTTGGCGGCGCCTATATCAAAAAATACGCGAGCCATATCAAGCCTATGGGCTTTGCAGGATGCAGTCAGCTCTTGGCAGGCTTACTTTTTATTCCCTTCACTGCCACACAACATATTCCTGGGCCAATCACCAGCCAAATCATTCTCTGTGCGCTCGGGCTTTCGCTCCTCTGCAGCGGCATCGCCTATATTCTCTATTATCAACTCATCGCTGATTTAGGGCCCACCAGTGCGCTCACCGTCACCTTTCTGATTCCTGTATTCGGTATGCTTTGGGGCCATCTCTTTCTCCATGAAACGATTACTGCCTCTATGCTACTAGGAGTAGTGCTCATCATCTGGGGCACTTGGTTTGTGCTGAGGAAAAGCAATCGTGTCGCTATTAGATAAATGTGATTGGGAAAAAATCCGCTTAGAGCTGCAGCAAGATGGCTTTGCCATCACAAACAAACCCGTGATCACAAAGCAACAGGCGACCAGTTTCAAGAAAAGCTTTTCTCAAGAGGAGCTTTACCGCCGCACCATCGATATGGCTCGCTATAATATGGGTAAAGGTGTGTATAAATACTTCGCCTATCCGCTGCCATCCAGCGTGCAGGAGTTACGCGAGCAAAGTTATGAAAAGCTAGTTGGCCTCGCGAATGAGTGGAATGTGCGCATGAAATATAAGCGTGAATTTCCCGAGAGCCTTGCGAGCTTTCAACGCGCACAAAAAAAAATCGGGCAAGTGCGCCCCACGCCCCTCATTCTTCGCTATGAAGCTGGTGACTTCAATTCCATGCATCAAGATGTGTTTGGCGATTCCTATTTTCCCTTTCAGATGATCGTAGGGCTCACAGAGTTTCAAAAGGACTATACTGGTGGCGAGCTGGTGCTGATTAAAACGAGGCCACGGGCGCAGTCGCTACCCTATATTCTACAAATTCCATTCACTCACGCGGTGATTCTCGCTTCGAGCAGGCATCCACAGCCAGGTAAAAAAGGATTCTACCAAACGGGCCTAAAGCACGGCGTGGCGGAAATTAAAAGTGGAGAGCGCTTCACCCTGGGCATAATCTTTCACGACTATAAAGAGCGGAACTAAGAGCTGCAAGAAAGCGTAGAGGAGCCAGGTTTATTGCGCGCCCAATCCGGCCGCTTTAAAGCGAAAGCCTCTTTCCCCTCTTGCTTGGTATAGGGATTTTGAAAAAGCTGGAGCAGTATTTCAACCTTGGAATAGTCGCCTTGCTCAGCCAATTCGATCGCCTCTTGCAGCAAATAGTTTCTTGGCACATAGAGCGGATTTGCTCTTTCCATCTTTTGCCTGCGTTGTTCCGGTGGCAGATTTTCTGCCGCAACTATTTCCATATATTTTTTTAGCCATGCCTGCCAGGCCTCACCTTGTTCAGCGGAAAAATTTTCTTCATAGGAGGAGGCGATCAAAAAGTTCGGCAATGAATTCGTGCCTAGCGAATGATCCCATTGAGAAAGGCCACGGAAGAAAAGCGTAAGGTCCATATTGTTGGTTTGCATCAGCGAATACAGCTCGAGTAAGGACTCAGGGGCTACTTTAGAAAGCCCTAACTTCGCAGCCTGCATTTCGAGAAAATACTGTTCGTACACACCCTGATATTCGCTGAGGATAGCTTCTAGTTCCTTTGTTTGATCGGGAAGCACCACCGCAATCGCCTCCGCGAGGCGCAGGAGATTCCATAGCGCGATACTTGGCTGACGGCCAAAACTGTAGCGGCGTCCGGGCAAATCAGTGGTATTAGGAGTCCAGCTAGGATCATAGTTTTCTAGCCAGCCATAAGGACCATAATCAATGGTGACCCCAAGAATCGACATATTATCCGTATTCATCACTCCATGCACAAATCCCACGCGCATCCAGTGGGCCATAAGCAAGGCAGTGCGCCTAGTGATTTCGCGAAATAACTCTAGGTAAGCATTCTGGCCAGTTTGATTGATATCAGAATAGTAATTTTTAATCGTAAACTGTAATAGTTTATGCAGGTTTTCTACTTCGCCGCGTGCTGCCAGTATTTCAAAATTGCCAAAGCGAATAAAGCTCTCACTCACCCTGCAAACAATGGCTCCAGCTTCACTCCGCGGATTGCCATTATAGAACATATCCCGCTCAACCATATCTCCGGTGAGCACAAGGCTCAGTGCCCTCGTAGTAGGCACCCCCAAATGGAACATCGCTTCGCTGCAGATGAATTCTCGAATGGAGGAGCGCAAAACGGCGCGGCCATCTCCCCTGCGAGAATAGGGGGTGATCCCCGCCCCCTTTAGTTGAAATTCCCAGCTCTTTCGTTGCGGGTCGAGAGTATCGCCCAAAGTGATGGCGCGACCATCTCCGAGCTGGGCCGCCCAATTGCCAAATTGGTGTCCGCCATAGCACGCAGAGAAAGGCTGCATGCCATTGAGAAGTGTATTGCCGGAAAGAATGGCTGCCGCAGAAGCTTCGTCGCGAGGCCTCGCCAAATCAAATTGGGCCGCAAGTGAATCCGACCACGCGATTAGTTTAGGCGAGGAAACAGGCGTGGGAGAGACAAAAGAGTAACAGGCGTTTTTCACTTGGCGCGGGTGAAAATCCCGCGATGAATCTCCGGGGAGCGCTTCCGTAAAATTCGCCTGAAACTGTAAATCGTCTAATTTCTTCATGCAGAGTAGAAAAGAAATACTCTACTTGGCAGAAACTATCTGCAGATATTTTCTAGAGTTTGCACACCTACAGCTGAGGTGAGCACACGAATTGAACTTACTTTTTTGCCAGTATAGGCATTCTGTACATACCAGGGAGCATCTGCGCTGTTATGGCGCACATAAAATGGGCAGGTGCTATAGGCGTTGAAAACTGCGTTCTTCAGGAAGCGCAAACTGAACGATCCAACCTCCGTTTGCGAATCAATGCGGCCTTGCAAAATAAGCACGTTATAACCGCTCTTTTGCAATAGCACCACACCACCGGCCAGCTGATCCAAGGAATAAGAGCGCCCAACGGCAGACATTCCGGCGAGTTTTCCATCCAGAATGATCGCATCCACTGTCACGGTCTGAGCCGTTTTGTCGCCCGTTACGGTGAGCAGGCTTTCACTTTCGGCGTGAGCATTCGCCACCAAGGCGCATGAGAGAACTGCGTATACTAGGGCGATCCAGATTGAGTGCTTCATACATTAATCCTTTCCGATTAATTAGGAGGCACTCTTTTATCAATAATCGATACTTTTTGTCAATCAATAGATTTCACGTAACTAATTGATAATACTATGTATTATACTTTTCCCCAAGATTAATTGCGCTCCGCGCAATCAAGACTATCCTGCCAGCTCTCAGAGGCTTGAGAAATATGGTCGGCGGCCATAATAGAGGCCATCCGCTGTACATCGGAGCTCGTATTGAAAAAGACCCCAAACTCCCTATTTGCGGTAGCGGCCTGGGTAGACCCATTCACTGACCCAAGCCAAGCTCTGGTACCATCCACCACGATGCTCTTGGCGTGCAAATAGCCCGGCATACCATTCACGAGATTATTCTTCGTAAACATCCGAGAGGAAATACCCGCCGCATCGAACGCGGAATAAATGCTTGTTGTTTTACGAATTTCGCTCGCGCTAGGTTTTCCAAAACTGCAAGCACTCGATACGGTGAGCGTAACGCGCACTCCGCGCCGAGCCGCCTCAATCAAGGCCTGGTTAATCGTTGGTTCATTGAGATATTGATTTTCTACATCAATAGATTCCCGTGCGGAGCGAATAAAAGTAACAAGGGGATCCAAAGAGAGAGGGCTCACCGTGATTAGCGTCTCTGCGCCAGCGAGAATAGTAGAGAGATCGTAGTAGTCTCCCTTTGCATCCAACGCAACAATCTGCCCTAAGCGCGATACTAGGTTGCGATCCTGGATAATATAAGAATAATCGCGATTACAAGTGGCCGGCGCCGCCGCCAGATCACAAAGATTCGTGGCATTGAAATTACCAGTAGAGAGCATCGCCAGCTGATTATCGCTGATCACTATTTTTCCATGCTCTAGGCAGCCCTTTCCATTAGTACAAAAAGCGCTCTTATCGAAGGGCACATAGCTCCCCCCGGCTGCCTGCACATCTAGAACAAGCTGGCGCTGATCATTGCAACTGGCATCGTCAGTGCCACCCGAATCAAAAACATGGCAGGATTTCCCCACCGGCGCTGGCTCCTTTACGATTTGCACTTTTACGCCGCGGCCAAGAGCTCCGCGAATCGCAGCGAGTACCGCTGGATCGTCCATCTCATAAATTTCAATCGCGAGAGAACGTTTGGCACCGTTGATCAGCTCAAGAATCGGCGAGCCTTCGGCATTATTATAAAATCCAGCCGGCAAAGAATCTTTATGATTGCCCGGTTTCGGATTGGCAAAAGCACACTGTGCAAAAAGAAGCGAAAGAAAGCCGATAAAAACTTTGGATCTAATCATGTAATCCCCCATGGCTGCTGTTCTAAAATGATTCGAACAAAAATGCGGCGAGGAAACAACGAAAGGATTATCAGGATTTCATTGGCGCCTAGGTGGTTGTTTCCAAATTAGATTTCAAAGGAGAAGGAGTAGAAATACTGGAGCTAACAACTTTTCCAGCTGCCCAATCGAGAACGCGCAATACTCGAGGCACGAGCAAAGTGCAGGCTTCTTCATACGTCACCCAGCGATACTCCTCATGCTCTGCTCTCTGGAGAATTGGATTGTCGAGAAGTTGCACCTCAGAAGAAAAAACTTCCGCTATATAATAGCGCGCAATTTTTCCATGGGAGTAAGGCTCTGTTTCAATAAAATCTTTGCCCCAAGAAAAACTCACTTGTTCAATTCCCGTTTCTTCCCGAAGTTCGCGACGAGCTGCTTGAAATGGATGCTCTCCATTTTCGACTCGTCCTTTTGGAAAATCCCAGTATTGAAAAACGCGAAGCAGCAGAAAGCGATCTTCTTTGCCGCGAAGGATGGGAACGATACCAGCAGATAAAATCGGTGCGGACATCATAACAATACAATAACTTTTCAAATCCAATTCCGCCAGCATATTAAGCACTTACACGCCTTCGTAATAATTCTACAGGCAAGCGTGAGTTTTCATTGCCAGACACGGTTTCTCTCAATACAATTTTTTTGAACTCATGGAGGGATTCTTATGAAAACAATGATTCTGTCTTTACTATGCCTTTTAGCCACGCATGTTGCTGAAGCGAAAAACGGCTTTTACCCAACGCGCTTTTCCCAAATTTTGGAATCAGTCGCCCCACAACAACAAACTGCTACATCAAAACTTGTTTATTTCGGTGGTCCAGTAATCGGTAACGTGAAAATCGTTGTTGTTTTCTGGGGATCTAAAGTAGACGCTCCAACCCAAAGCGGAATCGGCGACTTCTATACCGCAGTTACCAAGAGCAGCTATATGGATTGGCTAAAAGAATACAATACCGACATCAAGGCAGTTGACGGTCGCGATGGAACCAACCAACAAATCGGCCGCGGCTCCTATGCTGGCGCGATTACCATCCAACCTAAAGTTACTTCTGGAACCATTGACGACGCTGCTATTCAAGATGAGCTTCAAGCCCAGATCGACTCCGGCAAACTTCCTAAGCCAGATGGAAATACGCTCTATATGACGTATTTCCCTCCTGGATTGAAAATCACTGCATTCGGCGCAGCTAGCTGCTCTGAATTCTGTGCTTACCACGGTTTCAAAGGCGATCCTAAAAGCGATCACTTCTACTATGGTGTGATGCCAGACCTTGGCGGCGCATGCTCTTTCGGTTGCGGATTTGCCGCTCACATGACCAATGTGACAGCGATCTCTTCCCACGAGTTCATCGAAGCCATCACCGATCCATTCCCAACTCCTGGAACTACTCCTGCTTACCCACAAGCTTGGAATACGACCGATGGTAGCGAAGCTGGTGACCTCTGTGCCGGTACAAACAATACCCTAAAAGCAGGCAGCAAAACCTTCGCCGTACAAAGCGAATGGGATAACTCTGCTAATGGCTGCACAAAGCAAAGCTGGTCTGCTAACTAAGATCTTTTTTGTTTGAAAAAGAAAACCACGGCGATTCGCAAGGATCCCGTGGTTTTTTCATTTGTGCTTAGTAATTTAGTTCAACCGCAATGAGTCTGCTGAGTTTCTCTTTGGGCTCGATCAAAATTAGACGCTCACCTGGATTCGAATCACGATCAATTCTCACGGCATCCTGCTCTTCCAGCTTCAAGTTCCACTCACTTGGATAAATCGAAAGCTGAAAGCGGCCCGCGGCGGCAATAAAAAAATTCGTTTTTGCAGTGAGCGAAAAAGAACGCGCCTTTCCAAGAAAAGGGATCTCTTTCATCTTCGCCTGCACCAAGCCACGACGAAAGATTAGCCCTACATCGTGCACGGGTCCGGCAGGGAGAGATGCCTTGGTGAGATCATCCCCCGAGAAGGAAGCGATATCCCCCGTTGCAAGACTAGAGCGATGAGGTCCATGCTGCAATTCGAGCCGAGCCCCTTCCATTAAGGAAAGTAATCGATCAAAACCAGGGAAGGAGGAAAACTCGCCGTCCTGCTGGATCTCCGCTTCACTCAGGCGCCAGAGAAAATTATTTTCAGCCACGCTGCTCGCGCTGGGGAAGATGGCGATCTCTTTCGTTTTGCCACCACCATTCTTCCAGGGCGTGCTACATGCCTCAAAAGAGTTCCAGAGAGTGATAAAAGGCGGCAGCGACTTCATTGTACCTGGCTAGCAAAAAACTTGCGGTTACTTTGCACGGCCTGCATTTCTGCGAGATCGGCGCCATCATTATCCATGATCCATTTTTTCAATTGAGCCATTACGGTGATCATCTGATTCGTATCCCTTAATATTTTCGCAGGCAGATCGGCAGGATAGTCAGCCAATTGAGCAATCCCGTAGCCAGTACTCGCAAGACCCGCAGGCATAAGGCTTTGCTGCATGTTTTTGATGCCATTCAGCGTGTCTGCAATCTCTGCATACTTTGTGTTTCCATAGATCAAATTAGCCATCCTGATACTAAAACCATCTTCCGTAGATTTATTAATATAATCCTCGAGCAGGAAGAATTCAGAAGCGAGACTGCCCGCCTTCGAAGAATCTTTGGTTGCCAGCATTTTCTCCAGAGCCAAACGCTCACTCGCTTTGCTCTTATGAAGATAATCATCTAGTGAGGGCACACTGGCTACGCCGGCTGCCGTGGCTTGAATCTTCGAGTAGGCAGATTGTAGGCGCACCATATTGGAGGGAAAAATATAACCATCCGCGATCGCTTGGCTGCGATCCGCTAGTGGAGTGGCATCTGCGTAGCCAGCGGCCACCAAGTGATTATAGAGGCCAAGAGGCGTAACGATGTGAATGCTCTGCAGCGCCTCTTCGTCGACAATACCTTTCATGAGATTTACTGCCTCGGTGGCGCAATTATTATCAAAGAAAAAATAGCGACCGCGATATTCCCAGCCCATCTCTAGCGTGCGAGTGAGGAAGCTATTTCGTTGTTCCTCATTTAACTTCAAAGGTAGACTCACTAAATCCCGCAAGCCACGAGAATTATATTCATCCATCACTTCAATCAGTGGAAGGATGAAGAGCTGCGAAGGATAAGCGCCTTCGATCCCTTTGATGTTATCGATGTGCGTGTCTGTAACGTTAGCGCGGAAGCTCGCCACGAAATGATAGGGCAAATCCTTCATACACTCAGGGCCAGGATTGGCGGCGTGCTCGGGGCTGCAAAAAGCCAGACGAATCATCGCGTGGCCCCACTTACTCATAATGGCTTGGCCTTCGCTCGCAAAAAGATAATCTGCTTGGTAGAGGCGCTTCGGGTTTAGATCAGAAAGGTTCACTACCTTATCAGAGAGTCGCTCGGAGGAAGTTGGGAATACATAGTTTAGCCCGCAACTGCGATTTGGAAATGGGTCAAAGCCGAAATGCTTCGCGAGAACATGGTGAATCGACGGGCGGCGACACGCATACTCCGGATCCAGGAGGAAAAACTCCATATTCACGGCAAAACCTTCATCCGTATTGGTAAATTCGTAATTTTCTGGGCTGCGCACAGAGCTAATCTGCCCTTGCAGACGATGTGCGCCTAGTGCGCCCACTTCTACGGCTCCCATAAGATTCATCAACATAGGGTCTTTGGAAACGGTGCGATCAACGCTCAAAATTGCATTACAGTGATCAGTGCGCTCGGAGAGGTCTTGTTGTGTGCAAGCATCTACTTCCGAAACAAAGGCGGGAGACTGAAAATTCGCAAAATCGTAGATATGGGAAGTTTCGTGCAGCAAAGTAGCCAATGCGAGGGCATACATGGAGCGGTGGCCACAATCATAGGCAGTGGAGTTCGCGGAACCCTTCATAATCTCCGGCAAGAATCCTGAGTGAATCAAAATATGGTTAGCTTTGGTGATATCCCAGGGCTTTGTGGTTTGGCCTAAGATGCGCTTATCGGGCTTTGCCTTCACATCGCTGGATACTTTACAGCTAGGGATCGGTAGCGCAGTTGTATCGCCGAAGCTGGAAAACTCGATATCTATTGTACGAGCTAGTTTCGCCTTCATTGCAGAGGGAAGGTGATCGATCGCATCAGAAAACCAAGCAAGAACCGCCGCCTTCTGTTCACCGTTCAAACTGGCCGATGTGTTCGGTGCTAAGTGATAGGCGAAATTTTCAGCAAAGGCACCACTCGGCAACATCAGAAGGAGAAACAACAAAGAAAGATAGAGCTTCATGGTCACCAAGATACAGTTTTAAAGTATTTTAATCAACCATTATGAGTCAGAATAACTCAATAAATTCAGATAGATATGTAGATCTTTTAGACAGTTGACAAAAATTTGTGCAAATTGTCATTGCGCGGCGCGCAAAAGATTGGTAGAAAGCACTCAACCTTAAACAACCCCCCGAAAGGACTCTGCTCATGAAAAAGAATATCGTTGCCCTTGCTCTCCTTGCTGCCATTTCTATCGCCCCAATGGCTCACGCTGTGGAAATCACGATCTCCCCTCTTGCCACCGTAATCGATGTGATCGTGCTCGTTGGCGACACTGCGATTGCTACCACCTTGGCTCCTACTGCACTCACTGTTGGCGCTGCTGCTAACCGTGAAATGGTAATGAACGCTGTTCAAAATGATGCTGCCGCTAACCTTAACGGCGAAGCTGCTTCTCCCCTCCTTCAGAACGTAGAGCAAATGCTCCGCACTGAATTGAAGAACCGTGGCGACAACAAAGCCTACTCTGACCGTGAACTTGCTGTAATGATCATGCAAGAAAAAGCATAAGACTCTACTCTTAGCGATATTCGAAACCCCCGTGCATTCTATGCATAGGGGTTTTCTTTTTTCAGGGCGTCAGCTTTTCGGGTTGCATTTCTTTTTTTTAAGCCTATTTTCAAAACTACAAAAAGCAAAACACACAAAACGGGAGGGCCCCATGTCGATGAAACAAGCCCCGGTAAAATCAGAATCCTCTTACCGATTTAAAAATTTTGTGCTGCAAAGTGCGGCCCTAAAAGACAAAGATTTATTCCGACAATTCGATTCCAGCGCGGATGGCCTGCCAGACGAACAAGTGCGTCAGCGCTTAGTGAAAATTGGTCCGAATGAAATTGACCAAGAAAAATACCATTGGCAGCTCCAACTGCTGAAAATTTTCCTGAACCCCTTCATACTTTTGCTCATCGCCCTCGCCGTAATCTCTTATTTCACTGGGGATATTAGCTCTGCCGTGGTGATGATCGTGATGGTAGTGGTAAGCGTTGTCCTTACCTTCTTCCAAGAGTTTCGCTCCAGCAAGGCTGCCGCAAGCCTTAAGGCGATGGTGAGCACCAATGCATCTGTAGTGCGCCGCCTCGATGTGGCGCTTCGCAATGAATCGCTCTCGCGAAAAGTAGAAGTGCCGATCAATCAGCTCGTGCCTGGCGATGTGCTTCACCTTTCTGCGGGCGATATGATTCCTGCTGACGTGCGCATTTTCTCCTCCAAAGATCTCTTTATCAGCCAATCTGCGCTCACGGGAGAATCCTTGCCGGTGGAAAAATTCCATGCAACGGAAACTGACGTAAAGGAAATGCTGGAACTCAAAAACGTTTGCTTCATGGGCACTAACGTAGTGAGCGGCTCGGCGATGGGCATCGTGCTCAAAACTGGAAAAGAAACCTTCATCGGCTCGATGGCCAAGGATCTTTCTGGTCAGCGAGTGCAAACGAGCTTCGATAAAGGGATCCAGCGCTTCACTTGGCTCATGCTCAAATTCATGATGGTGATGGTGCCCGCCGTATTTTTGATCAACGGCTTCCTGAAGCACGATTGGTTCGAAGCGTTTCTTTTTGCCGTGGCCGTGGCCGTGGGGCTCACCCCCGAAATGCTCCCCATGATCGTAACGGTGAATCTGGCAAAAGGCGCGCTTGCGATGTCGAAAAAGAAAGTGATCGTGAAGCGCCTCAATGCGATTCAAAACTTTGGCGCCATCGATATTCTATGCACAGATAAAACAGGCACTCTCACCCAAGATAATGTAGTGCTAGAAAAATACGTTGATCCCGTGGGCAACTCAATCAACCGTGTGCTTCGCTATGCGTATCTCAATAGCTATTACCAGACGGGTCTCAAAAATCTCTTAGACATCGCCATCCTCAAGCACCAAGAAGTGCATGGAGAATTAGGGATTTATTCTAACTATAAAAAGATCGATGAAATTCCCTTCGATTTTTCGCGAAAGAGAATGTCAGTAATCGTGGAAAGAAAAAACACGAGCCACGTGCTGATTGCAAAGGGCGCGCTGGAAGAAATTTTTAGTCTCTGCGTGAATGCGGAAATCGCAGGCCAGGTTACGCCGATCGAATCTGTCTCCAAGGATCGTTGCTATAAATACGCCCAAGAGCTGAATGATGATGGCCTTCGTGTGATTGCAGTTGCCTATAAGGAAGTGCCAAAGGATAAGGTAACCTATAACGTTGCCGATGAGTGCGGACTCACCTTGCTCGGCTTCATTGCCTTCCTTGATCCGCCGAAAGAAAGCGCCGCTGAGGCAATTACCCAACTCGCAAAAAAAGGCGTGAGCGTGAAAGTGCTCACTGGCGATAACGATCGTGTGACCAAGAAAATTTGTGGACAAGTGGGACTCTCTGCCGAAAATATTCTGCTCGGCCAAGATGTGGAAACGATGAGCGATGAACAACTCTCCGATGCAGCAGAGAAAGTTTCTGTTTTCGCCAAGCTCAATCCCCATCAAAAAGAACGTATCATCCGCGCACTCCAGCGCCGCGGCCATGTGGTGGGCTTTATGGGCGATGGGATCAACGATGCTCCTGCGTTGAAGGCAGCAGACATTGGCATCTCCGTGGATAACGCGGTGGACATCGCGAAAGAGTCTGCGGATATTATTCTTCTCGAGAAGAGCCTCTTGGTGCTGGAAGAAGGCATTATTGAAGGACGCAAAGTGTTCGGCAATATCGTGAAGTATATCAAGATGGGTGCGAGCTCCAATTTCGGAAACGTATTCAGTGTGCTCGGCTCCAGTGCGCTCTTGCCATTCTTGCCCATGCAGCCTGTGCAGATGCTTACCCAAAATCTGCTCTATGATCTTTCGCAAACGGCGATTCCTTTTGACCATGTGGATGAAGAATACCTAGAGCAACCACGCAAATGGGAGATTGGTGACATCGGAAGATTTATGGCGGTGATTGGTCCGATCAGTTCGATCTTCGATTATGCTACTTTTGCGATCATGTGGTTCGTGTTCAAGGCGAATGTTTCTGCGCGGGAAGGCCTTTTCCAATCAGGCTGGTTCGTGGAAGGCCTCATTTCCCAAACACTCATTGTGCATATGATTCGCACGAGAAAAGTGCCCTTCTTCCAAAGCAGAGCTTCCAACTCCATGTTGGCACTCACCGTGATCATCATGAGTGTGGGCATACTCATTCCATTCAGTTTCTTAGGACCAAAAATCGGACTAGTGCCCCTGCCACTGGCCTACTTCCCATGGCTTGTGGGAATGATGATCTGCTATTGCCTACTCACCCAGGTGGTGAAGAATTGGTTTATCCGGAAATACGGGTTTAATTAAAGCTTCGGCGGTAAGCGCACCGGATGCTCTAACTTGCTCACCACCACTTCGTCCACCTCAGAAACCTCGAAGTGGGCTAGCTCCACGAGCGCGAGCGTATTGGAAACCTGATCTTCTAGATGAATCTTGCCATCGAAAAAACTGCGATGCTGGATGATATACACTTCGCTATAGAGCCCATCGCGTAGATTTTGCTTAAACGATTCCATATGGGAGCGGAAGTAATCGTAGTCTACGGCGCCATAGCCGAAGGCGGTGAATTGCCCCGGACGATCATACACAAGGAGCGGCGCTTCAGCGAGATTCGATTTGTGATCCCGCATCCAGGCGCGTAAGTAATGAGTCTCCCGGGTGAGGATGAGCTGGGATAATAGTGGATCGCGCACAGCATAGCTATGCCCTACCACCGCCTCCAGCAAGGCCACTGCATAAAAAATAGGGAGAATGAGCTTTGGTAACTTCACAGTGCCAAGCCAGGTGGCGCCCATCAATACTAGAACCATGGAGAATGGCAAGAAGAGACGCACTTGCGTAGGGTGCGAGGCAATGCCCATGTGGTGAGCGAGCATGATCGCAAAGAGGATCAAGAAAGAGATCAGCAGCACAATTTCTTCCAGACGAATTTTTCGGCGACTGCGGAAAAAGAGAAAAATCGAAGCCAAGCCGAACCAATGAAAAATGGAAAGATAGGGAGTGGCGCTTGCGGTAAAAAATTGCTGCAAGAAAATCGGGAAGTGGTTCGTGGCGGCTTGCACGCTAAAGGGGGCAATACCGGGAGGGTTTTCGAAGTGTCCCCAAGTTACGATTCTTTGCAAGATTAGCGGCACGAGATAGACCGGTGTAACCAAGAGTGCGGGAGTACTCACGAAATCGCTGAGCAATTTTCCACGGCGCACCCAAAACGCAGCGCCAAGAAATAGCGGCAAGAGCAGCAGCGATTCATAGCGAACGGAAGCAAAACACAAAATGGAGAGCACAAGGAAACTAAGCTTCTGTCGATTTCCTGCGTCTGCCAGATAGGCGCGCAAGGCGTAGAAGCTGAGGATACCAAAAAGAATACTGCAAACATCGAAGCCTGCGGAAGTGGCATGAATGGAAAATACAGGGCTCGCCGCTACTCCTAGATAGGCGAAATAGCGGAAGCGCTTTTTCTCTTCGCCGTGCCAGAGCGAGGCCGCATAGAGAAATAATCCAGTGAGCAAAAAATTGAGGATCAAGGGATTGCGATCGCTCGTGCCAATCAGGAGATTCAATAAACTCGCGAGAAAAGGAAACAGAAGCGGACGCGTGGGCGCCTCCAGCAAGAGTGGATGATAGGTTTCATAGTAGAAAACGCCGAGAGTATTATTGGCCGTTTTCTGGAATGCCGAAAAGCAACGCGCTACGGAAAATAGATTCGTTTCGTCGCTGAGCACTTTATAGTCTACATTGATGGAAACAAAGAGCAGCGTGGTGATCACAAAGGCCCCGAGGAGCCATCGCCAATCGCGAATCACTAGATTTTTGAGCGATTCCCCATAGCAGCTCGCGCCCTGGTAGAGCCAAGAGAGGAACATAAAAAAGACAAAGTAATAGGAATAATCAATAAAGAACGCAGATAGCATGGCGAATCTCTCTCACGGGTTCATGGCCCTACTGGGCTTGTATATTACTTCCCGTAAGGGTAGCAGCCCCAGGAGCATTAAACAATAATACCACCGTGCCGCTTGCGGCCGTTACCTTGATGCCGCTAAAGGAAGCCACGCCACCGCTAGTGGTTTGCGTGAGATTTCCTGAGAGCTGACAATTTCCACTCACAGCAGGGGCTTGCGGACCACCACAACCCACTGTAACCGGAATCGAGACATTGGCTGTGGAGCCACCGTTATTCACGGTAACTTGGAAATCCCCCAATGTGTCGCCCGCTTTAATGGTGGCAGGATAACTACCGCTCATAGAGAGACTATAAGAGCTCGGTGTACCGGCTACAACACCAGAGGCATTGGTGCCTGTGTTGGTATCTGTGCTGGTAGCATAAACAGTTTTCGTTTTGCTGCCGCCGAATACTTTGATGAGTCCGTAGGTAATACCAGCGATACCGAGCGTGGTGAGAATGGGGTGTGCTGCCATGAAAGCGCCTACGCCGGTGGGTTGAGTTCCAGTTTGTCTGGCGGCGGCAGCGGCGTCCGCCGCTTTTTGTGCATCGGCAGCCTTTTGTGCGGCGGCGGCCGCGTCTGCCGCTTTTTGTGCATCGGCAGCCTTTTGTGCGGCGGCGGCCGCGTCTGCCGCTTTTTGTGCATCGGCGGCCTTTTGTGCGGCGGCGGCCGCGTCTGCCGCTTTTTGTGCATCAACACCAGCCACATCACCAGTCACCACTGGAGGCGGCGGCACTGCAGCCAAAGCTGCTTTACAAGCGGGTGATGACATACCCAAATCACCAGCACAAGCGGTAAAATCCGGTAAATTAGATGCTGTCGCGCCCGTAGAACCAAGGCCACTAAACTGGTTATTGTTCGCACATAATAAAGTACCGGAAGTACATCCCCCTGGATTTATGATGTCAATGCCAGTATTAAATTTCATTGTCTGATCAACACCTGTGACCCGCGCACCATCTGTAGAACCCAATACTTTAATACTAGTATCCACTGCCGGACTAGCGACTATAGGCGCAGGTTGCGGTACCTGTGCTCCAGCCTTACCAACATTCACTCGCGCGGCTATTGCTGAGCTTTTTAAACCCGCCTTTATTTGATGGTTCGCTTGGAGTTTAGCTTTTAAGGAATCGATAATTTCGGTGAGGCCCGAGTGCATTGATTTCAGCTCTTTTATAGCTGCATTAAGTTTTCCAATTTCAAATTCGCCGGTGCCCCCCACCGTATTGAGTTTTGCACAACCCACACCAGTATTTGCTACACTCTTTTGAAGTCCGTTAGTGGAATTGCACCAATTAGCATCATGAATCGCCTTTATAGCGCCGTTGGCATAATTGATAGTCCACTGCACATTTTTATCGTGCTTCTGCGCATTAGCCAAAAGCGAATCTATGGCTGTATCCATTTTTGTGTAGTCATCCAGTGCAGTTGTATATAAAGTTCCTGCGTTTCCCTGGCCATTCGTATTGAGGTTCGTCTTAGCGGAATTAGCGGCATTTTGAGCATTCATTTCTGCATTGCCAACATTAACCTGATAGTAGGCGGCATCATGGGGAAGCCCATTTTTGCCTTCCATTTTCGCACAATCAGATTGCATATTCCCCATGTAGTTTGCAATCACACGCGAATCATAATTTGGAATTGGAGGAACCCCGTAACGTACAAGCGGCCCCTTTACGTCCATGGAAAAATCCTGCAGTGCCTGGCAAGCGCCAGAGTGCTTTTTCAGATAATCCGAGTAAGCTACGTCAGGCAGCACACCATCCGCCATCGCTACCAAAGGAGTGGCAAAAGAAAATAGATAAGCAAATAGGGTAATGCGGGCAGTATTTCGATAGGCCATAAGTGCTAGGCTCCCGATAAAATTTCTCTACTAGTTTTATCGGCACTTTGGCCAGAAAACTTAACGGAAGCGCTTCCGTTAAGAATTGGGATAGTGAATTTGTTTACACTGAAAAAATGTCGAAACTTTGTACAGAGAGAGTTAGAGCTTTCTACCTGCTGCCAGCTCTAGCTTGAGCCAGGCTTCATCTGCATCGGCTTGGGCACGGATGAGTCCGGCACGGGAGCGGAAAAGTTCTAGCTCGGCATCGAGAAATTCTGAGCTCGTGCGCGCACCAGCCTTCAAGCCCACGCTCGCCAAGCGAACACTCTCTTCAGATTCTTCCACAGAGCGTTTGCGAGCGGCGAATAAGGAAGCATTGGAAATAAAGCGGCGCTTCCAGAGTTCGAAATCTTCGGGAGCGGAAATGAGTGTTGCTCGCAGTTTTTGCGCATCCTGCTCGGCGGCCCACGCAGCCTCTTTCGCTTTTGCGATACTTGCTCCCCCATCGAAAATATTCCAGCTCAGCGCGAAACCCACTGAATAGGCATTCTCAAATTGGGAGTTGGGATAGATGCCTGGATCGAAGCTGCCAAACTTATAGTGATTTTGTTCAGCAAACAAAGTTACTTTAGGGAAAAGCGAACCGATTGCCGAAGAAGAGTTTTTCTCAGAGGCATTTTCTCGCTTCGTGGCGGCGAGGAGATCATCCCGCGTGCTGGGATCGAGCGCCAATTTTTCTGGCAGCGAGGAAACTTCGGGCAAGGGTAAATCTCCGGAGAGGGTACGGGTATCTCCGGTGAGCGCCATGGCCTCCGAAAGATTGCTACGCGCTAAGAACATATTATCTTCCGCCACCAAGCGCTCTGCCTTGGCTTCATCTAGCTGAGCCTGCACCCGCAAGAGATCGAAACGAGTAGAATAGCCGCTCTTCACCATGGCTTCGGCGAGATTTAAGTGATTGGTGAGGGTGGCAATATTTTGCTCGGCCACACCGAGGAGGATTTGAGTGGCAAGGGCTTCATAGTAACGTTCGCGCACCATCTGCTCCACTTGAAAGCGCTCGCGGCGAGCTAGGAGCTCTGCCGCTTCCGCGTTCAGGCTGGCCGCACCGTATTGGCTAATGCTGCTTAGCCCATCGAAAAGGAGAAGCGAAGCGCGCAAGGTAGCTGCTGTTTGTGGCACGCCACTAGGGAAAGCCACTTTATTGCCGGAAAAATTTACGGTGAGAAATTCGTATTTCACATCCAAGTAGCGAACTGCCTCGGCGCTAAAATGTGGGAGATGAGCTGCGAGCGCCTCTAGTTTTTTCCAAGAAGCTTCATGCGCTGTTGCGTCTGCCTGCATCACCCGCGGGCTATTCTGCATGGCCTCGCTCACCGCTTGATCGAGAGTTAATCCCTCAGCGTGAGCCAAGAAGGGAGCTAGGAAGAGCAGGAGGAAAATTTTCATTTTTTATTTGCCTTATCTTTTTCGAGAGCTCCGTGAATTTTTCGTAGTAGCCCAACAAACTGTTGTCGCTCTCCAGAATCCAGCGGACTCACCAAAATATCCGAAAGCTCAGCATAGATTTTATCTAGCTGCTGGAATTTTTTCTTTCCCGTAGCGCTAAGCTCTAACACTGAGCGACGGCGATCCGTGGGATGATCCTTCCGAGAGAGCCATGCACTGCGAACTAAGGAATCAATGGCCCTACCCACAGCGGCTGGATCACTCGCGGTGGCCCTGGAAACGGCAGCCAAAGAACACTTCGGATTTGCTGCCACAAAACGGATAATAACTACCTGTTTGGTGCCCAGCTTGAGGGGGCGCAGCCTGCGGAGATACGTAATATTAAGGGTGCGGCGGATCCCGCTAAAAAGCAGGATCGCTTCCGCATTCGTTTTTTTCATGGACATATCAATATATAAGTAAGCTATCTTTTTCTTTTATGCAAGAAATTGACGCTTACTTTCGATACCCACTATTTGCTAGCGTGCTCCGCTTCCAAAGTAGCCTTCACTTTTTCGCGGGCGCGAACGCGCTCTTGAAACTTGGTGAGCGCCGAAAATGGCGCAAGGTCGAATTTCACATAGGGAGCCCAGCTAAGCACGGTGAAGAGATAGGCATCGGCTACGGTGAATTGGTCTCCCAGTAGGTATTGCTTTCCTTCCATGGCGCGATTGGCAAAATCCAAACGCTGGCCCAAACGATCCATCGCTGCGGCCTTAAAGGCTTCAGGGGTATCAGGAGAAAACAGCGGGCTAAAGCCTTTATGCAATTCTGTGGAAATATAATTTAACCACTCTTGGGCGCGGTAGCGCTCCATGGTGCCAGCAGCGGGAATCAATTTTGCGGCGGGAGCTTTATCGGCAATATATTGCATGATCACTGCACCTTCCGTGAGCAATTCTCCATTGTCTAACTCAAGCGCAGGCACATAGCCTTTTGGGTTAATTTTTTTGAAGTCTTTACCGGACTTTGTTTTCCAATCCTGCATGGATACGGCTTCTGCCGTGAATGGCAATCCAGATTCGTGCAAAGTGATGTGTGGTGCCATGGAGCAAGCGCCCGGAGCAAAATAAAGTTTCATAAGAATCTCCTTCGTAGTTGAACAAATTTCTCTCTATCTATACCACAGCCGGAGAGAAAACCAAGGGCCTGTGAATAGGCCTAGCTCTAAACCTATTCACAGACCCCGGGAGGCTAAGAAATTTTAGGAAGCGCTCTCCAACACACCGTGTTCGCCATTCATGGAGTAGAGGGCAAAATTTTCGAGGAACTGAAATCCCGGCCAGGCTTGTCCATTTTTACTGCCCCAGCGGGCAAAGGCTTGCTTCGCATTTTCGCCAAACTTTGCCGCGATCGCATTCGGCAACTGCGAGCGCAATTCTTGTAGGGAACGAATTCCATCTTTACGTAAGTTGCGAATCATCCCACTAATCTCCACCGACTCTCGAAAGGGAGAGGAATAGTAGCGCAAGGCTTCCACTGGCAGCAATTCTCGCTGAGTTACTCCAAAGTGCGCAAAGCATAGCGCTGTGGGGGCATCTTCCGCGGCGGCAATGCGAGTTTGCACATCAAAGTGTTCCGCCAAATCTTCTAGCTCCGTGAACAGGCAATCTAAGGAATGCGAATTTTGAATCACTGGAAATTCGAGAAACACTGCTTCCTGCGTCCACGCCAGGCGCGCGCCGAATCGAAAACAAGCTTCCACAAAATCAAAGATCACTTCTTGGTTCCTAATTAATACACAAATAACTTGCATCATCCCCTCCTTGGTATTCCCCTAAAAAGACAAAAGTATCCCCTCGCCCCACCAGGCGCTTTTCTTCTTTCTCTATTTTTCCTTTTGGCTATTGGATTCGCATTAGCCCAGCAAAGCGGCCGAGGATGCGAAAATCATCCTCCGGCTCCACAAGAATCGGTTTGTACTTCGCATTCTCTGAATGCAGCTCCACGCGGTTGCGCTTTTTGTGGAAGCGCTTGATCGTGGCCTCATTATTCACCATCGCCACCACGATCTCGCCCGCATCTGCAGTTTCTTGTTTGCGAACCACCACAATGTCTCCATCCAAAATTCCGATATCGATCATGGAATCTCCACTCACTTCGAGCGCGAAATGCTCATAGGCACCACCGATCATGGTGCTGGGCACTTCGATGCTGCGATCATGGTGGGTATATTCAATCGGCCTACCAGCCGCCACCTTGCCAAGCAAAGGAAGCATGCGATCGCGAGGAATCACGGTGAGGTTGCGGCGCCCGCCAGCAGAACGCAGCACAAAACCTCCAAGCTCTAGCGCTTTCAAATAATCTTCCACCGTGCCCAAGGAACTAAATCCAAAATTGGTGGCGATCTCCTGGCGGGAAGGAGCAAAGCCATTCTCTTCTGTATAGGCAGAGAGAAAATCCAAAATTTTTTGTTGCTTGTCTGTTAGACCCATGGCGAACCCCCGTAAGTATTCCGTAAGATCAAGATTAACCGTAACAAAGCCGTAAATCAACCGTAAGTATGCCGTAAATGCATTTTCTTTCCGTGTAGCTTTCCCTTTTCCAGGTTGACACGTACCTGAAAACGGAGGAATTATGCCCTCATGAGCAAATTTCAATCCCTTGAATACCTAAAAAGTGGCTTTCACCTCTTCACCCAGAAACCCAAGAAGCTATTGCTCTTCTTCGTAGGTATTTGGTTCGCGGCGATTTTGCTCACTCCGCTCCCGATTGTGGGCTCGGTATGCCACTTCATGCTGCTAATTTTTGCGCAGGCGGGCGCCTATCTCCTTATTCACAATATGGCCACCACTACAGGCGATGGCGATTGGGACGAATTAAAAAAACTGAGCCCTCTCTCCGGGCAATTAATCCTCGCGCAAGTGGCGTATATCCTCCTCGTGATTGCGGGCATCTGTTTCCTGATTTTGCCCGGCCTTTATTTAGTGGTGAGTTATTTGTTTTTTGTTCCGCTTGTTACCTTGCGGGGGCGCACCTTTTGGGAAGCTCTCGAAGAGAGTCGCCGCCGCGTGCAAAAGCACTGGTTTGCCATCGCTGGCTTCATGCTACTTCTACTACTGATTAACTTGGTAGGAGCAATCACGATTATTGGTCTGCTCATCACAGCCCCAACCAGTGCCTGCGCTCTCTATTTTGCGTTTCAAGATTTAGTGCAAACAGAAGTGATCGAAGTGGCGAGCGTTAGTCACACACAATAGGGCCGCTCACATCGAGATGCGCACCATTGGCCGTGCTTAGGCAGCCCTTGGTGTTCGAAAAAAAAATGTGCCCAGTGAGTCGATTCCCCGCACAGGTGTTGGCCAAACGAAATGCGGCGCGGGGTGAATCACTCACACCAAGATCGTGAAATTCATTGTTATCAGCGCAGCTCCCCGCCCGATCAGACGATGCCACAAATACCCCAAAATTTCCTGGTTTTTGAATCTTCACATGATCGAAATGATTGCCATTCGAGTGCCGCATGAAAATCCCTACATCATGGCTGCTCTGGATAATAACATTTTGAAACACATTATTATTGAAGCTTAAATCTAGCGATATCCCCGCATTATTATTGTGCGAGAGATTCAGGTTCGTGAATCTGCTATTCGTAGTTTCACAGCCACCAATGCCATCGAAGAAATTGTTCGTGGAAGAAAAATTATTCACCACAAGATTAGTGCTCTTCTTCTCTGTTACCAGTCCTCCAGAGCGAGCCGCCGTAACGCTCACGGATTCGATGCGCCCATTCGTAACTCCGCGGATGGTTACTCCATTGTTTCGAATAATTGTACGGCCACCATGATCGCAATCCCCGCCCCAGCACTCGCCATCTTGATTATTTTTATTCCCGTCTAAATGCAGATTTGCAATCTCTACATCCTCCACCCTTGCTGGAGGAGTTTCGATTCGGCCCATAATGATTAGTGGTGAATTCGCATGATTGCCGAGACGCAAATTTACATTACCCTCTCCCCGCAAGGTTATATGAGAACGATCGAGTACAATCGGAGCGCCGCAAACATAATTCCCCGCGGGAATATTCACCACTCCGCCATAGGCGGGCAAGCGCCGGAGCGCTTCGCGAATAAAGCCACATTGATCCCGTTCTTGCGGGCGAGTAATCGCCTGATAAATTTCTTGAGCGCAGTGACGATCCTGCTCGAGACTCATTCTATTTAGTTGAGTGATTAGAGAGAAAACTTGATTGTACAGGGGCGCATCGGATTCTGCGCGAGCAGTGGTGACGGCAAGGCTAGCGTAAATGACTATAAAAACTAAGAATGGCATATGCCGAAAACCCTCTACCAATTATCGGCCAAATGCCTAATCTTCTTGAAGCATCATCCAATCGGCACGATGCAGGAGCTCCGTGACAAGTGTCCCTACCGGGGAGGAGCGACAGCCATGAATTTTTTGCGATTTCTCATTCCCCGACATCTCCATCTCAAAGGGAGTGCGACAAAGGGATTTCATGCTAGGCTCTTTTTCAGCGAAAATCTTTTCGGCCATCTCCTTTAACTCTACGTATTCCTTTTGAGATAGCTTTCGTTCCTGCACCAAATTTTGATCCACATAAGATCTCGCAAACATAATCTCCAGCTTCTTCTCCACTTGAAATTTGTAGCTATTACGTCCGCGTTGGTACGATATTTCGAGGAAATCCAGGCTGCTAGGCTTGGCACTCACCTGCACCGGCACACTGGCGGTTTTTGCCACAATTGGCTTTTGTGCGCAGGCAGCAAGCAACACAACCGATATAATCAAATAGCACTTCATTTTCATTTCCTTCCAAAACTACAAGGCTCCGCACTCTTGCGAGGCACTCGGCAATCTAAAAATCTGCGCACTTCTTGGTTTGAACCAAAAATCCCTTCCACTCGCGCGCGCGGCGGCGGATGCAAAACAGTATCGATCTCTACCCAAGAGGAGCCTTCATCACAGATATCTTTCACTGCATTGATCGCAGCGCTCTCGCGATCCTGCTTGGAATGAAACTGGTCGATTTCTCTCACGAAGCTTTCTGCGGTGATGCTTGCCGCAATCCAATCCGCAAAGGCCTCAGGAAATTGGTCAGTATCTCCACAGGCAGACCAATTACTCGTTTTGTGGATTACTTTTTTATTGAGCAGGCAGGATTCTAAGCGATCGTAGGCATGAACATGAACGCCAGCGAACTTCATCTCACAAGGATCGATGGAATGCGAAAGCTCGTGCGCAAAGGTGAACACCTGATTGAACCAAGATTTCGCGGCCAGAAGATACGCTCCGCCAACCCTCATTCGCTTTTTTCCAGTAGGTGTTTGCTCAAAGTAAACATCATTCTTCGTGAGCAGATCGAGCTCATCGAAATAGATGTTCGCGGGTGGAGGAAGCTCCAGCACGGTGCGATCCAATTCGCGCAGCATTTTTGTACGCTCTGTTTCGCTAAAAGTTTCCGCGGGCTGACGCTCAATAAACTTATGGATTTCTGTTTTCACCCAATCGAAGGTGCTGCGAAGCTGTTCTACTCTTTTTTTCGTATAAATCTGGCGCACCAAATCAGCCTCTACTTTTTGACTCGTCCAATCTCGGTGCTTATGCATGATGGTTTCATAGAGTCGCAAGGCCTCAATTTCGCCCTTTACATCGGGATCAACCACGCCAGTGGGATCACGGAACACTTTTTTATTCTCGCAAGCAGCTTTAAAAAAATTTCCACATACGGTGGGAGAGGAATCGATTGGTTTTGGAGAAATCTCTGCCACTACTGACGGCGCAACTACCGGGGCCACTTTTTCCTCCTTGTGTAACGACGCATAGAGTACGATGGCAAGCATCGCTAAAAAGAAAGCTGAGATAGAAATCGTGCGCTTCACTACACTCTCATTTTCGCAAAAAAGCATGCTCTGGTACAGTAAATCATGAGCTTCGCCCAGATAGACAAACTTGCCCCAACCTCACTACCTCAGCCAGTGTGCTTTCCGTTTCAAAAGCAGGTAAGAGAAGAGCTTGTTAGTAAATTAAATTCATTTTCTCCAAAAAGCGTGTGGGAGTTTTTGCCCACCGGCCATGCCTCCATCGGCCCTAACTATAGAGCACTCATGGGGCCTGATGTTTCCAGCGCTTGCGAACTCTCCCTAGCAGAGGAGAGCGGTGAGCTACTGCTCTCCTTTTTTAACTTAGATCTCCTGCGCATGGATCAACTCTATATGTTTTTCTCCGAAGCAAGAAGAGTGGTGAAACGGGAGGGCCTGCTGATAATTGTGGGCGTTGCTGCACCAAGGTCGTTGTTAGAAAAGTTGGCCACTACATTTTGGTGCTACAGCAAGAAGCGAAAGATCTTTCGCGTGGATCACTATATAAGCCCGGAAGACTGGGTGGAAATCGAACGCCTCAGCGTGCCCGCTAATAGTATCAGATCAGAGATACTGATCCTGAAGCGCATCTAATACCCCATTGCGCGCCGCAGAATACGCCAAACTTGCTATAACGCGCCCCAGATAAATTCTAAATTCCCTGAAAGGAAAACCTTTCCTTCAGAGGTCAGCTATTATAAGATGATAATCGAAAGTTTATTTTTGGTCGCGTAAGAGTAAGAGAAGCATGGTGCCTCCTGATCCTCGTTAGCGGCTCCGAGCCTACTAGGAGGTCTCATGGGCAAAAAATTGTATGTTGGTAATCTTCCTTACTCCACAACTGACTCAAGCTTGCAAGCACACTTTGCACAAGCTGGAAATGTTACATCGGCGAAAGTGATCACGGATCGTGATTCTGGTCGCAGCAAAGGTTTCGGCTTCGTAGAAATGTCTACGGATCAAGAAGCTGCTGATGCAATCACCAAGCTTAATGGCCAACCAATGGACGGACGTCCAATCATGGTTTCCGAAGCTCGTCCACAAGCTCCACGTGAAGGCGGCGGCGGTCGTTCTGGCGGCGGCGGCGGTTACGGCGGCGGCGGCGGCGGTGGTTACGGCGGCGGTGGCGGCGGCGGCGGTGGTTATGGCGGTGGCGGCGGTGGCGGTGGCGGTGGTCGTGGTGATCGCGGCGGGTCTCGCGGCGGCGGTGGCGGCGGACGCGATCGTTGGTAAGCTAGACTTCCAATAAAACTAAAAAGGCGGAGCGAATAGCTACCGCCTTTTTTATTTGCCTAGATTGCGAACCCAATTCGCATTCACATTCATAAAATCTGGAATACTCGCGGTAGCGCTACTCAAATCCTGATTAAAGTGATTGGTAGATGTCACCGCTACCACAGCAATGCCCGCGGCGATCGCAGAAGCGATTCCAGGCGAAGAATCTTCGAACACAAGCGCCTCTGTGGGCTTCACTCGCATTAGCTGCAGCGCCTTCGCATAGCCATCAGGCGCAGGCTTACTATTCGGATAGTCTTCCGCGCCGAGCACCACTTCAAATAGGGAATCCACTTGCAGCCGCTTCAGCGCCCACAAAATATCTTCGCGATAAGAACCGGAAACTAATCCTAGGCGAAAGTGAGCGGAGAAATCCTTGATCGCCTCCACCACTCCGGGCACAACGCAAATTTCTTGGGAGAGTAGTTCTTTATAGCGCGAAACGATTTTTAAAGAGGCCTCCGCCTTGGTGAGCGGAAACTCATACTTCTCATACAGCAGATCAAACGCCACCGACCACTTTTTGCCCGCGATACTGGCGGCATCCTCCCGCTTAACGGGCACCCCCCAGGCGCCCGCAGAATCAAGAATGGCGCGGAACGCGAGCGCTTCGGAGTCGATAATGGTGCCGTCTAAATCGAACAAAATGGTGGAAATCATGTCAATTGCTTGCCTTGGCAGATCATGGCACTCATAGTAAACTAGAAACAGAGCGTTAATATACCGCAGTGAATTTCTGACGCAAACCTAACAGGAATTCCGCTAAAGCTGTGGTCTTCTATGGGTAGGGGGAACAAAATGCTTGCAGCACTAAAACGTCCGGCTACTGTTCGACGCGCGCTTCGCATGAAGTCTCGCCGCCCGCTCCGCGCTCTTCAAACTCCCTTTCGCTACCTCTATAACAAAACCACGCTTCCGCTCCGCTCTTTTCAGCCGAAGTATCCCATCTTTTGCTCTTCCGAAAATTTCATCCTGAAAACGGCCGATACTCCGTTTGAGCTGCGCCAGGTACTGAAACTCCGCCACGATATTTTCTATAAAGAACTACAAAATAAAGAAGCGGCCGATCAGCTCGATATCGATGAATTCGATTTCATCTGCGATCACCTCATCATTATCGATAAGAAAAATTCCAAAGTGGTGGGTACCTACCGCGTGATTTCCTCCATTTTCTCCGATCGCTTTTACTCTGCCGGCGAATTTGAAATGGGAGAACTCTTGAAGGCTCCAGGAAATAAGCTGGAATTGGGCCGAGCCTGCATTCATAAAGACTATCGCAATGGCGCCATCATCACCCTGCTCTGGCGCGGTATTGTGGAATATATCAAGGCTACCGATTCGAAATTTCTCTTCGGCTGCGCGAGTGTGCAAACCGTAGATCCTGCCGTGGCAGGCTCGATCCTCGGGCACCTACAATCGCAGGGCTTATCTTCGAATGAATACAATGTGAAGCCAACACTGAAGTATCGCTCCACCCTGGAGATCTCTACGCCTGAGGTAGAGCCAGAAATTCCAGCGCTAATTCAATCCTATATTAAGGCTGGGGCAAAATTTTATGGCGAACCAGCTCTAGACCGCGATTTTGACTGCTATGATTTCTTCATGGTGTTGAAGATCGATGAAATGAGCCGGCTCTTTCGCAGACGCTTTGGCTTAGACAAATAATTTACGCTTCCGAGAGGAACTGAAGCGAAAGCTTCACCACCCGCTCCCACTCAGCTTTGCCAAGGGATGCGCTATCAATCACGAGATGGTGCATTTTCGAGGTGGTGGTGGCTCCTGCATTAGAAATATCTTCAAGACGCCAACTCTTCCACTTTTTTTCTGCAAGGAAACTTTTGGTGGCTTGGTAGCTGAGTAGCTCATCTTTCGGATCCATGAAAAGTAGCGTGGGCACAGCATCCTGCAAATTCGGCGCTAGCTCTCTTTTCCAGCGACTCAAAATAATATCGAGTGCTCGGGCCGAGGCTGCCCCGCCATAATTATTGGCCCGATAGTCGGCCATATTCATGCTTTTGTACCGAAACGTGAGTGGCAGCGACCACGCCAGTATTCTAGCAGCCGGATACCACCATTTCGTTTCAAAAGCTGGTGCAAATAAAATACGTTTATCAAATGGCAACTCTTGATGCTGCACCATAAAAATTGGCGCGCTAAAAGAATAGGCCGCGAGATAGAGGGGTGCATTCGCGGCATGGGCTAATTGCTTGGCCTCTGCGTGGAAACGCCGGGCATCCGCAAGCCACTCCTCAGCGCTAACCTTCGCAAAGCCATCTGGATCGCTAGGGCAATGCCCAGTGAAGCCAGGACGCAATACGGTGAAACCATTTTCTTGAAGAGAAAGAGAAAACTCGTCCATCCTTGTGGGGCGCAGGTTTGCACCATGAGCCACGATCACAACTCCGCGCACTTTTGCACTTTTACTTGGAAATATTCTTGTACAATCAGCTGCCATATTGCCGCTAGGATATAACAAGAAGATCTACGCTAACAGGTAAAATTCAGCTTTACAGAATACAAAAACATCTCCCCTTGCGAGCTTTTCCGGCCCGGTGATATAATTTATTCATGCGCTACATGTGCATAGAAAGGGGGTGGTCGCTTGAGTTGTAGTAGTACTAATTTCAAGACGATCATCCTCTCCGAGGCGAACGTTTAGCCCGGAGTGGGTGATCGCAGAGAAGTTAGAGCTGCGTTACTGTGGTGGGTCCACCCCCTTAGTAAAGCAGCTCTTTTTTTTGCCTTTTTTCTAGGATGTCTATGTTTTTAAGCGCCCCCAAAATCGCCTCTCTTCTTCAACAAAAACCAGCTAGCGATTTCGCCTTCACAGGAATCTCCACTGATACCCGCACTGTGCAGCCCGGCTTTCTCTTCGTGGCGCTGGCTGGAGAAAGCACGGATGGCCATAATTTTATCACAGATGCCATCAAGAAAGGCGCGAAGGGAATCGTGCATCGAAACGATTTCCCAACTCCAAGCGCTGTAATTTCTTTTCCCGTTGCGGATACTTTACTCGCCTACCGCAAACTCGCCCACGCTTGGCGCAAAGAATTTTCCTTTCCCGTGCTAGCGGTTTGTGGAAGCGCAGGCAAGACCACCTCAAAAGAACTGCTAGCCGCGATTCTACGAGGAAAATATAAAAGCGTGCTGCAAACTCTTGCGAGCCAAAATGGCTTCACCGGAATCCCAGCAACCATGCTTCGCTTGACTAAAGAAACAGATATCGCCGTGATCGAAGTGGGAATTGATGAGCCCGGCGCGATGGAGCAGCATCTAGAAATCGTAGATCCCGATGGCGGCCTCTTGAGCTCGATTGGTCCGGAGCATTTAGAAAAATTGATCGATGTAAAAACAGTGGCAGAAGAAGAAACAAAACTTTTTACCACTCTCGAAAAAAGAAAAGGCCTCATCGCCATCAATGCGGACGATCCCTATATTCTGGCGGGCGGTAAAAAACTGCAGCAGGGCACGCGGCTTAGCTACGGGATTGAAAACGCTTCGGCGCAAATCCGTGCCCGCATCATTCCTAAGGGCGATCTTGGCGATCTCGTGGTAACTGGCTTTGGCCCTAAGGAAGAGCACTTTCCCCTCCCCCTGGAAGGCTCCCACAACGCCCAGAATCTCCTAGGCGCGCTCACCCTCGCTCATTTAGCAGGCTGCACCCCCGATGAGATGCGGAAGGGCTTGAGCAGTTTTAAAGCCCCTCCCGGACGCAGCGAAGTGCATAGTTGGCGCGGCGTGAAAGTGTATGCCGATACCTACAACGCAAATCCTGCTTCTGTAACGGCAGCCCTCGAAATGCTAAAGCCAGATGCGAAATCTACCGTCTGGGCTTGCCTTGGCGACATGCTTGAACTCGGCACCCTTGAAGAGAGTCTCCACCGCAGCCTCGCGGATCCGATTCAAAAAGCAAAAGTGGGCCATGTATTTCTCTTTGGTGACCGCATGAAAAATCTCGAGAGCGAGCTAAAGCTTCGCAACTATTCTGGCGAAGTGCGCCATTTTAGCGACCTCGAAGCCCTCGCGGAAGAACTCAGTGTGCGTGCTAAAGCAGGGGATCGTATTTTGTTAAAAGGTTCGCGCGGTATGCGCATGGAACGAGCGTGGGAGAGTCTTGCCAAGAAGGCCTAGGGCTGGTAGGAATTAACGTTATGGGCGCACAATGGAAAGCAACTGGCAAATCAGAAAAATCCGCTAAACAAGGAGCCATTTTCTCGAAAATGGCGAAAGAGATCTCCGTGGCTGCAAAGCTTGGTGGAGCCGAACTCGGATCCAATCCGCGGCTCCGCGCTGCTGTAGAAGCCGCAAAAAAGAACTCCATGCCGAAGGATACGATCGAGCGCAATATCAAAAAAGGCGCTGGTCTCCTCGATGAGAAAGTAACCTACGAAACAATTACCTTCGAAGGCTTCGCCCCTCACAAAGTGCCCATCATCGTAGAATGCCTTACCGACAATAAAAACCGCACCACTCCTGATATACGAGTGCTGTTTCGCAAAGGTCAGCTCGGAAATTCCGGCGCGGTGGCTTGGATGTTTGATCGCGTGGGACTCGTGGAAGCCACCCACAAAGACGCGAAAGACATCGAAGAAGCCGCCATTGAGGCTGGTGCACAAAGCGTAGACACTATGGACAAAGCCGATCTTGGCGATGCTAAAGTTGGCGCTATTTTCATCACAGAAATTGCCGACCTTGGTGCCGTTTCCAATACGCTCACTGCCGCTGGCTGGAACGTGACTACTTCAGAATTTTCTTTCAAGCCCAAAAATATCGTGGAGCTAAATCCGGAACAACTGAAAGAAGTGTCGGAGTTTTTGCAGGCCATTGATGATTACGACGATACGCACCGAGTATACGCCGCCATCAAGTAGGCTTTTAAAAATGCACAATCTCTTTGTTGTTCTCCTCGGACGCTCCTGCGACGGCCACTAACGGCCGCCTTAGTCGGTTCCTCGTCGAACGCCGCGATCTTGCGCATTTTTAAAAGCCTACGCAAATAACAACGCACGCCTGTGCTCGTCGCGCGCCTTGATCTTTAGGTATTTTAAAAAGAATGCGCACATCAAGCGATGCTCGTGGGGCGTCATCGGTCGCCTCTGCAAATAAAAAAGGGGCCCAACAGGGCCCCTGCATATGCATGTGGTATAAATAGAAACTATTCTACTTTGAGTAGTTCTACGTCGAAAAGCAAAGTTGCATTCGGAGGAATCAAGCCGCCGCCTGCGCCACGCTCGCCGTAGCCCAATTTCGCGGGAATGGTGAGTTTGCGCTTGCCACCGATTTTCATACCGGCCACGCCTTCATCCCAGCCCTTAATCACATCGCCTGCGCCAAGATTAAAAGTAAACGGCTCGCTGCGATCCACAGAGGAATCGAATTTTTTGCCATCCGTCAAAGTGCCCGTATAGTGCACAGTTACTTTTTTTCCTGCTTTAGCTTCAGTTCCTTTACCGACCAAAACATCTTCATATTTTAATCCACTCTTAGTGGTTACCACTTTTGTTTTCGCAGCATGTGCAAATGGAGACACCAAAGCAAGAGCCAAAAATGCGAATAAGATCCTTTTCATAGCGAGATTCCTTTCGAGTTAGTTAGTGCAAAATAGACTAACGAATGTCGATTTTTTCGACAAGTGTTTAGTTGTTAGACAGGCTAAAGGCATTTAGCTGTAGAGGGATCGAGCACTTAGCCAAAGGGCATACACCTTGCAAATAACCCTATATCGGGGAAATACCTGCTTTAGCTGCCCTAATATTTCCAGCTAGAAGCCAGTCGTGATAAAATAAAATTTAGTTACCTTTAAGGAGCACTCATGAAGTACGTAAGTAGCGAAGCTCTATCTAAAGAAACACTCATGCTTGAGTATTTTTCCCTTGTCCGCATGGTTGCGAAAAAAATGGCGACTCGTCTTCCAGCCAGTGTGGAAATCGATGATCTTATTAGCGCTGGATTGATCGGCCTTATGCAGGCACTCGATCGCTATAAGCCAGAAAAAGGTTTCAAGTTTAAAACTTTCGCAGAATTCCGCATTCGCGGCGCTATGCTCGATGAATTGCGTTCGCAGGATTGGGCCCCAAAAGGCATGCGCCAGAAGGCGAAACAGTTCGCAATCCTTTGCGAAAAGTTACAAGCCAAGAATGGCCATAAGGCCACAGACGAGGAACTGCGTCGCGCGCTTCACCTTGATAAAGTGAAATACGAGCAGCTCGTGAGAGATGTGAACACGCTCGACCAAATGAATATGGCAGGCTATACGCGAGAAAACCGTGATGATGAATCAACATCGACGGCCATCGAGCTCGTTCCCGACCAAGGCCTTGCTTCCGATCCACTCGCAAATGCAGCGAACCACGATGTGCGCGAATACTTGGAAAAAGCCATTGTGAATTTAGCTCCCCAGGAACAACAAGTACTGGCTCTCTACTACTTTGAAGATTTGAACCTGAAGGAAATTGGCAGTCGCATGCATATTTCTGAATCGAGAGTTTGTCAGCTGCACACGAAAGCTATCGCAAACCTAAAATTGAATCTGCAAGACAATGCCTTCGAAGACGACGAAGACAGCCAATCGCTCGCAGCATAAAATTAGCTATAAATTCGCTGATGATCCACACAGCCGCGGTAGAGAAGCTTCCTGCTTAAAGGAAAGCTCTGCTGCGGCTTAAAGTTATTCGAGTCCATCTTTGCGCAATCTCCCATGATCGCCTCATACTCCGGGATGGAGATTTTTTTCCGCTTCGCCAAGAGACTTACTGAGGCTTCATAGCCCGGAAATTCTCTCAAGGGTTTCAGCAAACTCATCGAAGAAAATTCCGCCACACAGCCGCTACCATAGGAAAATAAGCTAATCGGCATGGCGCTCTTCTCTGCTTTTTCCAAATAACAGAGCAGGGAAAGAAAGAGCGCACCCGTATAGATATTGCCAACGCGAGCATTCAATTCAAGGTAGGGCGCGACGCGTCTCTCATAGTCATCCTTGGCTTGAACCAGATTCGCGCTGCCGGCCTCGCAGGTGGCGCCATGGCTTAGCTCCCAGAGGCGCACATGGGCCTTCTGGGCCATTTTTACGAAGGGAGCATGGTAAAGGGCAGCCCCAAAGGATTTTGCCATTCCCATCTCTGTTTTAGCATACATCGCATAACTCGACGACAAGGCCTCCAGATAACACTCCATGGAAAAGTGCCCGTCCGCGAAGGCATCTTTGCTATAATTGGGACGCCAAAAATCCATCACTTGCTTCGAGTAAAAACCCTGACGCTCAGTATGAAAGCTTAGCAGGCTTGGAGATTCGGAAATCACCATGGCCACAGAACCCGCACCCTGAGTGGGTTCGCCCGGAGTGAGCAATCCATAGCGAGCAATGTCGGCAGAAACAACGAGAGCTTTTTTTCCTCTTGCACGGCCGGAGAGAATCCAGTCTGTTGCCATGGAAACGCCCGCCATCGCGCCATAGCACGCGTGCTTCACTTCAAAATTGCGACACTCGCTCGACAAACCAAGATGCTCATGGAGAAAACTGGAGAGCGCCTTACTTTGGTCAACGGAACTTTCCGTGCCCACAATCAAGAGACCAATTGAGCGTGGATCGATCGAAAAATTTCTTAACGCCCGGGAAGCAGCGCCAATTGCGAGCACAACGGGATCTTCCGCGGCAGTGGCCACGGCCATCTCAAGCTGACCAAGCCCTTTGGTGAATTTTGCGGGATCAATGCCACGCGCCAACGCCAAATCGTGCAGATTAATATAGTGCTCGGGAATGTCAAAGGCGATTGCCTCGAGGCCAACTTGCTTCATGGGGTCACCTTAACGAGATTTGCGGCCTAGACGCAAGCGCTGAAGTAAAACTTGGTCGCCCACGCCGAGTCTGCCACAAATCGCAAGATAGAGAATCCCATAGGGGCCAAGCAGAAGCGGCACGAGCAGAATGGGATGCATGGATCCGAAAGGCCACCTCAAGAGCGAAGCAAGCACCAAGCCAGGAATAAGCGCGAGCCAATAGCGGCCAAGCTTTTCCAGTGGCAAGTGCACTGCACCGATTTTTTTTCCTATGCCGCGGCGGAGAAGAAAAAATTCTACCCATCCCGCTATGCCTGCCGAGGCGGTTAATCCCGCTGTGCCCCACTTCAGCGAAATATGAAGCAAGGGGGGCAAGTAGAGAGCGAAACAGTAGCCGAGCACTGTGGTGAGAAACACGCGCACCAACGCAAATCGCAAGGGTGAGCGCGTATCGCGAAGAGCGTAAAAAGCAGAAGAATATAGACGGCCCATCGTAGAGGCTAATAAACCAACCGTGGAACCCGCGAGCACAGCCCACACTTCAATCGTATTTTCCCGATGAAATGCGCCGCCTTGATAAAGAGCGCCCACAATCACATCGCCAAAAAACAAAAAGGCCGCCACCGAGGGCACCACATAAAAGGTAACTCTCTCTAAGGCGAGCTCAATGCGCGTGCGCAGCTTCGCCGCCACCTCGGAGGCATCCCCCACGGCGCTCGACATTTCCGGCAATTCCGCCGCCGAGATCGACATCCCAAAAAGACTCACGGGCAAAAGATAAATCACTTGAGCATAGGCCAAGGAGGATACGGCGCCAGTTGGCAGCAAGCTTGCCAGCATATTGTCGATGTAGGCGCTGAGCTGTACTACTCCACGGGCGATCACCACTGGAAAAAAGTTCTTTAGCACCGTGCGCACTGGGCCGGAGACGCGATCAAAGTTAGGCCTAAATTTTTTAAGGAGCACTAACGTAGTGGGCAATTGAATCAAGAACTGCAATGCACATCCCAGCACCAATCCCCAAGAAGCTTTCACAGCTAGATCACTCTGCGATCGCGATCCACCAAAAACTATCAACACAGCTATGATGGCAAAATTCCAAATCACCGGGGCCACATAGGAAAGAAAAAAACGTCGGTGGCTATTGAGTACGCCCAGACACCAAGCAGACATTACCAGCAATCCCGTACCCGGAAAAAATATCTGCACCAAACGTATCGTGAGCTGCTTTTTTTCCTCTGTAAAACCAGGAGCGATGAACTGAATGCAATAGGGGCTCGCCCATATCCCAGCGAGAACCAGGCAACTCGTGGTGAGCGCTAGCCACGAGAAAATGGCGCCTGCAAGCTTTTGGGAATTCTCGTCATCGTCCTCCGCTAGGAGCTTTGCATAAACGGGAATAAAAGAAGCGGAGAGCACTCCCTCACCAAATAAATTTTGTAGAAAATTGGGAATCTTCAGGGCGGCATTAAAGGCATCGCCTGCATCAGAGCTACCGAAATAGTGGGCAAATATTTTTACCCTAACGAGCCCGGCTAGGCGGCTAAGCAGAATCCCCGCACCAACGAGAAAGGCACCGCCCTTTTTCGATTTTTTGCTCTCTGCGGCCGAGCTCATTTTCGCGGAGCAGGCTTGGTATTTTTAGCAGGAGGACGTTGTTGCGCTGGCTGCTGTACCGGCGCGGGAGCCACCGCCATAGGCTGCTGAGAGGCGCCAGGGGCCGTCTCGGGGCTAGGATTGAGGATTTCGCTTACTTTGCCCGGAAAAACCAATAAAGAAACCAGCAAGGCCAAAAGTAGCAATAAAGGCAATGTTAACAAGGCTCTCAGCATAGAAAAAGGATAGCATCGATGGCCCAGAAACAATAGGAAGAGCTTGAACCCGGCGCGTCAATATGCTATAAGATGCCCATGAGCAAGAAACTTCTTTTCCTACTCCTCACCCTTCCCCTCGCAGCCTGTTCCTATAATCACGGTAAAGACGGCAGCACAGATTCCGGCGCCAGCCTGCAGCCTTCTACGGAACAACTCGCGGCATCGTCGTTTTCGCAGGTGTATTCCCAAGTTTTTTCCAATAAATGTGCTGGCTGTCATAACGATACCCTCACAAACGGGGGAGTGAATCTCACCCATCCAGAGACGGCAAAAAGCGCCCTCTCTCAAATTAATCAAAGCGCGTTGGTGGATCATTCCATGCCGAAGGCTGGCAGCCCGCCTCTCACTCACGATGAACTCTTGATCCTCACCACATGGGTGCAAGCGGGTGGTCCGAACCAAGCTGGGGAAAACACACCGGCTCCTGTGGTGATTCCTCTAGCCCCCACTTTTGAATCCATTTCTGCCAATATCCTCCAGCCAAAATGCGTGGGCTGCCACAACCCACAAGGCAAAGCGAAGGATGATCCATTTCAAACGCTAGCTCAGCTTTCTGGTAGCGATGCCGTAATCGCCGGAAAAGCAGAATTAAGCGATCTCTACAATGATATTCTCGCAACCGCAAAACATCGCATGCCGCCAGTTAGTTCTGGAGAAGCAGCGCTTAGTGATGCAGAAATTGAAGTAATCAAGGATTGGATCAACAATGGCGCTAAAGACTAATTTTCTCCTTCTCTCTCTCCTTTGTGTTCCTGCGTTTGCCGCAGAAAAAACCCTAGTGCTTGACCCTGCAAATAGTCAGCTCGAATTCAATGCGGTTGGCCGCCCCGCCATGATCAAGATCAAAGGGAAAGATGCCACCGTTACCGGCTCACTTAGCCTCAAGGCAGGTAAAGCGAGTGGCACCGTGCAAGCCGATCTAAATCAATTTCATACGGGCATCGATATGCGCGATCACCATATGAAAGAAAAATACCTGGAAACCGGCAAGCCAGGCTACCAGAATGCAGTGCTCGCAATTAGCGACCTCGAAATCCCCAGCGCTGGCGAAAAAAAGGGAGTGGCCTTCCACGGTAAGCTCACCCTGCATGGCGTGCAAAAAGAGGTGACCGGCACCACTGACCTTAGCGTGAAAGATGCCGCCGTAACTGGAACAGCTCATTTCCCGATCAAGATTAGCGAGTATGCCATCACACTTCCCACCTTCGCGGGTGCAACCATGGCAGAAGATGTGGATGTAGAAGTTCACTTTCAGGCAAAAATCAATTAAGACAAAGGGATGAAAATCCCTTTTGCTATTTTTCTTACCCTATTTATTCTTTTCAGCTCGAAGCAAGCGTTGGCCTTTCCTGAATTGGTTCGCCATGGCTATGTGAACTGTACGGCGTGTCACTTGAGCCCTGCGGGTGGTGGATTGCTAAATCCCTATGGCCGAGAGCTTTCAAAAGAACTCTTGAGCACTTGGGCCCGCGACGGTGAACAAAATTTCGCGTACGGCGCGATCAATCCTCCCGAGAAGCTGTTGCTCGGCGCCTATGTGCGAGCCTTGCAGCTCTATGAAGATAGTCCATCCGCAACGGTAGCAAAGGCTATTCTGATGCAAGCCGATGTGGAAGCAGCCTACAATGCGGAGAAGTGGGCCATTGATGGCACTGTGGGTCGCCGACTTTACTATGATTCGAGCGGCAATGAACAACATAGCCTCTACTCGCGCCGCCATTATGTGCTCGGTAGAGTTAGCGAAAAACAAACTCTACGATTCGGTCGCTTCCAAAATGAGTATGGAATTAACGATCCAAATCATGAGCTTTTTGTGCGTGACTCTTTGGGCTTTGGCAATGATACCGAATCCTATGGCCTAGAATATTCCTATGGCGGCGAGAACTGGACCTTCTTCCTCACTGGTTTGTTAGGAAACTTTCACGATAAATATTCCACCAATCAAGAGCATGGTGCCAGTGCAACCGCCAGTTACTTTTTTCTCGATAAAGACAAAGTGGGCCTCAGCTACCTCTATGGCGAAAGCTATCAATATAAACGAAATACATTTGGCCCCTGGGGAATTATCAGCCTCACGGATAAGCTCTACGTGGAATCGGAAACCGACTACCAAGTGAAAATCTCCAAGATTGCGCCGAGCACACAGTCTGGCTATGTAACGGAGCAGAAGCTCGCTTACGATATCCGCCAAGGAATCACACCCTATGGCGTTTGGGAGTATGCACGGCTCAATTTGGATGATCCAAAGTCGCAAAAGCAATCCTTTGGAGCCGGAATTCATTTGTATCCACGCCCGCACATAGAATTAACGGCAGAGTGGCAAAAGCTGAAAATCTTTTCCTCAGGCGATTACTACGCTGACTACGCTTGGATCATGGCTAACTTCTACCTGTGACGAAGAAGTTTTCGTAAACAGGAAAAGCGAAGCCAAAAAATTGTCCACAAGGACCGAATAGAATTTGGGCGAATCATAAACTCTCGCATCTGGGGCACTCCGAGCCCCAATAAAAACTTGAAGCTGAAGGCTAGGCTATTCCCCGCTAAGTCGAGCTGGAAGCTATCGCTTTCCATGGCCACTCGATGTTGCGGGATGCGCACCAGATATTTTCGTCCGCCCAGGCTACGCTGAAAAGGCTCGGCAGCCACATGCGTGTATTCACTATAAATATCTGGGCGCACCGCGAGACGAATCGGAAAAGCAAAAAGTTTCACTCCATCCGTAAAAATTACTTCATCGCCAAAAAGTTTTTCCGTGCCGCTCGCCAGGATCTTGAGGGCCCGCGTAGTTTTCCCCCCCATGGAATCTCTTGGCAAACAAAACGCAGCATTTCCCGAGCTATACGCCACCGCATGCAAGCGATGAATGCCTCGATAGTCTAAGGCTTCTCCCACGGCAGAGAGAATATAGTAATAGAGTGCTTCGTAGGCGCTGCTTGGGGATTTCACATAGAGCGTGGCTCTGCGGAACTCGTTTCCGCTATCCTCAATCTGATTGCCACCATGAAAGAGGCAGCTGCGAATCACTCCATTTTGCTTGGCATGGCAGAGGCCAGTGCGAAACCAAGTGGTGCCGGAAAAGCGTAAGCTCGCCGGAGCGAGTGAAATATCGATTGAAATTGTGGGCTCAGGGCCGATGCCTGCGCGGCGAAAAAAGGAAAAATCGGCCAGCAGCTGCTCTTCTAAAAAATGCTGATCTTCGAGTAGAAAATTGAGCTGAAGACTCACTCCGTAGAAATCGAAAAAGAGAGCCTTCGCCATAAACTTAGAGGAGCTTTCGAAGCTGTTCGCCGTATTCAGCGAGCACACCCGAAAATTCGCCGGCATCGCGCACCACACGATGAGCAAATTTCACAGAAGGAGCCACAAATTGATCATGCATGGGCTTCACTTGGCGATCAAATTGGGCCTTCACTCCCTCAGGAGTTCGACCGCGCTCTTCCACATCTCGGCGCAAGCGCCTTGAATAGCGAAGCTCTTCCGGCGTATCAAAAAATACGAGCTGATCAAATTGTTCCCGCACACCCTGGTGATGAAAAATCAAAATGCCATCCACGATGATAATGGGCTTAGGATCGATCTCCAATTTTTCGGCTTTTCTGGAATGCGTTTTGAAATCGTAGATCGGAATCTGTGTGTGATTGCCCGCTCGTAAATGGGCCAATCTTTCGGCCAGCAAGGGAAAATCAATCGCATCCGGATGATCAAAATTTACAGAGCCGCCATCATGATCAAAGCGCTTGGATTGATCGATATAGAAATTATCTTGGTAGACAATCTCACAAATGCCCGAACCCAAAGCCGCACGCAAGGCTTCAGCGAAATAGGTTTTCCCCGATCCGCTACCGCCGGCCACGCCGAGTAAATAGGGCCTATTTCGTTTGGTAGAGACGGTCACCCGCATCTCCCAAGCCCGGCACGAGATAACCATTCTCGTTCATTTCTTTTTCCACATTTACTGTGAGAATCTCCACATCGGGATGAAACTCGTGAATCTTCTTCACCGCATAATCGCTGGCGAGAATAGAAAGAATTTGAATCTCTTTCACTTCGTAGCTCTTTAGGCGCTCGATTGCGGCGATCATGGTATCTGCAGTGGCCACGAGTGGATCGCAGAGAATAGCCTTGCGACCTTTTGTCTCGCTGGGCAATTTGAAATAGTATTCCACGGTGCTGTGAATAAACTTATCGCGATAGATTCCAATGAAGCCCGCAGACGCAAAAGGCAGCACCGAGAGCACCGCATCTAGCATTCCATTGCCCGCGCGCAATACAGAAACTACTACCGGTGCGTTTGCCACTCGCTCCACTTTCGCTTTTGCGATCGGCGTTTCGATATGAGCCGTGCTCATCTCTTTCCAATCGCGCATGGCTTCGTAGGCAAGAATTTGGCTGATCTCCGATACGAGATCCCGAAACTCGCCAGACTTTGTGTTCTTATCCCGCAAATAGCCAAGCTTGTGGCGAAGCAAGGGATGGTCGATCACTTTTAATTTTTTACTCATATCTCTCTCCTAAAATACTGTTCCATCGCTCTCGATCATGATCGGAGGATTGCCACTTTTTCGCTTATCTTGTGCTAAGTAACGACCAGCCCACCAAGTGCCCCCTTCGAGCACTTTTGCGAGCGGAAATTCTTGCGGTGTTTTGCCGAGGCTTTTCTGCACTGCAGCTCCGATTTGGTCGAGAAGGGCCACAGTTAGGGCTCTCCACTCCACCACTAATTCAGTTTCTGGATGCCAGGCTTGTAGTGCCATGGAGGGCTCTTGCAAGGTGAGTAAGCCGCCATCTAAGAGCAAACCACCGTTGCGATACTCCGCAAGGCCAGTGAGACCTTCCACACCGGTCACGTTGATGCCAGCTTCCACGATGGGCTCGATAAGAGAATAGGTCATCCACTGGGAAAGCTTATGAAAGGGCACGAGCGTCGCAAAACTTCCTTCAGGGCCAAGTTGTGGGTGTGTCCACACATCGCCAAGATTCGCCATGCCAGCGGTAATGCGGCCAGGCCAAATGGGGCCGAGACCATCGAGCACTGCGCGCAGGATTGCTTTGGCAGGAATCGAATTGCCATGCTTACCAACCAGATAGTCCACAATATTTCCGGGGCGGCCGTCTTTAAAAATCGTTTTATTGCCTACAGCTTGCGCCAAATTATTGAGAAGCTGCAAACGCCCACGCACGCCAAGCAGCGGATTTTTCTCCGTCACCTGGAAAGCCTTTTCCAGAGCCGTTCCCGACACGCGAGAAAGTCCAGAGGCATCCGCTTTCAAAGATTTTCCATCGCAGCTAAATTCACCCGCCAAGAACATATGATAGCTCGCCACTCCCAAGCCCTCGGAGCGATTGAAACTATTTTTGCCTTCCTGATAGCTCCAGGCAGCACCAGCACCGGCATCGAGCAATACGGAAGTGATCACGAGATCGAGTTTGGTGCGCGCGCGCTCCATCACATCAAGATCCGCTAATTTTGCATCGAGATCCTTTACGCGATCAATTTTCCCAGCGCGGAAATGCCCCCAGCGAGAATGAAATGGAATATCGAGGCCTGGATAATTCTGACGAATCACATCCAAAACATAATTCACCGTAGGTTCGAATTTCTCGGGGTGAAAAACAAATTTGCCTTTCCCCGCTTTGGTAAATTCGAAAATTTTTGCCGCACGATCTCGTATCGCCTCAGGCGACAAGATGAAATCTACTTCGCTATCCGAAAGAGTGAATGATTTATTCGGCAATGTTACGGCCCTTCACTTTCTTCAAAGCCTGTTTCGACTTTTTCTTTTCTGGGGTGAAGTAGCCAGCTGCCTTTTTCGCTTCCATTTCCACTTGCGCATCGGCAGGGATGAGCTCGGCAGGAATAGAAATGCGATTCACCACTTTAATGCCGCTACCCACTATCGCATCGTATTTCATATTGCTCATGGAATGGAGATTGTGGATTTTCTGGATACCAAAGAGGTGCAAGCAATCGGGCATGAATTCTTGGAAGCGCGCGTCTTCCACGCCAGCCACACACTCGGTGCGGAGGAAATAGTTCGCTGCTGTATCGCCGCCTTTTTGACGCTTACGAGCGTTGTAGACAAGGAATTTCGTTACTTCCCCTAGCGCACGACCTTCTTTGCGATAGTACACAATGATTCCCACGCCACCACGCTGAGCGGTGCGAGCCGCATCTTCGATGCCGTACATGAGGTAAGGTCGGCAGGTGCAAATATCCGAACCGAACACATCAGAGCCATTGCACTCATCGTGCACGCGGCAGGTAAGTTCCACTTTTGGATTGGCTAGATCCTTCGCATTGCCAAAAATATAAGCAGTGGAACTTCCAATGGGGGGAAGCATCACTTTGAGATCAGGGCGCGTGATGAGCTCTGGATACATGCCGCCCGTTTCTTGGAAAAGAATGCGGCGGAGTTCGCCCTCTTCCACCTTGAGCTTCTCGGCGATGCCCGGCAAATACCACACAGGATCAATCGCCACTTTCGTTACGAAAATATCCATATTCTCTTTCACGATTTTACCATCGGGCTTTAGGCGTCCGGCGCGAAGAGCATCGTGAATCTCTGGGATCTGCAGATGCGCTTGAGTTACGGCAATCGTGGGGCGAATATCGTAGCCCTTTTTATAGAGCGGGCCGAAATTGGTTTGTGGATCGAGGCCCCAAGGATCAAGGGAGACAATCTTCTTCGGATCATGCCACTGCGGAAAGGGGCCAATCTTTACTGGGCTTTCCGTGTTTTGTAGATCAGGCCGATGCTGAGAAGCGAATTGTCCGCTCGCGATCGAGAGCGCGCGATACACCGTATAGCTGCCGCTGTGAGTGCCAATCGCATTGCGGCTCTTCGGATCAGTGATGGATGCCACTACTGGCCCACGCTTCAAAGGATCTTTGGCTCCCCACTGAATCGGCAGACTGCGCTCATAGCGAAGATTATTGTGAGTTGCGAGAATTACGTGATTGGAATGTTTGTTATCGCTCATAAATTTCCTTTTCCTTAAGACATCCAAGTGGAGTCGCTCTGCTTCTCCCACTTCACTGTGATTTTTTTCACGTTCGACCAGAAGTCGAGACTATGATGGCCGGTAATATCGCCATGGCCGAACTTCGAGGCATTGATGCCGCCAAACGAGAAGGGTTCACGTGGCACTGGCACACCGATATTGATTCCCACCATGCCTGTGGTTGCGGCTTTTGCTACGCGCTCGGCGATGGGGCCACTCGAAGTGAACACGCTGCAAGCATTGCCATACTCTACGCTTGCTTCAATCGCGAGGGCTTCTGAAATATCTTTGCAGCGAACGATGCTGAGCACAGGCCCGAAAAGCTCTATGGTAGCAGCTTCGGAGCCAGGCTGAATATTATCTAGAATTGTGGGGCCAAGCCAGTTGCCTTCTTCCATCCCTGCTGGCGCTTTTGCTTTCCGACCATCGAGCAATACTTTTGCGCCTGCTTTTTCCGCACGCGTGATGGCTTCTACCAAAAACTCTTTTTGCGCTTTCGTGATGATGGCGCCCATCGTGCTGCCAAGTTGCAGAGAGGAAGCGCGTTGAATAATTTTTTCGATATGCGCATCCACTTGGCCCACCGCAAGCAATACCGAAGCCGCCATACAACGTTGACCTGCGCAGCCCGTGAAGGAATCGGAGATTCCCGCACCGCTCAATTCGAGGTTTGCATCGGGTAAAAGAATGATGTGATTCTTGGCGCCGCCAAGCGCGAGGGCGCGCTTCCCCAAATTCGTAGCGCGCTGATATACGAGCTTCGCCACTTTCGTCGAACCCACAAAAGCCACCGCTTTCACTTGCGGATGGTCGATGATCGCATTCACGGTATTCACGCCGCCGTGAAGCACGGTGAGCACGCCAGCGGGGAGGCCTGCCTCCTGAAAAGCATCCGCGATTTTTTTTGCGGTGAGCGGAGTTTTCTCCGAAGGCTTCCACACATAGGCATTACCGAGCGCGATGGCAATCGGCATCGTCCAGAGCGGCACCATAGCGGGAAAATTAAAGGGAGTGATACTGGCCACTACGCCAAGCGCTTCCCGGCGGAATTCGCAGCTCACGCCGCGGGAGATTTCGAGTCGGCCACCGAGATCAAGATTTTGGATGGCGAGAGCAAACTCCAACACTTCGATGCCCTTCATGAGTCCTGCGCGGGCTTCATCAAAAGTTTTGCCAGATTCAGAGGCCTTTAATTTCGCGATGGCATCGGCTTCACGAAGGAGAATAGTGCGGAGATCGAATAGCACTTTGCTGCGCTCTTTTACCGGAGCATCGGCCCAAGATTTTTGTGCTTTCGCGGCGAATTGAATGGCGGCATCGATTTGGGCGCTGGAAGGCTGCGAGACAGTGCCTATGGCTTTCCCTGTTTGTGGGGAGTGCACCGTTTCCGTGCCAGACTCACCTTTTGTCCAAACTCCATGGATAAAATTATCGCAAAGCAGCATGTTTTTCCCTCCGAGGAAGGAAAACCATAGAACACTTCTCTTGGCTTGTGAAGGGGCAGAATTACGGAGCTAGCGTATGAGTGAGTAGGATATTTTTGGCCAAGACATCCGCAGAGATCCAAAGATCACCGTTGGCAGGATTACATTCCCAATCCGAAGAGAGACCACACCCCTTCCCCCAACTATTTCGCA
>CAIPTA010000165.1 GCA_903867855.1 Oligoflexia bacterium | reverse complement strand
GGCTCTCCTACGCGGCCTATGCACTGGAACGCTTAGTGGGTTCAAAGCGGAGTGTTGTGCTGGCGGCCATTTTTGGTGGGATCTATTCTTCAACTTCTACAACGATTGTGCTGGCGAAAAGATCAAGGCTCGAAAAGCCCAGCCATCTCTTTTCTGGCGCGATTTTGATTGCGTCGGGTTTTATGTATTTTCGCCTCGCCGCTTTGCTCTTTATATTCAATCTAAAGTTGGGAATGACTCTGCTCGTTCCCTTCCTCACGCTGGCGGTTCTTTTCTGCCTTGTTGGTGGGCTGTGGATGAATTTGGGTCCCAAAACAAAAAGCGCAGACGAGGCAGGGCCTTTAGAGGCTCGAAATCCTTTGGAACTTCAATCTGCCTTTGTGTTTGCCGGGCTCTTTACTGTGATGGGCGTGCTCACCATGTATACGCTTCAGTACCTTGGCTCCCATGGAATATTTGTGTTGTCGTTCCTCACAGGATTAACGGATGTGGATCCCTTTGTGATGAGTCTTACACAGAGCTCGGGGGATGTTTTAACTACGCAAATGGCGGCCAAGGCGATCATTATCGCAGCCGCTAGCAATAATATGATCAAGGGAGCTTACTCCGCCATCTGGGGAGTGGATGGTGTAAGAAAGCAAGGTTCCCTCATGATGATAGGCTTGGCTTGTTTGAGTTTGCTCGCGCTCTTTTTTGTTTAGATTCCAAGAGACAATTTCGTGCAAGAAGAGACAAAATGCCACAGGCAACTATTTCCTCCCTCCTTGAATCCTATTAGACATTGGCGTGAAATCTGCTTAGCTTTATTTGAATCAATTTGTAGAAGGAGCTCTATGAAGTTTTTACGTGAATTCTTGTGTCTATCTTTTCTTTTTCTGTTTAGTTTTCCCCACTCAGGATTCGCTGCTGATGACGCGGCTAAGTGGCGAGGCAAGATGCAAGGTTTCTACAAGGTTTTGGGAGATTTGCTCACCGATATCACTAGCGATAAGCGATTCTATGATCCGGCCAATAAATATCGTATCCAAAATGAGGCGAATAAGCTGGCCGCCTTCGCCCACGATATTAACATGAAAAATGTGGCCGTCATTGATCAAGATCCAACAGTGCCCTTGGTGGCGGAAATGCTGGGTAGGCAAACAAAGTTAGCGGCAGAGGAAATGAAAAATGGAAATCGCGCCTATGCTCGTTCTATTCTTCGCGCCGTGCCGGGTTATTGTATCGCTTGCCATACCCGCAATGGTTCTGGGCCTCAATTTTCTAAGCTTAGCTTTGAGCCAAAAGATGCCGCATTCTCGCCCCTAGAGAAGGGAGAATTTTTTGCAGCTTCAAGGCAGTATGATCTCGCGTTAGGTGAATTTAAAAAAGTGATAGAAGAGCCGCAAGCGTTAAAGCGTGGATCTCGTGATTGGCAGCGGGCAGTGGAAGAAAGTTTGCTGATAGCAGTTCGAGTAAAACAAGATGCTGCAAAAACTGCAGAAATTGTAAATCTAATTTTGAATACGCCGAATGCACCCGGATTCATGAAGCATGATGCAAATACATGGGCTGAATCAGTGAGCAACTGGCAAAAAGAAAAAGTGCCGACACAAATTTCAGAAGATGAATTGTATGCAAAGGCTGTAAAGCTGCTGAGTCAGGCAAGAGAGATTCAAAAGTATCCCATGGATCGCAATGGAGATATTCTTTATCTCCGCGCCTCGGCGACAGTGCACGATCTATTGCAAATGGCACCAAGTGGGCCCCATGCTGCAGAGGCATTATTCTTGGCTGGTCTTACCTATGAAGTGCTAAATCCGCTCAAAACGGAAGATATGCATGAGGTGTTTTATGAGGCCTGTATTCACAAGGCCGCTCATAGCGCGCTCGGAGAAGCTTGTTATCACAAGCTAGAACAATCGATCGTGTTCGGATATACGGGTAGTAACGGAATGGATCTCTCCGTGGCAACTAGAAATCGCCTAGATGAGCTCCGAGCGCTTGCAGAACCAGTGGTAGAAAAGCAAAAATAGGCCTCTTATTTAGGGAGAAGGATCTGAAACGTAGTTCCTTTTCCCTCTTTGCTTTTTGCTTGGATGGATCCGCCCCAAGATTCTACGATTCGATAACTGGTGGCGAGTCCAAGCCCGGTGCCCACGCCTATTTCTTTCGTGGTGAAAAAGGGTTTAAATAAATTTTTCAAATTGGTTTCGGAAATTCCGCAGCCCGTATCTTCCACATCTACTTCCCAGCGAGTTTCATTTTCGTGAGCGGAGATTCGGATAAAATGATGATCCGTGCGGCCTGCCTTTTTTGCGCTTTCAATGGCATGCACAGAATTTACTAGCAGGTTGAGCAGCACTTGGTGAAGCGGCTCCGATTCTGCGCGAACAGTTACAGGGATATTTTGTGTGAGTTCATTTCTCACTTCAATGCTGTGTTTGCGAAGCTCATGGGCCATGAGATCTAAAACTTCATTGGCGATATCATTAAAAAAAACTTTTTGCGCGCTCTTCATTTGATCGCCGCGCGCCAAGTTGAGTAGCGAACGAATCAGCTTCGATACGCGATCAATCTGCGAAATGATCACATCCACATTTTTTTTAATGCTTGGATCATTGCGTAGCTGGAGTTCCAGGTATTCGGCGCGTCCGCGAATCACGCCGAGTGGAGTTCCAATCTCATGAGCCAGCGAAGAAGCAAGTAAACCCACACTGGCCAAGCGATCTTGCATCAAGATTTGCGCTTCACGATCCACGATGGCCTGCATTGCTTGTGAGCGATGGATGGAATAGCGAATCGATCTTTCTAGGAGTAGTGGGTGCACTTGATCTTTCACTAGATAGTCTGCCGCGCCCACTTTCATGGCGCCAATATCTACCTCATGTTCACCATAGCCAGTGAGGAGAATCATTGGCGTTCTCACGCCGCTACCGATAGCTTCTTTTAGGAGGTCGAGGCCAGTCTTAGCGCCTAAGCGATAGTCGAGAAAGCAAACATCGTGCTTTTGATGGTGCAAAAGCTTTTTGCCTTCTTCGTAGGATCTTGCCCATTCCACTTGAAATTTTTGCGCCTTCACTTCGGCGAGCAGGCTCTTCAGCATCACGAAATCATCTTCATCATCGTCGATGAGCAATACTTGGAGAGAGCGATCGAGAGTCATTAGAAATCCTTGTGTCCTGAGGGTAATTCCACAATCTCGAACCAATAGCGACCGAGATCCTTTGTGATCGCAACTAAAGCATCAAAGGTGACTGGCTTCGTGATAAACGAATTCACTCCAAGATTATAGGTGCGATAAATATCTTCTTCTGCTTTAGACGTTGTGAGCACTACCACAGGGATATCACGAAGCTCGGGATTTCCCTTGATCTCTTTGATGGCCTCGCGACCATCTTTTTTGGGCATATTGAGATCTAATAAAATGAGACCTGGGCGTGGGCTCGTTGCTGGATTTTTGAACTCGCCGCGACGGCAGAGATAGTCCATTAACTGTTCGCCATCCTCGGCGTATTTTAGTTCATTGGCCAAGCGATTTTCTTGAAAGGCTTCGGCGATCATCTGACGATCATCTGCATCATCGTCCACAATAAGGATGGTGAGTGGTTTAGAACTATTGCGGCTCATGCTGGCTCCTGAGTTGCGATTAAGGGCAGGTCAATAATAAAACACGCGCCTTCGCCCGGTTTACTTTTGGCGGTGATCGTGCCGCCGTGGCGCTCTGCGATTCTGCGGCAGACAGCGAGGCCCAAGCCCGTGCCTTCGTATTCTTGTTTCCCGTGGAGTCGCTGAAAGATGGTGAAAATTTTATCTAAATATTTTTCGTCGAAGCCAATCCCATTATCTTGCACTGTGATGTGGCAGCGATTGCCCATCACTTCCGATTCAATTTTTACGATTGGGGGGAGCTCGCTCTTGTGAAATTTTAGGCCATTGGAAATCAGATTTTGAAAGAGCTGGCGCATCTGCGATTCATCGGCCTGTAAAACGGGAAGCTTGCCAATTTCTATTTTTCCCGCTGCTTGCTCGATGCGCAATTCGAGATCAGAAATTACATCTTGCAAGATAGATTGTAGATTTGTTTCTGTGAAGGGCTGTCCCTTAGTAGTAACGCGCGAGTAAGTGAGCAGATCATCAATTAGCTTGCGCATTCTGCCTGCAGAAGAAAGCATTCTCTCTAAATAATCGCGGCCATCCACTTCTAGCAGATTTCCACAGCGTGTTTGCAGGCGATCCCCGAAGGCTTGAATTTTTCGCAAGGGTTCTTGCAAATCATGAGCGGCGATGGAGGCAAAATCTTGCAGCTCTCGGTTGCTACTTTCCAAGCGATCCGCATACACCCGCAAGGTCTCCTCCGCATTTTTTCTTTGGGTGATTTCGTAGCGAATCGAAACATACTGATAGGGCTTCTGATTTTCATCCAAAAAGGGAACGATGGTTGTGTTCACCCAATAGTAGCTACCATCTTTCGCGCGATTTTTAACTTCGCCTTCCCACACCTTGCCTACGGAAATGGTCTGCCACATATCAAGGAAGAAGGCTTTGCTGTGATGCCCGGAATTGATGAGGCGATGGTTGTGGCCAAGCAGCTCTTCCCGAGGGTATTTCGAAATTTCCACGAACTTATCATTCACGTGGATAATATTTCCCGCACGGTCGGTGATGGCCACGATCGCTGACTTATCCAAGGCGTGACGAATATTCTGCAGCTCACGGTTGGCTACTTGGAGCAACTCGCCCTGACTTGATGTGTTATTTTTGTCGAATTTCTGGGTCATTTGGCCTCTACCATACAAAATTCAAGCCAAAAGCACTATAGCGCTCCTAAGCTGGCATATCTCCTGCGATATAGTGAGAAATTGCCCTAGCAATGGTATTTGGCGAGAATAAATGTCGCCAGATGGGATATTTTGACTCAAGTTTGGGAGCTGAACATGAAAGAAGCAAAAGGCAGGATTGTAATAGTAGATGATGATGCAGAAATGCGCTCCTTGCTCCAGGATTTCTTTGTGGGGGAGGGCTATCACGTGAATTGCTTTCCCTTAGCCTCGGCAGCGCTCGACGCGCTCGGAAAAAATGGTGCGCTCGCTTCCGACCAAGGCGAAGGCGATATCGATGTGATTATTTCCGATATTAAAATGCCGCAAATGGATGGCCTGGAGTTCACTACGAAAGTGCAGGCGCTGCGCCCAGAAATTCCCATGATTTTGATGACAGCCTTTGGCAGCATCGAAACCGCCATTGAGGCGCTCCAAAAGGGTGCCTTCCACTATGTGGTGAAGCCACTAAAACTGGCGGAGATGAAAGTGAATGTGGAGCGGGCGATCGAGCATCGCAATTTGCAGCGGGATAATACGGCGCTCCGCCAAGCCGTGAAACGCAATTGGTCTTTGGGAAATGTGATCGGCAAAAGCGCCAGTATGAAGGCTGTGTTTGATTTGGTGAGCCGCGTTTCGCAAGCTACCGCCAATGTGCTCATTACCGGCGAGAGTGGCACAGGAAAAGAAATGGTGGCGCGTGCGATACACGAGAGCGGACCTCGCTCCAATAAGCCTTTCGTAGCTATCAACTGCACAGCCATTCCAGAAAATTTATTGGAGTCAGAATTATTTGGTCACGCTAAGGGATCCTTCACAGGAGCGATTCAGCGTAAGCGCGGTCTCTTCGAAGAAGCCGAGGGCGGCACACTTTTCCTCGATGAGATTGGCGATATGAATGTGCAGCTGCAATCCAAGCTCTTGCGAGTGATCCAGGAGCGCAAGGTGCGCGCTGTGGGTGATAATATCACGAAGGATGTGGATGTGCGCATCGTTGCGGCCACGCATAAAGATTTGAAGCTCGCGATGAAGGAGGGCCGCTTTCGCGATGATCTCTACTATCGCTTGAGCGTAATTCCCATTGTGATTCCGCCGCTGAGGCAGCGTCCGGAAGATATCCCACTCTTGGCGGAGCATTTCTTAAAAAAATATGCAGCCACAAATAACTTGAAGGTTACCGGATTCACGAAACGCGCTGTGGCTAAGCTCACTTCGCTCAAGTGGGAAGGGAATGTGAGGGAGCTTGAAAATATGATTGAGCGTGCGGTAGTGCTTTGCACAGGATCGCTCATTGATGCGGCTGATATTCCCACGCCAGACACAGAAAGCGCAGAAGGTTTCTTTTCTGGTGCGACGGGAGATTTCCCCACCGTTACACAGCTCGAAGAACGCTATATAAAGCTTGTTTTAGAGAAGACAGGTGGTAGAAAAGATAAAGCGGCTCAAATTTTAGGCATGAACCGCCGCACACTCTATCGCAAAGAGCGAGAGTATGGCTTGATTCCTCATGATTCACCGGAGGATGAGGCTGCTCATGCCGATGAACATGCGGAGTAACTATGATTGCAATCAGAAAATCAGAGGCACGGGGCTATGCTGACCACGGCTGGCTAAAATCCTTTCACTCTTTTTCTTTCGCCAACTACTACGACCCGAAGCATATGGGCTTTCGCGATCTTCGCGTGATCAATGAAGACCGCATCGAAGGCGGCATGGGCTTTGGCATGCACAGCCACAAGGATATGGAGATCATCTCTTATGTGCTGAGCGGAGCTCTAGAGCATAAAGATTCCCACGGAAATGCCACGATTATCTCGCCTGGAGAAGTGCAACGCATGAGTGCTGGCACGGGAGTGAGCCATTCGGAGCATAATCAATCAAAAACCCAGCTTGCCCACTTTTTTCAAATCTGGATATTGCCAAAAGTCGCCAATCTCAGCTTCGGCTACGCTCAAAAATCATTCGAACAAGACTTGAATTCGAAAAAATCAGTATTGGTATGCTCAGAAACAGGGCGCGACGGCTCGATTTCTATTCAACAAGATGTAGATCTGCATATTTCTCGTTTACCCTCTGGCGAAACGTGGAGCTTCGAACTTCGCGACAAGCGCCATGCTTGGCTGCAAGTGGCGAAGGGAAATATTTCTCTGAATGGTAAATCGCTCGGAGTGGGCGATGGCGCTGCTGTGAGTGACGAAAAGCTCCTCAAGATCGAAGCGAGCAGTGACTGCGAAATTTTGCTGTTTGATTTGAAATAAGAGAAGGAATTTTTATGAACTGGAAAAATGCGACGATCCTCATCACCGGGGGAGCAAGTGGTATTGGTTTCGCGTTGGCGAAGCGCTTCGTGGTGGCTGGAAGCAAAGTGATCGTCTGCGGACGTCGCGAAGAGCAGCTGAAAGTAGCCAAGCAAGAATGTCCGGCGCTTTTCACTCTGCAAGCGGATGTGAGCACAGCTGCTGGAAGAATCGATCTTCATCAGCGTGCACTTGCGGAATTTCCATCCATCAATGTATTACTCAATAATGCAGGCATTCAAAATCGTTTGCCGCCTGTCGCGGAGCCCCAGCTCTGGGAGCGTCACGAACAAGAGATCGCCATCAACTTGCACGCCCCCATGCACCTTAGCATGCTCTTTTTGCCGCAGCTTCTCGCGCAAAAAGAATCCGCCATTATGAATGTTACTTCTGGTCTCGCCTTCGCACCGATTTCTTTCATGCCCACTTATTGTGCTACGAAAGCAGCGCTACACTCGTTTACCTTGAGCCTGCGCCATCAATTGAAAAATACGACTACGAAAGTGATCGAGATTATTCCGCCAGCGGTGAATACGGATCTTGGCGGTAAAGGCCTGCACACCATGGGCGCACCCCTCGATGCGTTTGCGGATCATGCGATCGCGCAAATTTTAAAGGGCGAGCTAGAGTTCGGCTATGAAACTTCGGAAACCCGCCGCCTCGCAGCCCACACAGCGCTCGATGGCTTTTTCCAGAGCATGAACCGCTGATTAGAGTGTAAACGTGAACTGATCGATGATTGCACCGGGGGCGCGCTTGCCGCCGAGATCGCGCGCCACATAGGTGCCGATGGCAGGATCAATCTCCGCGTGATCGGTTAGAGCTACTAACTTTGATCCCAGCGCATCGTAGAGGCTTTCATCAAAACGAAGATCTTGAATCGGCCCCGCGATTTCGCCATTGGAAACCCAAAGGCAAGCATAGCGAGTCATGCCCGTTACTCGAGCCGTAACTGGATCACTCCAATTGAGATAGTGAAGGTTAGAAAGGTAAAAACCTGTGCCGATCTCTTTCAAAATATCTTTTTCGGAAAGTGTTCCCGGTGCGATATCAATCGCGCGGGGAAATTCTTCTGGAATGGCGAAATTTGCTTGGAGACCATACTCTTTAGCAGAGCGCGAGCTCACCAAAAATTGTTTCCAGCTTCCTTTTTCGATTAGGGTGGATTGTAGAGGCGCCACTTCCCCAAGGGAATTAAATCGTGGGGCTAGACCCATGGAGAAATTTTCGGATAGGGTGAAGAGGGGCGAAAATTTCGCCTCTCCGTTGGCGAGCTTTTTCGTCGGGCTGCGGCCTTGTTTCCAGGCAGCTGCCGACAAGCCCATCCAACCCAGCATGCCCGCTAAATCGCCAAAAGCAGCGGGAGCCAGATAACTACGATATTTTCCCGCAGGAATTTTTTGTAGCGGCTTCGAGAGCATCTCCAATTGCATGCGCGTTCTGCTTAGATTTTTTTTCCAGGCGTCAGAATTCCATTTGGCGCCGCTATAATTTCCCTTAGCCGCCTTGGGGCCATTGTAGAGAGAATAGTCTAAGAAAAAACTTTCTGTGGCGAACCAATGATTTTGGCCGAGGGAGTTGCGGTTTCCGCGAATCACCACGCCACTACCCAAGAGCCCCGCGATATCGAGGCCATTCGCTGCGCCTAAAATCTCCTCCACGATTTTTTCTTTTGCGAGCAGTTCACCGCGGAACTCTTCGCGAGACGTGCCATTATTGGCCAAAGCCACCTGGTGAGGATCGGTGGGGAGCTGAGCCGCTTCGTGACGGCACTCATCGAGGAGTGCGGTGAGGGATTTCATGTCTTCCCGAAGTTGGCCGCGCAGGCTGCGAGATTTTTCTACGCTGCGGTGATTCACTTGGAGGCGAAGAGAGATCGTGATCTGCTCCACGTTCGTATTTTGTCGAATCGCATTTTTATTGAAACGCACAAAAAGGGACTCTTCAGCAGCTATATTAAGACTTAGATCTTCTCCAGGGTTGAGGCCAGCGAGAAGGCGATCACTTAAATCTTCAAAATAGGGATAGAGATCATTCATTAGATTATTCATATTAACCCCCGAACACTTCGATATCGCGGAAGAGGCAAGCGGGTGAACGATGCCCTACGCGGATAATTTGATTGGGCTCGCCCTTACCGCAATAAGGAGTGCCGTAGGTGCCGGTGGTGCCGAGATTTCCAACGGCTGCAAGGCGATTCCAGAAATCCACGGTGATGGCGCGATAGTTTGGATTGCGCACGATCTTCACAATCTTCCCATTTTCGATGAGCTCGCCCATCTCACAGCCGAATTGAAATTTATTGCGATAGTCATCGATCGACCAGGAGCGATTCGTACGCATCAGAATGCCATGCTTCACTTGCGCAATCATTTCCTCTAGTGTGCTCTCTCCTGGCTCTAAATTGATATTCGCCATGCGATCGATCGGCGCGCGATTCCAGGAGGTGGCTCGTGAATTGGCTACCCCTGGAAGGCCGGAGCGACGCTGCGATTCCTGAGAGCCAAGCCCGCGTTGCAAAACTCCCGCTTTGATCAAAAATTCTTTCTTCGCAGGAATGCCACTATCGTCGAATTCATAGCTCGCGAATTCGTGGGCCTGTTGTGGATCAAAGCTAATATTCATGAGCTTCGAGCCGTATTGCAGTTTTCCAAAGTCTTCTTTTTGCACGAAGCTCCAGCCCGCGTAATTTCGCTCGTCACCCAGAATTCGATCTAACTCCAAGGGGTGTCCGATGGACTCATGAATTTGTAGCATCATTTGATCTGGCATCAAGAGCAGATCCATTTTTCCTGTAGGGCAATTTTCCGCTTTTAAAAGTGCTACGCTCTCTTTTCCAATTCGTGTGGCCTCGCTCACAAAGCGCGTGCGATCAAAAATTTCTGCGCCCCATTGGCCAGTTTGCGACCAGCTTCTCGTTTGATTTTCTGAACCCTCTGCCGCTGTAGCCGAAAAATCGATAGCGATCAGGTTAAAGTTTTGGTGGATATCAGATCCTGTGGTGGAAAAATAAAAACTATCTGTTTCAATGAGCGTGGCTTGCGCTAAGCGATTCACCACGAGGGGTGAACTTGCCATCGCTTTTGTGGCGGCCGTCAAATGATCTGTGATTTCTGCTACAGAAATACTATCCAATTTTTTCGTGCGTGGACTTTCAAACTTGCCGCGCACTGGCGGGCGATCGTCACTCTTAAAGCTAAACGCCTTTACTTGGCTCGTAATCTGAGTGGTTTGCATGGCCTTCTCAAAGGCACGGGCGATTCCATCGGAAGAAAGATCCGCGGTGGCGCTGTGGCCAAAGTGGCCATTGGCGAGTACTTCTACCATGAGGCCTTCATCTGTCATGGATTCATTTTTTTCCGGCAAATCATTTCGCACTTGGCGATAGGTGCTTGTTTCCTTTAAATAGCGAAGGCTTGCCCATTCGCAGCGTCCGATGAGTTTTTTGATTTCTTGTTCTGGGGAGAAGGGTAGAGTAGTCATTCGATAGTTTTTACCCGCATTTCCTCCGCCCGTAAATAGTGTGGGATCATAATTATTGACACTATTTCATTTAATTATTCAATCAGATTGGACCCGGGGCTTTCCTAAGCATGCTTTCAAGGTCGGGTATCGGATAGTATTCCTGCAGTACGCTATCTTTATACCAATTAAATATATCTATTTTATTTTTAAACAATTTGAGCTTGTTAGACTTATTTTGTTTTGTGGGTAATCTAAGCTCACTCCAATCGATCGTTCTATTGAATCCTAATTGCTCCATTAGTTCCCAAGGTTTTTTTGCGAAATCTTTTTCGAAGCAAATAATTGGGTGTTTTGGGTATTGTCTTCGTAAGTTTTTAAACTCACTAACCAGGCGAAGAAAGCGAAAAAAAGTTTCATACTCCGCCACTAACTCGTCTTCAGAAAGTTTAAGCCCATCTGGTTCATAGTATCGATACGTGGTTTCGCTAATTAAATAACTCAAAAGGTGTTCAAATAAATTTTCTCTGTAAAGAAAAATAAGCTTAGAGTTTTCAAGG
>CAIPTA010000164.1 GCA_903867855.1 Oligoflexia bacterium | reverse complement strand
AGGGCGCCACTACTTTCATCTGCTCTGGAGATGGACATATTTATCTCAATCACTACCCGAACGATGGAATGGCTACGGCGGGTTCGGGAGATGTTTTGGCCGGCATGATTGGCGGCCTCGTTGGACAACAAAAAATGAATCCGAAGGATGCGGTTTGTCTTGCGGTATATCTTCACAGCTTAGCTGGAGACTTTGCAGCTCGGCTTTTGGGGCATCGATCGATGACGGCGAGCGATATCATCGCGCACTTGGGTGATTCCTTTTTGGAGCTTCGTCGCCAAGGTGAAGTTTCGCCTCTTGCCCCGTGAGTGCTGTGGAGCAGCAAAATAAATTATTTTTAGCATCCGATGAATTCACTCAGGCAATCGGAGCCAAAATCGCGAAAGAACTTCGGGCGGGGGATATCGTGCTTTTGGAGGGTCCGCTGGGGGCTGGCAAAACCACCTTAACGCGAGGCATTGTTACCGGTTTTGGTGGTGACGCAGCGCAAGTTCACAGCCCAACTTTTAGCCTGGTTCATGAATATCAGTGCCCGACAATTTCAATAAACCATTGTGATTTCTATCGTTTAGCGCCCGATTCAGAATTAGAAGATTTCGGTGGTTTGGAGTTTTTTTCTGACCCCAAAATCTATCTTTTGGAGTGGCCAGAGCGAATTAGTCTGCTAAAGTTCCTTCCGCCAGAACGCCTTTCGGTAGTGCGTCTCGAGCATGACGCTAATGGTCGAAATATTTATTTTCCAAAAAAATGGCAAATTCTCGACTAAATAGTTTTTCCTAGTTGACTTTATTTCTCCGCTGGGAGAAAACAACAGTATGACGCGTAGCACTGGGCGCGCTGCTAAAGATCCCGATTAGTTGATAGCGCGATAAAGCCTGTGATACAAATTTAATAGGAAGCAATGGGCTAAGGCCTAGGGGGTAATGAGTATGAGACTGACATCAAAAGGAAGATACGCAGTACGAGCCATTTTAGATTTGACGTTCAATTCGAGCGGCAAACCTGTTCGCTTACAGGAAATTAGCGAACGGCAGAAAATTTCACTCCATTATTTGGAGCAGCTGTTTCGTCGCTTGCGTAAAGGCAATGTGGTGAAAAGCGTGCGCGGTCCTGGCGGCGGTTACCTGCTAGCTAGATCGATGGATGATATCGCTGTTAAAGATGTGCTGATTAGCGTTGGCGAGAATATCAATCCTGCGAGAGATATCGTGGGTCCTGTAGATGTGAAAGATTCTACGATTGAATTCGTGCTAACAAAGAGCTATTTTGAAAATCTAGCAGTGCTAATGCAAGAGTATTTGGAAACCACTACACTTGGCGATCTCATTCGTAAGGCACGAGGAGAGAACAAAGCTGTGGCTGCTGCTACCTCGCTTAGCAATAACAACAGCAATATTAACATCAATTCAAACAATGCTGAATTGAGTAAGAGAAACGTTGAGACAGATCTATCTTGATCATAATGCGACAACTAAAATGGAGCAGGCCGCTTTAAACGCCCTGCTCCTTTTTTCGTCTCCAGAGTCCCATAACTATGGCAATGCGTCGAGTGTGCATTGGGCTGGTAGACGAGTGCGTGGTGCTGTAGATGCCGCGCGGGAAACCATCGCTCGCTGCCTCCAAGTAGACGACGCTGATAGTATCCTCTTCACTGCCTCCGCTACAGAATCGATCAATACTGCGCTGAAAGGCGCATTTTTTTCTAAAAAAAGCCCCACGGATAATTTTCATTTGCTCACCTCCAGTGTGGAGCACGATGCCACTTTAGAGACGATGAAATTCCTTTCGGAGTTGGGCGCGAAGTGTTCGATATTAAAGGTGAATAGGGAAGGTGAGCTGAGTCTCGAAGAATTCGAAGAAAAGTTGATGGCTCGTTCCAGCCGCGAGGGTGATTTTCTTTTCGTGAGCCTGTTAGTTGCGAACAATGAGACGGGCGTAGTTTTCCCCTATAGAAAAGCCGTGGAACTCGCAAAAAAATATGGTGCCATGGTGCATCTCGATGCAGTTCAAGCGCCGGGGAAATTGCCTGGATTTAATTTAAAAGATCTCGATGTGGATTTGGTGAGTTTTTCGGCTCACAAGATCGGCGGCCCGAAAGGCGTTGGCGCGCTCTATGTAAAACCAGGCACCAAGTTAAGTAGTCTTCTGCATGGTGGTGCTCAGGAAAAAAGACGGCGTGCCGGATCCATCAATGTGGCCGGCGTGGCTGCCTTTGCTGCAGCCTTTGAGTGCCTGCCAGATCGCGACTATGTTCGCATCAAAAAATTGCGGGATATTTTAGAGCAAAAAATTCGCGACGCAATTCCTGGCGTACACTTCAATGGTGGTGGTGCTGCTGAGCGCATCGTGAATACTTCAAACTTTGTGTTTGATGGTGTGCGTGGAGAATCGCTGGTGGTGGGGCTTGATTTGGAGGGCTTTGCCGTTTCTAGTGGTAGTGCCTGCAACTCGGGATCAATTTTGCCCTCCCATGTGCTCTTAGCTATGGGACACGATAAGCAAAGCGCAGCCTCTGCGTGCCGCGTGAGTCTCGGCCCCGGCAATACGGAAGAGGACGTGGATAGTTTCGTGGAGACTCTTATTCGCACTGTGCGCCGCATTCGTGATCCGCGCACAACTCTTGCGTAGAAATTGATCGAAAAGACCGTTGACCTAGAGCGTCGTAGGCGGTAGTCTCCGCCCATGGCAACAGCAGGGAAATTAAAGGGCAAAGTGGTAGTCGCTATGTCGGGTGGCGTGGATTCTTCCGTCGCGGCAGCACTTCTACAAATCCAAGGCTATGATGTAGTGGGAATGTCGATTCAGACATTCGATGCGGGTAAAGAGGAAAAGGATCGCTTTGATTCTTGTTGCTCCATTTCGGATATCAATGATGCTCGCCGTGTTTGCGATACCTTGGGGATTCCTTTTTATGTGATCAATGCTGTGGATGCGTTTGAACATAAGGTGATCGATTATTTTGTGGGTGAATATCTACAAGCGCGCACTCCGAATCCCTGTGTGCTTTGCAATAATACAATAAAATTTGATTACCTCATGGTGCGAGCGTTGGAGCTCGGAGCGGATTTTGTGGCTACTGGTCACTACGCGAAAGTGATGCACGATGAAGAGTCAGGACGTTATAGCGTTTTAGCCGCTCTCGATGAACAAAAAGACCAAAGCTATTATTTATTCGGATTGTCGCAAGAGCAATTAAAGAGAACGCTCTTCCCGTTGGGCGATTTACGTAAAATTCAGGTGAGAAAATTAGCGCAAGAGTTCGGGCTCCTCCGCGTTTCTAAAAAGCCAGATTCCCAGGAAATTTGTTTTGTGGGCAAAGAAGGCTACGCGAAGTTTATCGAGAAAAAAGTAGGCCCAGGTGCATTTGTTTCGGGAACTTTCGTGTTGCCAAATGGAGATAGCGTGGGCCAACACCGAGGCGTTCACGAGTTTACTGTTGGGCAGAGAAAAGGTTTACCTTCGGAAATACAAAATCGCGTAAATAAGCTTGGCATAAAGGGCGATTTGTATATCAGCTCCATTGATCCAAACACAGGCACCGTAAAGCTCGCGCTCGATAAGGATTTATATCGTCATCGCTTCCTAGCTCAGGATTTTAATTGGATGAGCGGCGCGGATTTCAGCCGAGATCGTGAAGTAACGGCGAGGATTCGATCTCGTCATGAAGGCGCAAAGGCCACGGCCAGAATTTATGCGGGGGGCAGAGTATTAATTCATTTTGCCGAAGCTCAGCGCGCGATCACGCCCGGTCAAGCCGTTGTGCTCTATGAAGGTGAAACAGTTTTGGGTGGTGGCTGGATTGAGCAAGTGCTGGAGGAGGCGTGAGCCGATTCAGCTTCCATGTCTCCACCATGGGATGTAAGGCAAACCTATCCGACTCTCAGGCTCTAGAATCAAGGCTGCGCTCGATTGGCGGAGAACCCAGCAGTCAAGACGCTGCCGACGTATTCGTGCTCAATACCTGCACTGTTACGGATCAAGCAGATAAAGAGGCTCGAACCTTAGTTCGAAAGTCGAAGGCAAAACTTACCGTCGCAGCCGGCTGCATGGCCGAAGTTTCTCCGGATGCTTTCTCGGGATTAAACGATTCACTTTTGGTGGCACGAAATAGCGCGAAAAAAGATATTGCCGCAGCGATCGAAGATTGGCTCGCTGGCACTTTGGCCGAGCAAAAAACCGCCTTGCAGGGCGATCGAGTGGCTTGGCACGATCAAGTGGATCTAGTGGAAGGGGCCGCGGCACAATCGTCCAAAACGCGGGCTTTTTTGAAGGTGCAAGATGGCTGCAATGCTTTTTGTAGCTATTGCATCATTCCTCGAGCGAGAGGCCGCTCCCGCAGTCTCACTCCTCAAGAGGTACTAAATGAAGTGAATAGTTTCGCTACCTCGGGATTTCAAGAAGTGGTGCTCACGGCGATTCACGCGGCCGACTATGAATCAGAGGGGCTAGACTTCACTGGCTTGGTGGAGTTAGTGCTAAAAAAATCCTCGATACCACGCGTTCGCCTCACGAGTTTAGATCCTGCAGAAATTCCTGATCGTCTAATTGAACTCATGCGCAAGGAGCCGAGGCTTTGCTCTCATATTCATGTGTCCTTGCAGTCGGCGAATACGGAAGTTCTGCAAGCCATGAAACGTGGCTATAATGCCGACTTGGCAGCGGAGCGACTCCAGACTATCGCCCAGAAGCTACCTCACGCCTTTGTGGGAATGGATATCATTGCGGGATTTCCTGGCGAGACCGAGGTTCAATTTGAAGATTCCTTCCAGCGGCTTAAGGATTTGCCTTGGACTCGGCTTCACGTATTTCCTTTTTCGCTTCGTCAGGGCACGGCGGCGGCCAAATTGGTGGAAAGTGGGCTCGCGGTACCTGCGGCAATCATCAAAGAACGAGCACGACGCCTACGAGAGCTCAGCGAAGAAAAAATGCAACAGGCTTTGCTTCGTCGTGTTGGCTTCGTGGCAGAAGTTTTGGTAGAAGAGAAAAATACCGAGATTCAGGGGCGGCTATGTTCACAAGGGCATACGCGTAGTTATTTTAAGGTAGTAATTCCGGGAAAGCACGCTGCGAATCAGCTGTTAAGAGTGAGACTGATTGGAGTAGCCAACTCGGAAAGCCTCAAAGGAGAATTGGTTTGAGAAATGTAATTTGCTTCATTTTATTTTTTTCTTCGGCCCTAGTATTTGCGGCTGATATGAGCCCACAAGATACGGTAAAAGATATTTTTGCAAGGGCAGCGGATCCGCTCGTGGCTACAGACTTAGCTAAACAAGCGGAGATTTCGAAGCAAGTGGATTTTGGTTCGCTTGCCAAGGGCGCGCTAGGCGACGAAGCCAAAAAGCTTTCCACGAAAGAGTTGGCATGGTTTGGCGATACATTGATGAAAATCATCACTCTCACCGTATATCCAAAGGCTCCAGATTTTTTAAAAGACGTGAAAATTGAGTATGGCAGCGATGCCCAAACAGACGAACTTTTTCAGGTTCATTCCACCGTGCAAAATAAATCCGATCTCACGGATGTGGTCTATTTTCTTAAAAAAGAGTCAGGTCAAGGTTGGCGCGTAGTAGATATTTCCTTGAGCGGCAATCAATGGACTTCCGTGATCCATGATGAAGTGATGGATGTGCTACGTAAGAAAAAATGGAAGGGCTTGAAAGAAGCCATGGAAAAGCGTCTTCACACGCTCCAACAAAAAACATGATCTCCATATTCTGTTTACTTATTTCTTTGCAATTTGGCTTTGCTGCCGAAGTTCAACATCTCGATCTCAAAAGTTCGATCGATTTGGCAATGCAGAAAAATGCGGAGCTTAAGGCTCAACGAGTAGAAGAAAAATTCGGCCAGTCAGATTTAGATAAAATCTCCGGTGAGTTCGGACCCCGCTTGGATGGTGTGATTGGAGTGGGGCCGATCACGAAGGCAACCGGTAACGCCACTAATGCCACAGAAGATAAAGATACCTGGGGTAGATCCTATGCCGGCGGTATCCATTTCTCTCAGCCACTTTTTAGTTGGGGGAGAAAAGGCTTGTATCAAAAAGCTGCCATCGCCGCCCAAGAAGTAAAGCGGGAAGATACTCGCCTCAAGGAAAGTGAACTGCGCTTCAATGTAAAAGAGGCTTATTATGGCCTGCTGTATACAAACTCGCTGCAGGATTTTATTCAAGGCGTGAAACAAGATCTTGAGAAGTCTTTGGCGGATTCTGCGAAGTCAAAAAATCCAAAGGAAAATTTCCGTCTAGAGCTCTTTCTGCAAGAGGTCGAGTCGAAAACGGCGGATGTAAAACAGAATCACGAATTGGCCAAAGCTGGTTTCGCTCTGCGTGTGGGCAATGCCCCGAGCGGAAGCATACTCCCGAAGGAAGAATGGCTATTGCCCACCAATCGTAAGCTCGAAAGTTTTGATCACTACGCGGCAATCGCGAGAGAGGCACGGCCAGAATTTCGTCAGCTTCGACTTGGAATTACTGCAAGGCGCGCCCAGGCCTCGGCGGAGTGGAAGGGTTTGATCCCTGTGTTCGGCGTGCTGATTGGCTATGATTATGCCTCTACCAATGTGCGACCCGCACAGCCTGGCGTATTCGCCTACGATCCCTATAACCGTCACGTGGTGACGGCCGGTGTGGGTTTCAAATTCGACCTGCAGTACGATCTGCAGAAGGGTAAGGCGGAGCGCGCCGAGGCGGAGGCAGAAGAGCTGGAAGCAAAGCAAGAATATGCGGATCAGGGCATTCTTGTGGAACTACAAAAAGCCTATGCAGAAGTGGCTGCCGCCGACCAGCGGCTAGACGCGGAAACGAAAGCCTATAAAACTGGGAAAAAATGGCTCACGAGTCAGATGATGAGCGTGGGCACTGGCCTAGGCAAAGGCTCGGATTTGGTGGATGCGTATGGTGCTCGGGCCGAGACGGCAAAGAATTATTTTGAAGCCGTTTACAAGCACCATATGGCTTGGGCAGCCTTGTCCCGCGCGGCTGGGCGAGAAGTAGATCCAACTCTTCAATAGCATCGTGACTTCACTGGACATCCAGCCATCCCTGCGGTATGCATCATAACATTCATTCTGCAAGGAAAGGTTATTCATGCAACAAATCAACGTGAAGCCAGCAAGTGGCAAACTCGGTATTCTAACTCCTGGTATGGGAGCTGTATCCACCACCTTTATGGCTGGTATTCTTTCTGCTCGTAAAGGTCTTTCAAAACCAATCGGATCCCTCACTGAAATGGGCTATATCCGTTTAGGAAAACGCACTGAAAAGCGCAACTCTCTCATTCGTGAATTTCTTCCCTTTGCCCGCTTGCAAGACATCGTGCTTGGCGGTTGGGATATCTATGCGGACAATGCCTACGAAGCGGCAGTGAACGCAAAAGTGCTTGAGCGCGATCACTTAGATCCAATCAAAGATGAACTGTCTGCGATTAAACCAATGTCTGCCGTATTTGATGCAGCCTATGTAAAAAATATTTCTGGTCCGAACGTAAAAACAGGCAAGACAAAATACGATCTCGCGCAAATGCTTCGCGACGATATCAAGAATTTCAAAAAGAATAATAACTGTGACCGCGTGGTGATGGTTTGGTGCGGATCCACGGAAGCCTACTCTCAAGTGGGTGCAGAACACCAAACTCCTGAGAGCTTCGAAAAAGCAATGAAAGAGAACTCTCCTCATATCGCTCCTTCGATGATGTATACCTACGCGGCCATCATGGAAGGCGTGCCTTATGTGAATGGCGCTCCAAACCTTTCCGTTGAACTTCCTTGCATGATCAAGCTAGCTGAAGATCGCGGCGTGCCGATTGCTGGATCTGATTTCAAAACTGGTCAAACCCTCATGAAGACCATCGTAGCACCAGGCTTGAAAGCTCGTATGCTCGGTGTAGCAGGTTGGTACTCCACCAATATTCTTGGTAACCGCGACGGGGAAGTGCTTCAGGATCCTGAATCCTTCAAGTCGAAAGAAGTGTCGAAGCTTTCCGTGCTAGATACGATTTTCGAAACTGAAAATCACCCAGACTTGTACGGCGATGTGCACCACGTAGTGAAAATCAACTACTACAAGCCTCGTGGCGATAACAAAGAAGGTTGGGACAATATCGATATCTTCGGTTGGATGGGCTACCCCATGCAGATCAAGATCAATTTTCTTTGCCGTGACTCGATCTTGGCTGCACCACTAGTGCTCGACCTTGCTCAGTTCATGGACCTTGCTTCTCGTGCAGGCTTCAAAGGTATTCAAGAGTGGCTATCCTTCTACTTGAAGTCTCCACTAGTAAAACCAGGATTGCTCCCTGAGCACGATCTTCAGTTGCAGAAATTGAAGTTAGAAAATACGCTTCGCTACATTGGTCGCGAAGAGTTGATCAATCACCTTGGCCTAACCTATTACGGATATGACGAAAGCGATGCTTCCAAAATCGGAAACTAATTTAGATTGAATTTCGAAGAAGGCGCCGCTGTGATGAACAGTCGGTGCCTTTTTTTATGAGGAATTAAAAACATGCGTAAACCCAAAAAACTCACCGCGATTCCCGGACCAAAATCAAAAGCCATTGTAGAGATGGAATCCACTAATCTCGCTCCCGGCCTGCAAGGCTTTGCGCTGATGGCAGGCGTGGCGATGGATACGGGAAAAGGTTCCTGGGTTACGGATGTGGACGGCAATGAATATATCGATTTCATTGGCGGCATCGGCGTGAACGGCTTGGGTCACTCCCATCCTCGTTATGTGAAGGCCTTGCAAGATCAAGTGGCGAAACTTTCTGTGGGCAGCTTCACCACCGACGCGCGCGCAAAGCTCGTAAAGAAAGTAGCAGAGCATACACCAGGTGAAGGCACCGCTAAGATTGATCAATTGCAGCTCTACTCGGGCGGCTCAGAGGCCGTGGAAAGCGCGATGCGTCTCGCGAAATGCTATACGGGTAAATGGGAGTTTCTCTCTTTTTGGGGCGGCTTCCACGGAAAGACTCTCGGCACCATGGCTCTTCTCGGTGATGGACAAAAACAAAAGTATGGTCCTTTCGCGCCGGGAAATTATTCGCTTCCTGCCTATCCGGATTGCTATCGATGTCCGCTGAATTTAAAAAAAGAGAGCTGCGGTTTTGCCTGCGTGGAGCTCTTTAGAAAATCCGCCAAGACGCAAACCACTGGCGCCATCGCAGCTGTGATCGTGGAGCCATGCCAAGGCACTGCGGGAAATATTGTGCCGCCTGAGGGCTGGTTAAAGGCCGTAAAAGAAGTAACAAAAGAACTCGGAGCTCTGCTCATCTGTGATGAGATGATCACGGGCTTCGGTCGCACTGGATCTTTTTTTGTTTCCAATGATTTTGGGGTAGTGCCAGATATCATCACGATTGGAAAAAGTTTTGGTGGCGGCTTCCCTGTGAGCGGTGTGCTCACTACGAAAGAAATTGCGAAATCGGAGCCCTGGTCGAAACCCTCGGGATCATCTTCTTCTTACGGTGGTAATCCACTCGCGGCGACTGCGGCCTTAACCACTATTGAAGTGATTGAATCAGAAAAACTCTGTGAGAATTCGAGGGTGATGGGAGAGCGTCTCTTAAATCACTTCAAGCGCTTCCAAGAGAAATTTCCCTTCGTGGGAGAAGTGCGTGGGAAGGGATTATTTCTTGGCATAGAGCTAGTGAAGGATCGCACCACGAAAGAGCCGCTCGCTGAAAAGCGCATGAAGCAAATGTATAACGATGGAGTGCAGCGCGGCTTCCTAGCGATGAGCTATAAGCCCACCATGCGCTTCCAGCCTGCACTCAACATCGATGCGGAAAGTATTGATTCAGGCGCCGCCATTCTAGACGAGCTCTTCACAGAGATGGCAGAGCGAAAAGATTGGAAGTAGCGCCAAAATGTCGACGCCTATTAGTGTCAGATTGACTCTATAAGTGTCACAAAATCCTTTCTAATAGCCTTATTTTGCACCTCACGCTGGCATACTCAGTGCATTTTCTCTTTGTATAAGCGGCTTCGAAGGAGGAGCCAGAGTATGAGCAAGAGAAAAGCGCGAACAGAGTTGAGATCATGGGTATCCGAAAAAGAAGCCACACAGCAGCTACTTTGGACCTATATCTGCGCATCACTTGCCATTGCTTTAACAGTTTTGTCTCGCTTCATTTAGGGTTGTGAAGGCGAGATAGGCCCGCCAGGATGGTGGGCTTGTGGGGGGACGAACCAAACTTAGGATTAGTTTCGGTTCGGACGCAAGGGAGCTTTCGGCAAGTAAATCGGGTCACTTGCCGGAATGCTATGATCGGGGGAGGGGTCTGGAAGGCGAGAGCTTTTCAGGCCCCTAGTTATTTCGGTACGAAACAAAAGCAAAAGAGCCGCAACCACAAAAACTACAGCCGCCCAGGCATAAAATCGGCTAGGGCGATCTTGATTTTCAATTGCCGGCAAAATTTTTTCTTCTAGGCGCTGCTGTTCCTTCAATTCCTGCATCATTTGCGCAAGTGCGATTGCATGTTTGGGTGGCACGATGGGATCAACCACTGGGGGCAAGTTATCGAGGGAGGGCCGTTTTGGTAGCTTATCCGTGGTGACTTCCGGCTTTCTTTCTTCCTGCTTACGCTCGATTCGTTTTGTGAGCAAAGAACCAATTGGCGGTGGCACTGGAACCTTGCGCGCTTTCGCCTCACGAGTTTCACAGACCTCGCGAAAATCATTCAATTCTTTGAGCGGACGCCAATAATGATCGCCCTTACGCACGGCTTCGTCTTCCGGGCTGAGGCTATGCTTCGCTAGGCTATCGCGAAGCTCATCGGTAAGCATAGGCCCTAGGGTTTTCCCTTGCCCTCGCACATACCATTTTGTTTCCTTATTTCCGCTCATTGCCTTGATGATAGCGCATTTCGACGCAGATGGATAAGAAGAATTGAAACGGTGAAAAGACTTGAAATGAAAGTGAAATTACGAAAAACTCAAGCTTTGCCAAAGAAGGGAAGCTCATGAAAGTTCTGGTAATACGCTTAAGTGCGCTTGGGGATATTACCCATGCCAGCTCCGTGATTGAGCCCTTGGCTACGGCCGGATGTGAAATTCATTTTGTGACGAAGAGTTCCTTCGCTTCAATTTTTCAAGACCATCCTCAACTGAAATCTATTTATGCCTATGATGCTGCCAAACTGGGCGAACGAGTGGCGCGGGAACAATTTTTGAATTGGGTGGAGCAAAGTAAGTTCGATTTTATTTTAGACCTCCATGATAGCCTGCGCACGCGTTTATGGCGTCGCCGATTGCGAGCCTCCGCTAGGCTTTTTGTGGCAAAAAAAGAGCGCTGGCGAGAATTTGCGATTCTCTTTCTGCGACAGAAAAATGGAATGGGTTTCGGTGCTGGCGGACGAGCGCTGAAGATGCGAACACTTGCCCTAGAGGCTTTGCGTGCAAATGGTTTACGTGTAGATGCTGCCTCCATGCCCTTAACTTCCCTTGCTATCCATGCTGATACCGTTGCCAGCTGGAAGGCAAAACTTCCTGCTCGCTTTGCGGTATTGTTGCCCGGAAGTGCATGGCCAGGAAAGCAGTGGCCCTATTTTCCTGAGTTAGCGGAGGCTATAGCTGCGGAACTGCCGATAATCGCCCTTGGCGGCGAAAAGGATCTTGATTGCGATGCAGCCGCCGAGCGCGCGCAAAAAATCAATCCACAAAGCTCATCTCTGCGCGGGAAAACAAATTTTAGAGATAGCATGGCGATCCTTTTTCTCGCCGAGCGTATTTTTGGAAATGATACTGGAATGGTGCATGTGGCGGAGGCTCTTGGCAAAGATGTTACTGTGATCGAAGGGCCCACAGAAAAATCCCTGGGATTTTCGCCCTATCGGCCAGGATCGAAGATTGCGGGCCTTTCTCTGGTTTGTCGTCCCTGTTCAAAAACCGGCAAGTTTTGTTTGCGCTTCGGTTCCAGAATTTGTTTAAAGGGGATAAGTGCGAAGGATGTTCAAACCCTATGAACTGGGCCTATAGTTATTTTTTCGTTCCCATTGCACTTTTCCTCTTAAAGATCGCTGCGCTATTTTCGGAAAAACTAAAATTATTTATCGATGTGCGAGTTGGGCTTTTGGAGCGCTGGCGCAAAGCAGATTTAGGAAAAAACCCGATCTGGTTTCACGTGTCGAGCGTTGGGGAGCTTGAACAAATTCGCCCGGTGCTGGAAATGCTCTCAAAACAGAATGAATTCTCGCTAGTGCTGAGCTATTACTCCATTTCGGTGCCTCGCCTCGTAAAGGATTGGTCTTTCGTGCGTTACGCTGACTATTTGCCCCTGGATTCGCTAGCGGAGATGCACGAGCTGATGGCGATCATTCACCCTCGTTTGCTTGTGTTGAATCGTTACGATCTTTGGCCGAATCACCTGCGTGCCGCGCAGCACTTGAATGTGCCAATCGCTCTAGTGAATGCCTCTACGCCTCCGCTCGGATTTTTTGGGTATTGGAGTTTGCGTGTGCGAAGAACTCTTTTCTGGCGCATCGATTTTTGGACCTACGTGGATTCCAACGCGGCTAGCGCTTGGGAGCCCTTTGTGCGAAGGGATGTAAAGGGACTCGTTGCGGGCAATCCGAGAGTGGATCGTGCTTTGGAGCGAGTGAAGCCCTCCGAGAAGCAGGCCTTGCTTCGGGAAAAAATTCTTGGCTGGGAGAAGAAGCAACTTATTGTGGCTGGGTCCACCTGGAAAGAAGATGAGCTTTTACTCT
>CAIPTA010000163.1 GCA_903867855.1 Oligoflexia bacterium | reverse complement strand
CATTGGAATTTCCTTAAGTGGGGGATTAGATTCTAGCGCAATCGCCGTAGCCCTCAATTCAATAAATCGAAGCGAGGATAATCCCCTTCATCTATTTACCCACGAATTTCCTGGCACAGCATTAGATGAAACTAGCTATGCGAAAGAGGTGATCAACGCGCTCGCGCCAAATTCAGTTTGGACAAAGGTAAAAGAAAGCGATCTTGATCTCGATAAGCTACTTTTTAGTTTCGAAGCGATTTATCCAGCACTTATAGATGGACCATGGAGAATCTACCAAGCTCAAAGAGCGGCGGGGGTGAAGGTGAGTATTGATGGGCACGGAGCAGACGAATTGCTTGGCGGCTATCATAGCTATCTGTTTAAGGCGATGGCTCAATCGATTGCCCATCCTAGTATTTTAGGGCATCAGATTTCGCAATATCGTGATCAGGCTGGAGATTTTTTTTCTTGGAAATCTCTGTTGTTTGGATTAGGTCGCGGTCTAACTAGCTTTACCGACACCTCAAAGGCATTGTTTTTTACAAAGCGTCTTTTAGACCCGCTCTATAATTCGATCAATGCTCGCGACCTTAGCCTTTATGCCCCGAGAAAACTCCAGATTCCAGAAAATTTTGATCTCGTAAATCGTGCGCTTTTCGAGGACTTCCACCTTCGACTCTTGCCAAGAATATTGCGGAATTTTGAAGTACTTTCTATGGCCCATGGTGTAGAGGTTCGCATGCCCTTCATGGACTATCGTCTAGTTCAGTTTTGTTTCTCCCTGCCATCAGGCAGTAAGCTTGGCGAATCGTATACCAAACTGATATTGCGAAAAGCCTTGTCGAAAGAGCTACCCCCAGTGATTCGCGATCGGAAGCTGAAAATTGGTTTTAATTCGCCTTTGCAAGATTGGCTACCAACTACATTAAGGCCGTTTGTGGATGCCACGCTTTCACAATCTTCTCCATTGGATGATGTGCTCCAACAAGAGGAATTACGGCGTTTTTACGAGCGCTATATCCTGAAAAAAAGGGCTAGCTGGGAGCAATGCACACGATTTTGGTCGTTTATCAGCGCAATCCGACTTTCTCAAACCATAAAACTAGGGTAGAGAAGCCTGGTGTCGTTTCGATTTTTAAAAGTTTCCCGCTTCTATCCTGTATTCTTGCAGCAATACTATGAGGCCAATCCCCAGATAAAGCTCAAAGGCTATCTAGAGCAACACGAGCATTTAATGCTCCAGGGATTTAGCTGGGCAAATTATTTGGGCACCCACTTAAAAAATGATTTTGGAGCGGAGACGCTGGAGATTGTCTCTAATGCGACGGTTCTTCAGGCTGCCTGGGCGAAGGAGCATGGCGTCTCTTTGAGCGGTACACAGCTTATATTTGAACAGATAAAGCGCTTTAGGCCAGATATTGTGTTCCTGCAAGATACCATCAGTTTCAGTGATAGTTGGATCAGAAGACTCAAAGCAGAAATTCCAACAGTGAAACTCATCCTCGGTTGGAGATGCGCTCCCTATACGAGCGCCGATATGGAACGTTGCCGAGGAATCGACTTGATGATGAGTTGCACTCCTGCGTTTGTGGAGGGTTTTCGTAAGATTGGAATGCCCTCTGCTCTACTCAATCATGGGTTTGATGCATCTAATGCACAATTTCCAAGAACACAAACCATGGAGGTAATGTTTGCTGGCTCTTTGATTCAAGGTGAAGGCTACCATAATGGACGATTGAAATTTTTGTCTGATCTTGTGCGTGGAGGAATACCGATTCGACTATATGTGGATCTCCTAGACGATAAAAAGAAGGTGGCCAAGAAGATCCTTGGCTCAGCCGCAAACACGATTCAAGGATTAGGTTTACAGCCTTTTTTTCACCGTTCTTCGTTTTATTCTCGGGCTTTGCAATGGAAGAATATTGCTCTTTTCGATAAAAATTCTGCACTTCTATCCAAGTTTTCCCAGCCACAGATTTTCGGCCGTGAGTTATTTCAAACGATGGCGAGTGCCAAAATTAATATCAATTTTCATATTGATTCTGCAGGCCAATATGCCGGCAATTCTCGCTTGTTCGAGGCAACAGGTTCTGGTTCCTGCTTGGTTACGGATAATAAGCTCAACATGAGAAATCTTTTTGAGCCCGATAAAGAGATCGTTACCTTTGATTCCAACCAAGAGTGTTTAGAAAAATTACGTTGGCTGTTGGATCATCCTAAAGAAAGTGAAGAAATCGCGGCTGCGGGCAAGAAAAGATGTTTGCAGGATCATAGCTTTCGCCGACGTGCAGCTGAACTTCACGAAATTATGAATAATCAGCTAAAAGACAAAAAAGTTTATGTATAAATTTGTTTTGTTGATCTAATGGCTGCGGCCGGATTTCCAGCCACTATCGTATCGCTAGCTACATCCTTACAAACTACAGAACCCGCCCCAACTAGGCTATTTTCTCCCACTGTAATGCCTGGCAATAAAGTGGCATTGGCTCCAATTTTTGCATTTTCTTTTACAATGGGGCCGCGCAGATTTTCTTTGGCGCCATTGCTGAGTGGATAGCGAGAGTTAGTTAGCGCCACATTCGGGCCAATCCAAGATCCATGATGGAGCTCGCTATATTCTGGGATGAAAGCCTGGCTATGTACCCGCACTCCATTGCCGATGAGCACATGATGCTCCACCACACTAAGAGTGCCGATGCTTACATTATCTCCAATAGTATTGGCTTCTCGAATATTTGCCTTGTTGCCAGTGCGAAAGTTTTTTCCAATTGTATTGCCGTCGTAAATAACGGTGAACGCGCGAAGATGAGCATTGTTGCCAATGATAGTTTTCTTTTGAATTCCAGGATCAGATGGGCAACCAACAATGCAGTAATCCTCAATGATACAATTATCCCCAAGTTCAACCTCGGGATAGATAATTGCAGTGGAGGCAATTGTTGACCCACTTGGCTTCAAGTTTTTTCTCCCAGTCGGCAGCTTAGCTGTAAACTTTCTTCTATCGTAATTTCTCTTCCCAATTTAGCGGAAATATAGGAGGCAACGATTACTGCTAAGGATTTTTTGCCCTCTACGCCGTCTACTAGGGGGCTGCTGGTGCCAGCTAAAACATTCACAACGTCAGATAGATAGGGAAGATGCCCTTTTCCATAAACACTCGATTGATCTAGGGATTTCATTTGCTGAATTTCTCGATCTTCCGGTAATTCCTTCGTGAATTGAAAGTGGCGCATTTCATTTAAGGCAAACCCGCAAATTTCAACGGATCCATACTCACCTAAGATGCTTATGCTTCCTTCTAGATCTCTTGGTCGGGTAGCCGTTGTGGCTTCGATGAGTCCCATGGCTCCCGATTTAAATTTTATCATCACTAGTGCCGTATCTTCACATTCGATATTTGCGAGGCTATTAGTGGTTTTCGCGAACACACTCTCTACCTCTCCCATGCATGAAAGCAAAAGATCAATATGATGACTTGCCTGATTTGCTAAAACGCCGCCATCAAAGGCCCATGTTCCTCGCCACGAATCACGATCGTAGTAAGATTGATTTCTGCTCCAACGCACTCGCACGGTGCCTAAGGTCAACTTCCCGAATCGCTCCTGCTGCAAAGCCTTTCGAAGTGCCATTACTGGAGGATTATATCGATTTTGTTTTACAACGAATAACTTCCGGTCATTTTGGGCGGCAACTTTGATCATTAGTTCCGCGTCTTGAAGCGACAAAGCCATTGGCTTCTCTACTACAACATGCTTTCCTGCGCGCAAAAACTCTAACGCGTTTTCACAATGGAGTCCGCTCGGTGTACAAATTGAGACCACATCAAAGTTTCCCCAATTGAGGAGTTCTCGGCTCGAAGAAAACGTTGGAACTGAATAGCGTTCACCAAATTGCGTTGCTCGCTGAGTATCACTATCCGCTGCGGCAACTAATTCAGCCTTTTCTATGCGAGCTAGGCAATCCGCATGGCGGGGGGCAATTCTGCCACAACCGAGAATGGCGAAACGAAATGTATTCATAAGAAAAATTTCCTAACCGCCATAGTTACTTCTAAAACCTCTTTATCGGTTAAGAGGGGATCCATGGGCAAGCTTAAAACCTCTTGGGCAGCCAACTCCGTATGATCAAGGTTTTTGGCTCGGAGAGAGCGCTGAAAGGCAGGCTGCAGATGAACGGGCAGGGGATAGTGAATGATAGTTTCGATTTCTTGGCTGGAAAGAAACTTAACCAATTCATCTCTTCGCTCGCTCTGCACCCGAATCACAAATTGGTGATACACATGGCTTTGGGGCTCAACTGCTTCCGCCAAGAGCTGTAGGCCCTTACTATTTTGAAGCTCGGTTCGATAGAGCGTAGCGATTTCTTGCCTTCGCAATGTCCACTTTGGAAGATGTTTCAGCTTTTCTGAGAGAAAAGCAGCCTGTAATGAATCAAGGCGTGAGTTGCGTCCAACAATTTGGTGCACATATTTTTCACTCCGGCCGTGATCTCTCAATAAGCGAATTTTTTCTGCGAGATCTCGGTGCTTGGTAGTAGCAGCCCCTGCATCACCAAGTGCTCCCAGATTTTTTCCAGGATAGAAACTAAAGCTGCCCACCTCGCCAAAGCTACCAACAAATTTTTCCTGTAAGCGAGCTCCATGAGCCTGGGCGCAATCTTCAATCACGAGGATGTTCTGCTTTGTAGCAAGGCGAATTATCTCGCCCATGGGGCATGCGCGGCCATATAAGTGCACCACAATCATTGCACGCGGCGGCTTTGGAGATTCCTCGATTGCCTTACGCAAGGTTTCTTCGTTAACGCAGAGAGTTTCCGGATCCACCTCTACAAAAAATGGGGTTGCCCCACAGCGCACCACGGCCTCTGCAGTTGCGACAAAAGTTAGCGACGGCACCAGGACTATGTCCTGCACGCCAATTCCAAGTGCTTGCATACCAATTTCTAGGGAATCTGTGCCATTGGCGAGGCCCACGCAATTTTCAACACCAATATAATTAGAAAATGCGTTTTCAAAACGACGCACTTCTTCTCCCTGGATAAATGCGCTCGAGTCTAGTACTCTCTCAAACGCAGAAATGAAATCTGCTTTCAGGTTAGCATGCAGGCGGCCAAGATTATTTAGACGGATTCTCATATTCGGGAATCAATCCTTAACATATTTTCTCGGGAAATATTTGATAACCTTATGATGCTGCATTGCGATAAACCTAGGAAAAGCTTTTGGATTGCCATAGCCATAGTATTTTGCTTTCGGGCCTGGGTGGCTCTAGATACGAGCTTTTGGTGCGATGAACTAAATTGGGTTCGGTGGTCAGCAGAAACATTTTGGCAGACCTTTCAGCGCCTACGCTATGAGGGAGGTCCCCATGGGCCCCTTGATTTGCTGCTCATTCGCCTCTGTGCTCAGCTCAGCTTGCCGATTCTTCCGCCTCATATTGCGCTTCGAATCCTTCCAAATCTTTTTTGCACTGCAACCGCAGCCCTAGCGCTCCTCGCCCCAAAGCTTTCTGGAGTGGAACGAAAAAGTTGGATACTCTGGGCTGTGTTTGCGGAGGCAATCAATGCCCAGTCAACGAATGCACGGCCATATGCTGGCATGATTTTTTTCTCCTCTTGTCTACTATTTCTATTTATAGATCTTTTTAGAAATGAGGCCGGGAGTAAAATATCGTCATTTTCTGTGGGAATGATTATTTGCACTCTTTTGGGATCCTTTGGGCAGGTTTACACAATTCTCCCACTTGGTGCGATGTTTGCCTTGTTACCGCTAGTGCGTATAAAAGTTCGGCAAAAAATAGCTATAGCATTTTTTCTCGTCCTATCGCTTGCACTTCGCATCCTTTGGTTCAAGGTATGGCGCGTGCCTCTGGAGCTCAAGCCAGTGGAAGACCTTGGCCATAGTTTCATTAGCTATAGTTGGTGGCATGTTTCGAAAGTAACGGTGCAGAGTATCCTTGGCGCTGGTACTCCTCTACTCGTTGCGATTCCAGAAATTTTACTTTGTGCTTTTTGCCTTTTCAGAGCAAGAACCCAAATTGTGCTCTATCTTTGTTTAGCAGGATTGTTCGGCTTGGTTGTTCCAACTTTTCTAAATATTCGGTATCAGTATTTTTTTGCTGGAAGGCAAATGTTTACGCTTCTACCACTTTGGGGTTGGTGCCTAACCATGGCGAGTGTGGAACTGGAGCAAAGGGCTCGAGGAATTACGCTTCGCAAATTTGTGCCGATTGGATTTTTTATTGTTTTGCTGGCTCCCGCGTATGTAAATTGGCTAAAAAATACGGCTCCCTACAGCGATACACCCCGCTATCATGTTCATCACTTTGTTTCTGAAGCCTATAGTCGGCACACGCTTTTGGTGCTATCGGTCTGCCAGCGAGAGGGGGCAGAATTCTATGCGGATCCCGCTCAGTTCAAAAACTATTTTGAACAGTACGGAAATGCTCCTGAACAGCCGAAGTCAAAAAATATTCTGCTTTGGAGCTCTAGTTGGAGCTCTTGTTTTGGAGTGATTCCGAGCGAACCAGATAACGTGGCAGCGGAGCAAGCGGTTACAAAAAATAGAGATAATCTTGTGATCTACGCTCCCTCTGGCATGTTAGTGCCTAGTAGATTAAAAGGTATTACTTGTCATACAGAAGTGGATGGAGCTTGTAGCTTTGCCGAAGATGACAAAAAGAAACTGTGAGATAGAAAGAGCATGCAAGATTCGCGAGCGTTAAGAGCTGTAGATAGATATATAGGAAGTTTCGCTTGCGCTGCAATCGGAGGATTGCGCTGCTTAGTTCCTAAGCGAAAACGAAAAAATTCTATAAAGCGCGTGCTAATGATCGAACTGTTCGAAATGGGGGCGGCAGTAATGTTGCTTCCGTCGATACGTGCGATGCAAGAGAAGGAGCCGGGCGTAGAGATTCATGTGCTAACTACCAGCACTTGCCTCCCTATTTGGCACGCGATGAATATTATCGAAGAGAAAAATCTTCATATAATCCAGTTTTCTTCGGCGACGCATTTTATACTTTCTGCTCTTAAACAGGTGATTCGTCTTAGATCCATTAATTTCGATCTGATTTTAGATTACGAGCTCTTCATGCGAGTTTCGGCTATTTTAAGTGGATTATTGCGGAGTAGAGAAAGGGCCGGATTTTATAAGTATGATCTCGAAGGTCTTAGCAAGGGTGGATTCTACGATCATATTAGCGCTTACAATCAAAATACCCACATTGCGAAAAATTTCTTATCACTCACCCATACCGCACTACTCGATGCAAAGGATTCGCCAAACTATAAGGGTAATTTCAACCCAGATAGCTTGCGTTTGAATCCGATAATTCCGTCACCCGAGCGAAAAAAATTAATGCAATTAATCGGGAGTAAGGAACCGAATTTTTCCTATCTCGTGCTTTGCCCGGATGTTGGCAACACTCTCGCGATGCGTAATTATCCAGTACCCTCCTTTAGCGAAGTATGTGGGCGCCTAATGGCGACGCATCCCGAACTCCGTTTTGTATTCATCGGAACGGAATCTGATCGAACTACTAGCGAGGCAATTTTGAGCTCGATCCCGAAGCAGGATTTCTGTTTTAATCTGTGTGGTAAAACCTCTTTTTCTGAGCTGCTTTCTCTGATCGCAGGCGCAGAGCTTTTAATTACCAACGACAATGGGCCGGCTCATTTTTCCGCACTAACCGGCACAAAGACCTTGGCTCTCTTTAGTACTGATAGCCCATTTGTTTATGGTCCTTTAGGTGATACAGTGATCGCCTATTCTCATTTTCAGTGTAGCCCTTGTATTTCTGCCTACAACCATAAGACTTCTCGTTGTGATAATAATAAGTGCCTTCAGGCAATCAGCCCAGCGCAAGTGGTAGATTTAGCGGAAGCCATTATGAGCGGCCGGGCTCGTTACAGAACTATAAATAATCTACAGCCGTATCTTTTTTAGGTTTGCCATATTCTACTTGCACCAAACGCACAAAGATCGATAATCGTTTTATGAAAAAAATTATTCTTACCCTTCTGCTTTGCCTGTTTTTGCCTTCCAATACTAAAGCTGAACCCAATACATGGCCTACATTCCGAGGGGGCCCACAAAATACTGGGTATTCTCCCGTTGCCCTTCATGATTCGAAGTCTAAATCCCCCCCCAGTTTTTTTAGTTCCAAGGGTATTGTTTGGGGCACACCCGTGATCGATGAAGTGGGCAATGCCTATGTGGGATCAGCCGATAAGCACTTCTATAAGTTTTCTCCTGAAGGCAAATTGCTCTGGTCCTATGCGCTTTTTGATCGCGCCGATTCGCTCGTAGATTCAGCCGCAGCACTCACAAAAACAGGAAAAGTGATCGTACCGGGCGGAGATGGCTTTCTGCATGCGCTGGATCGAGAAACTGGCAAATTGCTTTGGACATTCAAATCTAACGCTGCAAGTGATGCCGCTCATAGTTCTGGTGTGATCGTAAATTCGTTTGAAGGAAATGTGCAAATTGGTCCTAATGGCTGGATATATGCCGGTTCCGATAATGGCTATATGTATGCAGTGGATGATTCTGGGCAGCTCAAGTGGTCTTTCAAAACGGGGATGATGATTTGGTCGTCGCCCTGCTTTGATAAAGGTGGCGAGTGGATTGCTTTTGGTTCACTCGATGGAAAACTTTATTTGCTCGATCCCGCCACGGGCAAGGCGCTCGCAGCATGGGATGCTGGCTCCGAGGTGAAATCATCTCCCACCACGGATGGTCAGGGAAATATCTATGTAGGCACTAGTTCGGGAAATGTGCTGAAGCTTTTTGTGGAAAAAGTGAATGGTGAATTTCACCTTAAGCGAGTATGGAGTTTTCCAGCCGGCGGAGAGATCTACTCTTCACCGGCGTATAATAATGGAAAAATTTATTTTGGTAGCCTAGAGGGTATATTTTACTCCGTCGATGAAGCGGGTAACCTGCGTTGGAAATATGCAGCCCATTCCCCGCTTGCTTCTTCGCCCTTGCTCACTAGCGATGGCTATGTTTTGTTTGGGGCAAAAAATGGCAAAATGTATGCTCTGGATAGCGCCACAGGAGAGCGCGCTTGGTCGGTAAAGCTTGTAAAAGAAACTGTAAAAAGTAATCTAGATTCCTCTCCAGCATTACGAAAAGATGGCACCCTCGTGAATGGCTCGTATTCTGGAAATATCTATTTTCTACCCTTATCGTACTGCGCGATTGAGTCTACTGCTTGCGAATTTAAGGGTTTTGAAGATTTCCCCAACATGGATGCAAAGCCTTTGGATAATGGAGGAGTGCTACAGTTGATAGATCACGATGGAAGTTACCACTCTCACCAAACAAATACCGTGAACGTATTTGATAATGTGCAGGTAAAACTATTTGGGTTTGAATCTGGTCACCTCCTGGATCGAGCCGCCGCTAGCAATTTTAGTAATAGCGTGAAGATTAGTCCTGAGCTTCCGATTGAGAGCAGAATTTCTTCGGATGGCAGTACTATTGATATTCGAGCGATTTCTGGATTCACTCCAAACACAAAATACCATCTCTCCATTTCGGGAAAATTTTTCAAGAGCACTTCTTGGTTGGCGGATCGCTTTAAGTGGTTTGGCTTGAGCCGATATAGCGGAGAGCTTGATTTTGAAACGAATTCGCTTGGCGAAAATCCTGGCGAAGAAGCCCATCGTTTATGGGGAATTCAGTCGATGTATCTCATGCAGCCAAAGGCACTGGATACCTATATTCCAGCCGCACTAGACGGGCAGGGTTTTCTAGCTTCCAGCCTTGGGCGCAATGGGAAGACAGGCGAGTTTATCTTGCTCGTTAATGCAGCGCTGCCATCCTCGGATGGTGTTCCGAAATTAGTGATGGATGCTTCCAATTCCTTTCTTCTAAAAGGGCGACAAGTGGGAAATGCCTTTCGTGCAGATGGTGCAATGACGATTGCCGCGATGGGCGGCACAATTCCGTTCAAGATGGCCACCTTTGCTGGTTCTTTGGATAAGTTCGGCGATTTTTCCTACGGGGAGTTTTTTACCTCCTCTTCCTGCCTTGATATCAAAGGCAATGGAACAAGTTATAGCTTTCCGTTGGAGCTGATTGCGCAAGTTTGCGATTCACAGCTGCGACTCACTTGCCTTGGCACTTTTAAGGGCAAGGCTTTGCCCATTCCGAGTGCGTCTACACTTGGCATGAAAGTGGAATCCGTTTCAATTTCTTCCACCAATGAAGCACTCGTTACGTTTTCGTCGGCACCGAAGGCGCCAGTTTTGGTGAGTGTGGTGCGCTATTCTCTAGAACAGGTTGAGCCAACTGGATTTGCGGTGGCCACGATAAAAGAGGGAAAGAGTATTCAACTAGTTCTGCAGAAGACCGCCATTGCTCCTAGTGTCTCTGATATAGTGGAAGTATTTGTAAATGAAGTTCCAGTATACAAAGCGCAGGTACAGTGATCGGGCGTTGAGTCGTAGTTTCGAAGTAGCTATCGCGTAAAGGGAAGTCTGGCATTGAGTTCAATGCCAGCGAACATGGCGACTAAAAAAAGCGCGAAATTTTTATCCAGAAACGCCATGTGCACAATCGCGGGGCCGGGGCAAATTCCCACCAGGCCCCAGCCAATGCCAAAAATGGCTGCTCCTAGGAGGAGTTTGATAGATAGGGGGCGTGTACTCGGATTTTGAAGTGGCTCGCCATTGAGGCTTTTCTTGCGGAAACGTAGAAGCTGAAAAGCGATAAAATAAACCACTACGGCCGATCCGAGCACAAATATCAGCGCAGGATTCCACGCTGGTGTTGTAACGGCGAGAAAGCCTTTCACCTTTAAGGGATCGATCATGCCGGAGAGAGCAAGGCCGAGGCCAAAGATAATTCCTGAAAGTAAATAGATGATATTCTTCATAGCCACGCGCTCAAGATAAAAGTGGTGATCATAGCTACGGACATAAAGACTATAACTGCAACAAGGGAGCGGGGAGACGCTCGGCCTAGACCACACACCCCATGGCCACTGGTGCATCCGCCGCTGAGACGTGCACCGAAACCAACGAGAAATCCGGCAATCGGCCAAGGGTAGGGGGGGATTAAATTATGTTGTGGATCTGGCAGGGTTTGGCCGAACAGGCGCCAGAGTAATCCTGATAGGACCAGGCCTAGCAAAAAAACAACTGCGTTTCTTCCCTGCTTGGAGCCCGGCCGCATCGCACTTTCTGCGTATCCACTAATTCCGGCAATTCTTGCCTCAAAAAGTAGCGGGATGGCAGAACCAGCCCCTATTAAAACACCGCCTAAAATTTCATGTTGAAAATGCAATCGTGCTCCTATTGGTAAATATAGCGGAGCGTTCGCCCTAATACACTCAAACTTTTGTATATTTGTATTGTCGATCTCATCGAAGCATAGCTAAAATTCGAAGTATGGAATCAAAAATATGAGCTGGCAGTTCATCCTCGCGCTACTTTGTCCGCTTGTTTTCTGCGCTGCCGGACCAGCGCCAAGCGGCCCTCAGGGGGTCTATTTCGATAAACATACTTATGTTGCTGCGCCAATTCCTAGTTTTGAAACCAGTCGGAATCTTCTGCCAGAGCCGATCTATGACGGCCAAGAAGATTTATTGAACATGTATTGGTCCACTTGGCGAATGGCATTCTCCCACTTTCGCCAGCCTCCACAGGGCTCGCCCCTTGTTTCTAATTATATGGATGCGGCTTTCTCCGATCATATTTTCCAATGGGATAGTATATTCATGATTTCCTTTGCGGATTATGCGCACGCGATCTTTCCCGCTATCGAATCGCTCGATAATTTCTACTCTCGCCAACATAGTGATGGCTATATCGATCGTGAAATTGTGGTGGCTACTGGTATCGATTATGTTTATCGAGATATCAATAACACGATCAATCCTCCGCTCTTTGCGTGGGCAGAGCTGCAGCATGCGCGCCTCACCGGAGATAGTTCACGCTTTGCCAAAGTATATCCAGCGCTTGTGGCCTATGCGAATTACCTAGAATATAATCGTCACTCCATTCAGAGCAAACACCAGCTTTATTGGAATACTGGTCTCGGCGCGGGCATGGATAATACTCCGCGCACGGGGAGTGGCTGGGTGGATATGTCTGCTCAAATGGTTCTTATGTATCAGAGCCTTGCAGAAATCGCGAATACGATTGGAAAAACGGCGGAGGCTCCTAATTTTTCTGCACGAGCTGCTGATATTGCAGCGAGAATTCAACGCTTCATGTGGGATGAGCAAGATGGATTCTACTACGACGTAGACGATGCCGGACATTTCCTTAAACACAAAACCACTGCTAGCTTTTGGCCCATGCTAGCGAGAATACCTAGTAGCGCACAGGCGGCACGTTTAGTGGCGCATCTTCAGGATGAAAAAACATTTTGGCGAGAAAATATTTGGCCTTCTCTTGCTGCCGACGAACCAGAGTATTCGCCGGATGGGCATTATTGGCAGGGTGGAGTGTGGGCGCCAAGCAATGCAATGATCCTAGCAGCATTGGAACAGTATCCTGAGCTACCCAATATTGTTTTACTAGAAAAACAAGCGGCAAAAAAATATCTACAAAATATCCTAAGCGTATATCGAGACACTGGAACAATTTGGGAATTCTATAAACCAGAGCAGGCCGCAAGAGGCTTAATTTGGTGGTGGATTGGGGCGCGCAAGGATTTCGTGGGTTGGTCTGGGCTCGGGCCGATACAGTTTTTGATTGAAAATATTTTAGGCTTTCATGTGGATGCACTTCATCAGCGTTTGCTTTGGAATATTACAAATTTGAATCATCATGGAATAAAGCGGCTTTGGATTGGAACTGGTAAAATCTCTATAGAGGCGATGGAGCGAAAATCGGAAAGCGATCCTCTACATATTGCTGTTGATTACTACGAAAGAGACGCAGGAAAACTGCTTAACTTGGATATTTTCTGGAATGGAAAACATCACCTTCGATCAATTGCCCCAGGAAAATCGCAGGTTTCTTTCGAGAATTAGCATCATCCGAAATCGGATTAAAAAAAATTGAAGTTAGTGCCTTGACAAAATAATTAGAAAAATTATTTTTATAGTATCCAGGTCTTGTCCTTGCTCAGTAGGAGGCAGCAAGGATTTACTGTAGGAGGTAAAAATGAATAAGAAAGTTAGATTAGAAGTAGTTTATCCAATTGGTCTTTTTTTTCTACTATTGAGCCTGTGGATTCTTCAGCGGCCAGTGTAGATTATCTTTGTACTAAAAATTTCACTTACTAACTCAGGAGGAAACTTATTATGGAACATATCCAATATAAATCTTTTGTGCCTAGTGAAAATCTAAGAAATAAAGCAGAAAGAGCTCTTGATCGAATACTAGATCACGCTCCCGCAGATGCAAATATAAATATTTCTCTTGAATTTGGTGATCAGAATTTTCACTGCAAAATCGAAATCGCTTCAAGCAGCGGCCCTTTTGTAGTGGAGAGCAGTCATAAGTTTCCACCCATCGCTTTAGATAAAGCGGAGCTTAGCATTCTGCGGAAGCTAGATCGCTGGAGCAGTCTTTGCATTCAACCATCGGGTAGAAAGATTCTCAAGAGTTCTAGCCTTGACTCTCAGGCTTCTTAGGAGGCGAAAATGCAAAAGAAGGAACTATTTTTATTGCCCGCCGCAGGTGCGGCACTGGGAGTAATCGTAACTGTATTGCTGTTAAAACTGAATCCAAGCATGGTGGCTGCTCTGCTTGGTAGGCAGGGAAATAGTGTAGACAAGCAGTTAGAGGCCATTGTTCGAGAACAAAATAAAATGTTTAGTAACTTTGATGCAGTCTTTGATGATGATTTTTTGCACCAAGGAGATCCCTTTGAGGAGATGCGGAAATTTCGGGAAAAGTTGAACCGAAGGTCAGCTGATAGAAATTGGAAAAGCGGAAATCCTTTTGACTCTTGGTTTGGCAGCCGTTTTGGAGATGGCAGCATTGCGGATATTAGCAGGCATGAGGATAACAACTTTGTTTACTACGATATCAAAAATTGGAGCTGTGGATGGAAATAGCGTGAAAACAAGTGTGGAAAATGGCTATCTAACGATCACCGGAGAGGAGAAAAAGGAAGTTTCTCCGGGAAGTGTGTTTCGCTCTAGTTTCAGGCGCTCATTTCCGCTCCCTGCCAATATCGTGATTAACAAAATGGTAGTTGCCCAGGAGCCTGGCGCGATCGTGTTAAAATTTCCAAAATATAAGGGGGATACTTAAGATAGCTTTATCGATTACTTTTAGCGTCGGAGAACCAATCTCGAAATTTCATTTCATCTTCACAGCCGCGCATTTCTAAGATCGGACTATCTCTACTTTCTGCCACGCGAAGCTGTTGCGATTTTTCAGCTGGGAGATCAGAATATTTTGGAAAACTATTGGGATCGATTGGTGGATATCCTTTTGCTAAATTACTTCTCCCCACCGAATATTCGATCGGAACATATCCCCACGCTAGATGGCTCTCTTTGCTCTCCAATCCTTGTTTCATCAGGAGTAGGGCCATGGCATGAATTTCTGGCAATAGCTGATGCGAGCGCGCGAGTTTCATAAAACTGAGATTTGCATTTGGAGTGGATGGAATTGGTAGGCTGGTGAGGATGATTTGAGCAAGGAAATTTGAAGTAGCATTAAACCAAGAGGCCTCCTGCACCGCTCGCGCAAAACTAGCAAAATGAGTGTCGAAAATAGTGGCCTGAGAGGCTTCTTTCGCGAGTGCAACCAGTTCTACTTCAGGCGCCCCGAGCATTTCTTGTATGGGAAGCAAGAAAAATGGATAAGCGGCATTTTCAGGAAACTCTTGGGCGAGGTTTTTAAGGATCTTTTCTGCCCTCGGGTAATTTGGCTTAGGGGTATTGATTCCCTCCAGTTGATTGGAAAGTAAGAGCGCTGAAAAAAAACGTGCAATCTCTGATTTTGGCGCACGGGGGGGCTTTCCTGAGAGCGGGTTGTTCTCGGTGCTTAGTTCTTCCCATTCAGGGGATAGCAAATGAAGGTTCGTAAATACTTGGAGCAGGCGAGAGTAATTTTCTCCTGGAAGATTTTCGAGGGCCTTGCAAAGCAAATCATTTTGCACAAAGCTTTGCATGCTTTCGATCAAGTTACTGTTGATCTCTTCCCGGCTCAGCTCTTTGCTCGCGGGAATCTGCTCCGCTTTACTCTTTTCAGGAGTGAACGATGTATTGGAGACAGATACTAAGGAAAAATGTCGATAAAACTCTGCGCCAATCAAAAGCACAAAGAAAAGAGCCAAGATTCTTCTTAAGTTCTGCCGATTTACCATGTTCTAGCTAAATCATGGGGGCTAGCGCCTACCCATGCAAGGTGAATCTGGAAGTATTTGAATTGTCGAAGTTTTTGACATTCGATAAGACTATTCACAGTTAAATAGGGTGTATTTATAAAGGATCAAACTTCCTTGCTGCGCTACTTTTTTGTGGTATATTGCTGCAACTCAAATTGTTCTCGCAAAGGAGATTTCCCATGAAAAAGAAAATTGCAATTTATGCCGCCGCACTTTCCCTCCTAATGAGCCCAGTGGCCACTCCAAAGGCACACGCTCTTCTTTTAGGCGCTGCCACTGTTGGAGCCGTTCCAGTGCTGGGCTACATTTGTTTTGGTTACTCCTTATATGGTTTCGGCATCACGGGCTATGAAGTGGCGAGTGGTAAATGGCAAAGTGGCATGGATTCCGTAGCTGCTCTCACTGGTATCGTAACCGGTGTTATTTTCGACGAGAGTGGAAATAAGATCGCTGCCTCTGTTGCACAAGTGAAGATGGATGATTTAGGGGAAAAGGTAGACCTTGGTATCTATACCGCTGCCCAAGCTGGCGCCATTCGCTCAGAAATCAATGCCTTGGATGCTCATGCTAACAGCGGACAAGTAAAGATCGATGTGCGTGGAAAAAATCCTTCCGAAATTCGTTCCCTCATCGCACAAAATCTTCGCGTTAGCGATCTAACGGCATCGTATCTTGCCACTACCGTTGGCGTGCAAACTGAATAGCATGAAAATAGTAAATCTATCTTCGCTGATTGTCTTTGCGATCCTCTTCTGCCAGCTTGTTCAGGCAGAAGAGGCTAGTCAGGTTTTGCCAAAGAAAACTTGTGTGGCTTCGATGATCACGGAAGCGGGATTTAACGAACAGTTACAAGAATCTTCCCTGAAGCTGCTCGATGCCATGGGCTATGATCGCGCTAATCCTCGCTTTGACTATAAGGTTGGATCTGCCAACGTAATCAAAGAGTGTCTCGAAGGCTCTTATGAAGAAGTGATTATTGTGGCTCACTCTGCTGAAGTAACGGCCGGCCACCAATCTATCGTTTATCATCCGCCCTATTCGAGTGATCCAAATAAATGGGAAGTGCTTAGTGATAGATTATTTGGCGTAGTACAGTTGGGACCCAATCTTCGCGAGATTATTCTAACCACTTGCTATGCGGAAAAAGTAATTATCGAATATCCGGCCCTGAAAAAAGTAAGCGATCAGCATGGCATCAACTTGCGTGTGCAGCCCTCGAGTTTAACTTTTTCCTTAGCAAGCGGTGGGAAATACGATGGTGTGCGAGATGAAAATCTTTTGCACTTTGTGCTGGCCGAAGCCTCCCAAGATGAGAAATCGGATACGATCTATTGTCTTTTCCGCACGCAGCTCACCTTGATTGGGGAGCATGGGCAGTCCGCTTGTTTGCGTAACCACTTTCAAGTTCGCTATGATGATCTGCTGAGTATAGGCATGAAGAGTTCAACGAAGTTTTTGCGGCTGCGGCCTCAGCAAAAAGATCAACTTGGCGTTTTTGAAGTGGAAGCTGCCATCCTTGGTGGGATTGATATGGGAATAAAAGAAGAGCCTGTAAATATAACCACAGATAGTCTGGGTTTTTCTGTGGGTGTATTCCCAAAAATTAGACTCACGCCCGTTAGGCTTTAATGAATCTAATTTGTTTTTTTTCATCCATATAGGCCGCCTCCAAGAAAGCATTGCCTTGCACTGTGATCTCTCCCATTTTGTCCATGGCGATGAGGCCACCTACGCCACCTAGCTGTGCCACTTTCTCGAGCGCGATTTTCGCGGCTTGCTTTAGGGGAACATGAGTGAGTGCCATGATGGAAGAAACTCGAAAGGCTACCGTGGCTCGAATAAACATTTCACCCATGCCAGTGGCAGAAACAGCGCAGCTATCATTGTCTGCATAGGTGCCCGCACCCGGAATCGGGGAATCACCAAGGCGACCAGCTGGTTTATTCTGCATGCCGCCGCTCGAAGTAGCCGCTGCGAGATTTCCATTTAGATCGAGTGCGACGGCCCCAACCGTGCCGAAGTGATTTTCTGGCTCCTGGGAACATATGGATGGAATATAGTAAGAGTTATCGGTGGTGGCGAGTTTATGGTCGAGGGCAAATTGGCGCGCACCCTCACCCACAAGAAACACAGCCTTTTTTTGCTCCAGTAAAACTCTAGCAACGCGGATTGGATTCTTAATCCGCTGTAGGGCTCCAACAGAACTCGCCGCGAGAGTGGCCCCGTCCATAATGCAGGCATCTTGCTCCACGATACTATGGCAATTCGTTGCGGATCCTTTACCTGCATTGAAAACGCCGCTATCTTCAAAAATTTCTACCACTTTTTCAACCGCATCTAGGCTGTGTCCACCTCGGGCAAGAATCGCGTGAGCGCTTGCTAAGGCCAATTCCACCACTTGTTTGCGAGGAGATTCGGATAGGAAATTATCGGTTCCGCCGTGCACTAGGATTCGGTAGGGGCTATTCATAATTTTCTAAATTAGCAATAAAGGGCCTGGGCCGCAATGCTGGAGTATGGCGATCTTATTGTGATCTCTGCGCGTTCTTCTTCACGAGCAGGTGAAGTAGGAAGGGAAGCATTAGAAATAGACCCAGATAGCTATGCAGTGCAGCGGTGGAAACACGCCACTGTTCATCGGTGAAGTAGAAAAGCCCAGGCACTGTTGCGATCAGAATAGCAAAAACGAGCAGTAGGCTAATACCACTCTTCATTTTTTTACGAGCCTTCAGGCCTTTCTGAATATGACTGTGCCAAAGATAACCAAAGAGAATAAGAAACCAAAGGCTGATGATAGAGTGAAAATGGAGGAGTGAAACTGTGAGCCTGGATGCATCTGGAGCCATGCCGCGTGCCCATACATAGGCACCACTAAAATAAAGCAAACTTAAACTCACATAGAGTACTAATTTAAACCCCGGGCGTAGCTTCATGGCTCTCCATAGCTTTCTACTAGCGCACCAGCAGGAGAAAAAATATAGATTTGTGAGTGAAATTCTTCTGCACAGGCCGCTACTGCCTCTTTCGTACCAAAGAGGGCTACCTTGGTGAGGCTATCCGCTAGGCAACAGCAGTGCGACATCACAACGGCGGTGTGATTTACCGTAAGATTTTCACGCAGAGGGAGATAGTAATGAGTAGAAGAGTGCTCAACTTGCTCGGCTATACTTGGCGAAGAGCTTGCCACACATTCCGCAGTGCTCACTACATTTCGCACGATTGGATTGTGGCTGCTGCCGAGACGCAGCGTAGTGCAGCGTTTTAGCGTATTAAAGAACTTGAGATCGCCACCAGCATTCACTATTCCAGACGCATGGGGTAGCTCCCGCTTTAGGAATTCCACCACTCGATCTACAATATGTCCTTTCGCGATCCCGCTCAGATCAATTTGAACTGGGATGTGTTTTCGAAGCAGATAGCGATCCTCGATTTCTTGAAATTCAAAGGGATGGAGCTCGAGAGAGATTTCTTCGCCACAAAAGGGATTGAAGGAGGCACCAGAGCTTCGCCAAAGCGTAAGCGCTAGCTGCAACAGAAAGAATAGCTCTTTTTTTACGAATACAGCCTCGCCAATATCGGCAGCGTTTATCTCATTCAAATTGGAGGCACGTGAGTGCACGGAGAAAATATCTTGAAATTCTTCCGCCAAACGAAACGCCCTGGAAATCACAGCTTCTAGAGATGGATCAGCTTCCTGATGAATGCCGTGCAGTTGAACGGAGAAGAAACTCCCCATTAACGGTCGTACCCGCTTATATTCTTGCTCGCACTTTTTCATAGGTATGTAAAATCCTTTTTACGCCTGCTGTTACGTGGGCGGATGAAAGTGTGGCACCACTAATATTTTTGATATCCTCATTCAATTTAAATTTGGCACTCTTCTCTTTGCCCACAAATTGTTTACGCCATTCTTCCTCGCGCACTTTTTGTCCGTAGGACTCTCGGTATTCAATAATTTCAATCCCAGCCACCTTGCCATTGCTAATTCCCAGGGCATAGGTAATGAACTCATGTTTTCCGAGCACCTGATCAATAAAAACGAGGTTGCCCTTTACGTTGGATTCGAAGAGAGAAAGTTGTTTGGCGCGAACTTTTTCTCCCGAACTTTGCTCAATGGAGTCGGCTTCTGTTTGGGTTAGTTCAAGTTGCTTTCGGCTGAGTTTCTCCTGAGGGAAAAGCAGCGAAGCAGCTTGAGTATCCGTCATATAAATTTCTGCGTGGGCCTGCAGGCAAACTGCCGGACTCAAAAGCAAAGCGATGGAAGAAATATTTTTCATGGGCGCTCCTTTTAAAATGGAAAGCCAATCTTGGCCGTGATTTCCCATTCTTCATGGGAGTGCAGAAAAAGGTGATTGCCTTGAAAGGATCCTTGGCCGTCTGGCCCATTTGGGTTGCCGTAAATTTGCTTAAGCACTCCAAGCGTTCCCCACCATTTCGGACCGCCATAATGAATTGCCGGGCCCACCCAAACAAGAGAATGATCGTGTGACCAAAAGTTGCCAAACTCGTTGTGATTGCGGGCTTCAAGGCCAGCATAAAGGTTTGATCCAACGCGATAGGAAGCTCCAATCTCGTTATTGAAATCGAACTCTCCTGTAAAAAGAGCGTCTTTTGGCTTGTAGCGAAAAAATTCAAACTCTGCCACGAGATTATAAACAAGAATTAATTGGTCTTCGAAGAAGTTTTTCTGGAAGATCACGCGCATCTCATTTTCAAATCCATTGTATTCTTTGTCGCCATTGTGAAAATCGTGGAAGATATAGCCAGGCTCGATATAGAAGGCGAGACCGATTGGGTCAGAAACCGGGCTAAGCGCACGATAGAGGAATTCCATCGTGATGCTATCCAATGAGTATTGGTTGCGATCGAATCCTGTTTCTCCTTGCTGATCATTATCGTCGGACGCCTTAACCGCGTGCACATAGCCTGAGTTTACATATAGGGCGCCTTGTAGGGCATCTGTGATTCCGTATTCAAATTCTGATTTGGAATCAATGGCAGTATAGGAACCGAATGCTCGTTGGGTGCGGAGCCTTGCAGTTTGTTCTAGTTCAAAATGGCCGCCCGGGACAGTTTCCGTGGTGTATGCTCTGCTAAAGAGGCCCTCGCCCGCGTGAGCTGGGGCGCTTAGGATAGGTAGAAGTAATGAGAGCAGAGCAAGCGATTTCATATTATCTCCATGTGCTATGATTTTGATAACCATTATCATTATCATAATTTTCTTGCAATGGAATTGCGGCAATATGTTTGCCTTCGTTGCGAAGTGGTCAACTTTGGTGTTAGCATGCCGCACAACTTATGCAGAATTTACCTAATTGTCCGAAATGCAGTTCAAGCTTCACTTATCTCGATGGCACTCTTTTTATTTGCCCTGAATGCGCTCATGAATGGAGTAGTTTAGTTGCGGCAGCGGAGACGGAATCAGCCCCTGCGCAGAAAGTGTTCCGAGATGCGCACGGGAATATTTTGCAAGATGGGGATTCCGTTACCGTGATTAAGGATCTGAAAGTGAAAGGATCCTCCTCCGTGGTGAAGGTGGGCACGAAGGTGCGCAATATCCGTTTGATGGACGGAGACGATGGTCATGATATTTCTTGCAAAATTGATGGCATCGGCGCCATGAACTTGAAATCAGAATTCGTGAAAAAGGCTTAGGCCGCTTTTGCATCTTGCCCAGTGGAGACTGGCGCGAGCGTTAGTTTCGGTGCTCCTGAATTTTTTGCCAATTTATTTCCATTCACAAATATCCAGAGTTTAGACGTAGAGTTAGCCAATTGCTCACTCTGCGATTTTAATTCTGTAGCCGATGCATTCGTGTTTGAAGAGGCATTATTATTTTCCTGCGCTGCTGATTCCATTTCTTTCATCGCCGCATTTGTTTGTTGGATGCTTGATTCTTGATGTTGAGTGGCGTCTGATATCGACTTCATCTGATTATTAATCGCAACGATATTGCTTGAGATTCCCGTGAAGGCTTTTTTTACGTGTTCCGAAACACTGCCAGCTTCTACTACGCGGGAGGCAATCAGCTCTAAGGTTTCTCTTACTTTCTTATGACTCTCGGCTAGTAATCCATCAATCTCACGAGCCGCCGTGCCACTCACATCGGCCAAGTTACTAACTTCTTCCGCCACTACGGAGAAACCACGGCCATGCTGCCCCGCTCTCGCCGCTTCGATGGAGGCATTAAAGGAAAGTAACTGGGTTTTAAAAACAATGTCATTGATTACGTTCGTTTTGCCAGAGATCGCATGAATGATTTCCGTGATCTGCTGTAACTGAGAATTTGCGTCGTGGATTGATTTCATCGCCACTTCTAGGCGATCCATTACTTTTTGACCATCTTCGGCTTGCCCAACGGCCTCTTCGGCAGAGCTTAGCGATAGCTTGGCATTCTGTGCTGTCTTCGTGATCATATTCCCAACTTCACGCAAGGCCGATACTGATTCTTGCACGGCTGCGGCCTGCTCTTGGCTGGAGCTCGCCAATTGACTGGACGCCGATGCAAGTCCATCCCCGAGAGTTTTTGTTTTAAGGGTCGCATTTTCTAGGTCGGCGGCTACCGCAGATAGGGTGCGACTTAAGTTTTTTGCAAACCAAATGCCCATTAGTAATGCGGCGAAGCAGGCAATTCCTGCGAGTAAATAAAAGTGATGAATCTGGTCATTGAGTTTTCCCATCATGTCTACCGTGGGCACGCGAACTAGAATCGACCAACCAATAGAGTTTGGAAATTTGGCGGTATTCATGGGGCTATAGCCGATCATGGTGGGGATCTTTTTCGTGGGATGAATTGCCTCTGTAGAGCCAGACTTTCCGTTCACCGCTAGTTTTGCCGCCTCTAAGCCTTGGCTCACCAAGTTTGTTTTCAATATGCTCTCAGGATCATGACGGTATGCGTGTCCATCTTTATAGGTGCTAGGATCGTATTCTGCTATTTCTACACCATCCTTATTTAGAATGGTGAACTCGGCCGTAGTGCGCCCCATCGCCGCTACACCTTTGTAGGTATATACTAAGGCATTCTCCAGCCAAGCTGAGTTAGCCATATTAATGATGGCTCCAATTACCTTACCGCTCTCATTTTTTACGGGGCTCGAGAAAATGGTGCCGTATACATTTTTTCCATACACCGGATGACCTCCCGCAAGGACGCCAAAAGTGGCGAACCCAAGCGCCCCGCGCGAAGCACGTTGCATCAGGAAATGGTCTGCCTGCGGCAGGTTCT
>CAIPTA010000162.1 GCA_903867855.1 Oligoflexia bacterium | reverse complement strand
TCGCGCTTCAAAATGGTCTGCAAACTCCGAACGCTGCACACTGGCTGGGTTGCGATAGCAATGGCACCGATATTCTCGCCATTCTGGCGTATGGCGCCAAGATCTCTCTCGGAATCGGCGTAACTGCCACCCTGATTTGCTTGAGCATTGGCCTGCTGCTTGGGAGTATCGCCGGTTTTTTTGGTGGAAAAATAGATGCTACGCTTATGCGTTTTCTGGAAATCATTTTCGCATTCCCAGGAATCATTTTGGCTATCGCTTTAGCGAGCTTACTTCGCCCCGGCTACGGTAATTTAATTCTCTGCTTGGTAGCCACTGGTTGGGCCGGGTATGCGCGGCTCGTACGTGGAGAAATTAAAAACCTAATTCAAGTAGAATATGTAGAGGCGGCAAAGGCACTCGGTGTAAATTCCTGGCGCATTATTGTGCGTCACCTTTGGCCCAATATCACTTCTACGCTGATGGTCTCTGCCACGTTCGGATTAGCGGGCATGATCTTGGCCGAAGCAAGCCTCTCCTTTCTCGGAGTGGGAGTGCCTCCAGGCACCCCGAGCTGGGGCTCACTCCTAAGCGCTGGCAAGCAGGTATTGGTTGAAGCGCCGCATGTAGCAAGCTTCCCGGGCTTTGCGGTGATGCTGGCCGTGCTAAGCTTTAATCTTTTAGGCGAAGGCCTCCGCGAGTGGCTTGACCCGAAAAATTAGCTGTCGATCTTATAGACATTATTTCTTGGATAGACAGGCTAATTCCCGCTTCAGCGCAAGGCAAAAACAGGGTAAAATAGAAGTATGCGAAGCCTCACTAAAACAAAATCTATTTTAGCTTTATGCTTCGCTTGCAATTTCGCTAGTAATGCAATTGCAGCACCGACAGCTCCCAGCACAGAATATCTTGGTATGCGTGGCCAGGCAGATGCCTTCAGAACGGCCTCAGAGGTTGCTTCAGCCTTTGGTTTATACATGAACCAGAACAAAAACCTAAGCTTTGACTATCAAAAAACGGGTGCCAAAGTAACGGATTGCGTGAACAACCAAGATAAGTGCAGTGAGGCCGATGTTTTCAAGGCACTTATTCACTATAACTTAAACAAAGAAGCCGAGGCGATGGTGATTAAAAACGCCACTAATGCAAAAAATTTAGAAACATTGGCGGGACATGGAGTGCCAAAAGATGGTGAAGCGAAATTAGAATACGGCTCTCCGAGGCAAGTTTTCAAAATCAATATCGATCCAGATTTTGGTGAAGCAAAAGTGGACGTGAGAAAATCGAAAGAGCAGGAAATTTTAGGGAAAGATTTCCTTGAATCCTATCGAGAGTTCGTAAATGAATATTCAAAACCGAAATTAGAAAATTATGTACAAGTGAAAAGTGAATTCGATCCGGTGGCTGGAAAAATGGTGGATGTAGCGGCTATACAAAACGGGGCGATCCAAACCGATACAGCGGCCTTCAATCGCGACGCTAAAATTCAATCCGCGAAGGTATTCGCAGATAAAGCTCAAACATTAGAAAAGACTGCGACCGCACCGCAAATAGAAACCGAAAAAGATGGCACGCTGGCCTTAAAGAGTGGCTTCGATCAAAAATCCCTAGGCTTTAATGACAGAGTTTCAGAAGAAACGGCAAAAAAATATGCGGAAAATCTAAATGCTAACATTGATAAGCAACTGCATGCCGATAAAGTTAAGAACGGTGTAGAAGAAGAATCCTACTTTGTGACTACCGCAAGCTTTAATGAATTTTTAGATGGTATCTGGCCACCCGCTGCGGGCCCAAGAGCACATTAAATTTGCTGAATCCACACAATGAGGCGCGCGCGCTCGTCGGGGCTGCGTCCATTCGATGGATTGGAATAGGTCTTTGTGATTCCCAACTTCTTAATTTGCCCCAACAGCCCAGCATAAGAACCTACGCTCGTTACACCATCAAAGTAAACGCCACCTGGCATCACGCGTCCGGAGCTCTCCCGCTCACGAACCTTCTCTTCAGAAAACAGGCGCTTCATCTCGGGGATCAAATCTCTGGGATTCGGACTCTGCACGATCAAACGGAAAACAGCCGCACTTTGTCTGGAGGGCGCTAGCGGTGCAGCGCCAGTCTCGTAAGCATCACCGGAAGGGAAAGTAATATCGGCAAACTCATCCTTTTCTTCCGCCTTGCCCGACATTTCTTGCTCCGCTAAATCTGTGGATGCGAGCAAACGTTCCGCATTGATCGTGGGCAGTTCACGCTCTTCATCGCCACCGCGCCCATTCAACATCACAACGTCGCCGAAGTGTCCGGCAGCCAAGGCTCGCAAGCTGATATGATCTAGGCACCAGGGCACTGAGAATACCACAATACTGGCCATCAAGCCGAGCGCGGCAATTTCAGCACCGAGCTTCCAGTGCATCGGCAGGCTTGCCCAGCTAAATTCTTCTTGTTTACGGAAAATGGAAAGAAATTTATTCGCTCTTACATTGCGCTCGATCTCAGAAAAGCGATACGTGGGAAGCGCCAACATGCAGGCCCTACTCTTCGTCACTAATTCGCGATATTGATCACAGCTAAGGCAAGGCTCTTGAGCATTAAAATTAAGTTCGCGATTGGCTTCTACGCGAGCCAGCAAGGAATCGAGATGGCAATCTTCCGCAGCGGAAACTCTTCGCCACTCTAACCCCAAACGAAACTTCGCAAGCTTTTCTCGAGCATACGTGATGGATCTACCAGCGCGCCCCACGGAGATTCGCAAGCAAGCGGCCGTATCCTCATAGGAGAATCCCACGCGATCATGCAATACCAACACGAGCTTCTCTTCCAAGCTCAAGAAGGCAAAACTGGTTTCACGGTCATTCGGCATCTCCGAAAGAAATCGAGCATAGTAGCGCTGCACCATATCTGTGCAAATTCGGAAAATCCAAAGACGAAGGTAGCGTGTATACTTTTCACTGGAGTATTGCTTGCGAGCTCGTTTCAGAACGCGCTGCAATAATTCTTGGCTAGCTTCCTCATCACCCAAAACCTGCATGAGCAAATCGTACAAAGCATCGAGCTCAGGCTCGAGTGATCGAAAAAGTTCCAAATTGGCCGAGTGTCTACGTGGCAACGCGCGCGCCATCATACCCTTAGCTATAGGAAGTTTCCCCTCTTTACCGACCAAAATTATCCACCTTATCTAGATTGGTGAAGAACCAATCTCTTGGTAAATTGGAACAAAAATATGTTACCAGGTCAATGACCCTAACGCAGGGAAGAGCAGAAACCTAGGTTCATCGCGTTAAAATCCAGGAGAAAAAGTGCTTAAATCACCGCTACTTAGACTCATCCCTTTAGTTGTCTTGTCGGGCTTAATCTATTTTTTATGGCAAGTGGCTGGAGATCGAGTGGAGCAATATTTCCACCCAGAACTGGCGCCACAAGCGATCCGTGTGGGCACTCCAGCCAAGGACTTCCAAGTGGATGCGACCCAGCTTTTAGCCAAACAAAAATTTCAACTGAGCAGCCTAAAAGGAACTCCAGTGCTACTTCACTTTTGGGCCACCTGGTGCGGACCCTGCCTCGGTGAACTACCAGAGTTGATCAAGCAAGCTGAAGCACTGCGAAAACTTGGCTACAGTGTAGTGACCGTGGCAGAGGATTCTGATTGGCGAGCGGTGGATCGCTTCTTTTTTCAATTTCCCCAGCTGAAAGCCATGCAAAGCCTCATGGTGATCGTACTCGATCCAAAGAGCGAGATTGCCAATCTCTATGGTAGCCAACAATTTCCCGAAACTTTTCTTATCAATCAGGACTTCGTCGTGGATAATAAGTTTGTGGGCGCGCAGAATTGGTCTCACCCTGCCATGCAGTCTTACCTGGATCGTCTGCGTAAATAGTTTTGAAAGGACGAATTATGAAAAATGCTTTTATCACTCTATGTCTGCTCGCTGCCATCGCCGCTCCTCAGGCCCACGCTGCTGATCCTGTGCTCGATGAGATCAAAGCGAACTTGGACGAAGCGCAAAAGAAAGTAGATCTTGCGAAAAAGCAAATTCAGGATCTTGAGGCGAATGATTCGAAGCTGAAAAAGAATATTCAAGAGCTAGACACTGCGATCAACAAGAAAAATGATGAGAACAAAGACACCAAAGATTCTCTGAGCGAATATCAGCAGAAGTTATCTTCAACCAACTCAGCCAAACGCGAATTTGAGCGCAGCCTAGAAAAGGATCGCCATGAATTAGACATGGTAAATAAAGATCTTGATAGCGTTGAACGTAAACTGGCAAGCCTAAAAGCCGCCAAGAAGGCTCTCGAAGAAAGCATCACCATCTCCGAGGATAATCTCTCCAAAATGGGTGATCGCCTTGGTAGCTGGCAAAAGAATATCGATTCCATTCAGAAGGATTCCGCCGGCGTGCAAAAAGACTTAGATGAATTGGAAAAACAGCGAGATGCCCAAGCGAAATCCCGCTTAGAGAATCAAGAATCACTCAATAAGTTGAAAAAAGTATTGAGTGCTCAAGAAAATGCCTACCAGAAACTCGATTCAAAATATCACGCTGCCGTGAAAGAAGCCGAGAAAAAGGAAAAACAGCGCTAAAATAGCGGCCAAGCCCCTGAAATCTCCAGCCTTTCCATTTTTTGATTAAGTTCTTCCGAACAAATGTCGAAAGGTTAGACGAATCACTTCTTTTGAAGAGGCGGGGAGCCACTATGATTAATTGGGAAGAACTAAAACATATTCACGTGATCCGCAAACTAGATGAAATCTTGAGCTCTTGGTTTAATACCGCGATCTTGATTTCAGATGGGCACGGCACTATCTATAACCATAAAAAAGGACAAAAATCCGACACGAAAAATCTTCTGTGTCAGCTTGTGCTGCAATCTCCAGGCGGGCATGAAATTCTAGAAAACTATACAACACAAGTGTGCGGAAAGTTTGCCACCAACGATAAATCGATCGATATCGTGGATGGCCCACTTCCAAACACCAAAGCCATCTTCGCGAAAGTAAAAATTGATAATGAGTTTCTCGGCGCTGTAGTGGCCTGGCCCTTTCTGCCAGCAGAACTCACTAGCGCAGATAAAACAGCACTGAAAAAAGCAGTAGTGGCTCTTGGTATCAATGCGAATGATGTAGAAAAAGCAGTAGAAGGCTTAAAAGCAATTGGTGACGGTAACGTGCGCTACATGCAAGAGCTTGTACAACTCGTTTCCCAAGAGATCGAAACCTTCCACCAAGAAATCACTACTCGTGAAGATCGCATCAATGCCTTGAATAAAGAACTCGGCACTCGCTATCGCTACGATTCGATGATTGGTAAATCGAAGCCGATGCAGGATGTTTACTCTCTGCTCGATAAAATTAAAACATCCGATTCCACTGTGATGATCTCCGGAGAAAACGGAACAGGTAAAGAATTGATCGCGAAAGCTATTCACTTCAATAGCCCACGTAAAGACAAAGCTGTTCTCATCGTGAACTGCTCGGCCTTTAACGAAAACCTTTTGGATAGCGAACTTTTCGGTCACGTGAAGGGCGCCTTCACTGGTGCCGTGAAAGACAAAAAAGGTCTTTTCGAAGCAGCCGATAAAGGCACCATCTTCCTCGACGAAATCGGGGATATGTCGCCCACCATGCAAGTGAAGCTCCTGCGCGTTCTGCAAGAAGGCACTATCCTTCCTGTAGGTGCCACGGAATCTCGCAAAGTGGATGTGCGTGTGCTCACCGCTACGAACAAAGACTTAAAACAAATGGTAGAAGATGGAACGTTCCGCGAAGATCTTTACTATCGTATCAACGTGATCAACGTGCACGTGCCAGCGCTTCGTGATCGTAAAGAAGATATTCCACTTCTTGTGGAGCACTTCATTACGAAAGGTTGCCAAGAAAAAGGCATCCCGCAGAAACGCCTTGCCAAGCGCGCGATGGAAAAAGTTTTCGATTACGGATGGCCAGGTAACGTACGTGAATTGCAAAACGAAATGGAACGCCTCTTGGTGCTCTCCAGCGAAGATCCAATGATTGCCGCTGACTTGCTCTCCCCTCGTATCCGTGACTTTGGTGAACACACCAAGGTGCAAGGCGTGCGCGTGGCAGGCAAATTGAAAGATGCGCTCGAAGAACTCGAAAAGACAATGATCAAAGAAGGCTTGAAGCGCACCAATTGGAATAAGAGTCGTCTAGCCAAAGAACTCGGAATTTCCAGAGCCGGACTCATCATGAAAGTGGAAAAATATGGGTTGGATAAACGTCGCATCGCGATGGCTGCAGCTGCTGCCGCCGCAGGTGACAAAACTCCTGCCGATGAAAATGATTTCTACGAAGATGATGGCGGTGACGATTTAGAAAAAGTTGGCTGAGTAGAGAGTCGCAAGACTGCCGCTACGGCCTGCTTCGCGGCATCCTCTGAAAGTGAGGGTGCCATCACAAGACCGAGAAACAAACAGTAAAGCGCTTCGATCGATGTGTCAGTAGCAGTCGTGAAGAAGCGCTTTAACTTTTTAAAGTATTCCGATTCTAGTTCTCGCAAAGATTTTCCAATTTCGCTTTCTGCAGTTCGATGCACCATATAGAAAGCCATGATATGCGGGCTTTTTTCCAGCAGCTTTCTGGTTATCACCACAGATTCAGCGATTTCTCCCTTGGTCCACATATCCTTCCGCGCGGGATTCAATCCGAAAACTTCTTCCCCCATAAGCTTTACTGCTTCAGTGAGAATATTTTCTTTGGATTTTCCGAAATAATAATAAATGAGTGAACGGGTAACTTTGCTGCTGCGAGAGAGTTCGCTCAGCGTCCAGCGCTGATGGCCCTTCGCAAAATCGAGCGCGATCGCCGCATTAAGTACAGCCCAGTAGGTGTCATCTTTATTCATATTGCTCATTGTACATAAAGCTTACACTCAATTTTCCCCTTCTCTAAGAGTCAAAATTCACGCCAAAAAAAAGCCGCTAAGTAGCTGTTCTTACTATGAAACATTCGAGTTATTTTACCTGTTTTCCATAGACGCATTGCGCGAAATTAGCTATAATTTTATTTATACACTCGGGGAAGGGAACCATCGTGAAATCATCGATAAAGCATCTGTGCATTGCACTTGCGCATTCTAAAGAAGAATTTGAATCAGCCTTTAGTCTACTTGAAAATATTGAAGCCTCCGAATCGGGAAATTGGCTCAATAAGTTTCATGCACTGCCAAGCACTAGCACTATAGTGGCAAAGGCGGATGGCAAGGTGGTAGGCGCGCTAGTAATTTACGGCGAAAGTCTTTTTCGACTTCCCCTAGAAGCACAATATAATTTAGAGCCTTTCCGCAATGAAAATCCGGGAAGAATGGCCGAGCTAAGTAGCTACGCAATCGTGGGCGATCACGAAGAGCATGAAGAGATCATGAATGCCCTGCTGCATTATGCGATAAGCTTCAGTAGTAACTTTTGTCACTACGAACAAATGATCACGAAGATTCCTGCGGAATGCGAAGATTTTTATCGCGAACATCTCGGCTTCAAAAGAATTAGCACCAAAGAAGCTCAAAAAAATGGGGTGTTAATGGGTATCGATGTGCCTAAAATCACAGAGTATCACCCGCCACTTAAGGTGGAGTTCAACGTAGAATTTGCCTTCCCAGAAAAGAAATTTTTCTTAGTAAACCACCAGCATATGTCACCTGATCTTTTAAATTATTTTTTCAATGTGCGGAGTTCTGTTTTTTCTCGGCTAAATGATTTAGAGCTGCGGGCGTTTAGAAACATTTACCACTATGGGCAGTACATGAATATTCTGCCGGATCGAAAGGCGAGCCCAGAATCGTTTAAGCTGCCGAAGCATAAACGCTTTGATATGTGCTGTGAGGGATTTTTAACTCTGCCCGATCAGAAAAAAGTTCACTTCCACGTGCTCGATGTTTCAGCAAAGGGCCTAAAAGTGGAAACAGAAGCCAACCTCGATGTGAATACAGTGTTTATGATGAATATTTCCATCGGCGTGATGCGCGATACAGAAGTGATCGCGAAAGCCATTTGGATTAAATCAGAATCCAACCAAGTAGGCTTAGAAGTGCAGAGTTCCGATGAAAACTGGAAGAAGCTTATTCATTATTTGGAAAAAGATTTTCATCCTCAAGCGGCTTAAAATTCCACTTGTAGCGAGCAGACACTTCATCTCTGAGAAAATTCCAGGCTTCACGCAAGGTGGGTAGAGAGTCTTCAATTTGTTTTTTTACTGTATGGGGAAGTTCATCTGTATAGGTGAGAGATAGTCTCAGCTCGTATAAAAAATTGAACAGAAAGAACATCCTCGCCGCTAACTCCGGATCAAACTTTGCCACGAGCGCTTCTTCCGAATCAAAATAGCGGAAGGTTAGTGTTTCGGTAAATTGAGTGCGACTGCGATACTTAGAGTATGTTTCAATCATTTTATCTTTAGTGCGCTCCAAAAGATCGAGCACTCGATATAGCTCACAACAACGAAGAAAAAATGCATGCTCTACTTCCGACTTAAATCGAATATCCACACCCTCCGCCAGGGGAGAGCGAAAAGTGGGCAATGTAAACTTTGCGGCTGAACTAGTTTTTGTTTTTTTCTTGGCCATCGGCCTCTATCCTAGCGAGATTTTTCGAGGAAGTCCAAAATACCAGAGGCGGCAACGGCTGCCGTAGACGCACAGGCCGTGAGCAAAAAGCCACCTGTAGGCGCATCCCAATCCACCATCTCGCCGGCAAAGAATAATCCGGGCATTTCCAGCGAGTTTAAACCGGGCCCAAGCTTTTCCCACACCACCCCGCCCGCAGTGGATATTGCCTCTTCGATGGGCCGTGCTGCCCCCAGTTGAATCGGAAAATGCTTCAATAGTTCAGCGGCTGCCTGATCGTTTTGCCAAGCTCCTGGAGGAGCTAGAAACTCTGCCAACGCCAAAGCGCCTGGTGATAGCTTCGCATTACGCTGCACTCGCTGCCAGGTATCGCCTTTCCCACCGGCCAATCTTGATTTTAGCTTCTCTACTTCGATATCAGGCTTGAGATCAAGATGGGCCTCTCCACTCACTCCCACCGTATACACAGGAGTTCCCTCCAGGCCATAACGCGTGATCATGAGCTCACCAGACTTTGCCCCAAGCGCAGTAGTGAGCACCACTCCCTTGATCGCTTTTCCTTCCGCCACTTTATAAAAATCCGGCGATGCAATCAGCTCATAGCCACAATTCGCCGCACGCAAATCAGAAACTTCAATTCCCATTCCCTGCAAAAGCTTCACCCAGGATGGAAAATCCTCTTCATAGCTTCCGCCGCCAAGGGCCAGCAGTAAAGCATCTCCGCTCGCTGTATCGCCATCGGAAAACTGCAAGTCAAAACCAAGATTCATCTTTTGGAAAGCTTGGAGATGTTTATTAAAGTGGAATTTCACACCAAGCTCTTCCAGCTTTGTGAGCCAAGCTTTGAGGAGCGGAGCGGCCGTCATACCCTCTACAAAATATCTACGGCTAGTGCCAAGAAAGGAATTCACTCCAAGGTCGTAGATAAAATCCAGCCAATCAGGCCAAGGGCAAAGGTGAACCCCAATGGGATGACAAAGATCTGCCAGAGGGCAGGGACCAGGTGGGATACCGTGGTTAGCAATGGGGTGAAGTCAAGCGAGAAACTCATAATCCTTTTACCTCCTTCCAGATAAGATTTTTACAGGATCGCATGAGCTACACGCGCTTCATGCTATCCTCCACCTTGGTATAGATCCACCCGATCAAGCCCAGGGCG
>CAIPTA010000161.1 GCA_903867855.1 Oligoflexia bacterium | reverse complement strand
GCCAATCAACAAGGTGGAGGAGCAATTTAATAGTGTAAGTTTTGAACTTCCCGAAAATAAAGAAACAACCTTAGTTCATTTCAATTCGACCTATTCCAGCGACTGGTCAGCAGAATTTCAAGGAAGAAAACTCCCTGTAATTCGTTCAAACTATTGGTCAATGGCTTTTTTAATTCCAGCTCATGAGGGTTTGGTGAACGTCAAATTGCACTACTTTCCAACTACTTTTTATCTCTTATTGCTCGGCCCACTGAGTTGGCTATTTTTTCTAATTCGAGAGCTCAGAAGAAATTAAAAAAGAATGGCCCCAGTCGTTTCCAACTGAGGCCATTCTTTTTTCGAAGCGAAGAACTATTTTTTCGCTTTGGTGGCTTTCGCAGCCGGAGCCGCTTTTGCTTTTGCAGGAGCTTTTGCCGCCTTCGCAGGAGCAGCTACTTTTGCAGGAGCGGCAGCTTTCGCACCAGCAACATGCTTAGGAGCAGCCACTTTTGCAGTGCCAGTTGCTTTCACGCGGGAACGGTGAATCGCACGCTTCACTTTTAGCAAGCGAGGAGAAAGCACTTCGTCTTTCGCATTCATCAAAGCAGCAGTGATACCGCCGGCCTTATCGATGGTGCGGAAAGCACGAGCAGAAAGAAGCAAAGAATAGGTGAGCTTCAATTCTGGAATCTCGATCTTCTTCGCTTTTAGGTTCGGCATCCAACGGGTGCGCGTTTTAATATTCGAATGGCTTACTTTGTTTCCATAAGCCGGGCGTTTCCCCGTCAATTCGCAAACTTGTGACATAAAATGAATACCTCCAAAAAATCTGAAGCCCTTTAGTTAGCATTTAGACCCCAGAAACTCAAAGCTTTTTCGCTAGGTCTAGCGGATAGCCGGGGCCGGAATAGACAAATTCCGTATAGACCTGCAAGAGATTCGCCCCTGCCTCAAGGCGAGCTTCCGCATCGTCTGCCCCGCCCAGGCCCCCAGCTGAGATCAAACAAGCCTCGCGCGGCATCCAGGAACGCAGCTTCTTAATCCGCTCCAAGGCCTCGGCCCGAAGGGGTGCCCCACTTAAGCCCCCCTCTTCTCCAAGCATGCCAAGATCCAAAGCGCTGATGCCCGGGAGTTCCCGGCGACGACTCGTATTCGTGGCTATGATCCCCAGAAAACCCGCGTTCATGGCCTGCTCCACGGCCTCTTTCATGGCTGGATCAGTGAGGTCTGGGGAAAGCTTCAAGAAGAGCGGACGAGGCGAACCAGAGGCCTGTTTTGCGAGTCTATCCCGGCATTCCCGCACACTTCTTAATAGTCCAGGGAGCGAATCTCCCTCCTGCAAGCTCGTGAGGCCAGGAGTATTCGGCGAGCTAATATTGACCACGAGATAGTCAGCCACAGCATAGAGCTGCTCCATGGCAGCCACATAATCTTCTGCCGCTCTATCCATGGGAGTTACCTTGTTTTTTCCCAAATTGATCCCCATCGGAATCGGCAGACCACCCTCCGCGCGCAAAGCACGCAAACGCTCCGCCACCCGCACAGCTCCCTCACTATTAAAGCCGAAGCGATTAATGAGAGCACGCGAATGGGGCAATCGAAACAAACGGGGCGAAGGATTTCCTGGCTGAGGCAGCGGCGTAACTGTGCCCACTTCCGTGAAACCAAAACCCAAGGCGCTAATGCCACGCGCTAATTTTCCATCCTTATCAAAGCCCGCAGCGAGGCCCAGTGGTGAATGCAAAGGAAATTCCCCAAGCTGATAGGAGCGCTTGCGAGGCGAATGCAAGGCAAGTGGCATTTTTCCCTTGGTCACCCAGCCAAATAATTGTAAAACGCGGGCGCCGAAATGATGCGCCGATTCAGGATCGAATTGAAAAAGAATTGTACGGAGAAAATTCCACCACATAGTGGAACAGACTTTAGCACGGCCCTTGCCAAAGGAAAAATCAGTGCCATGTTTTGTGTATGAGTAACGAACTTGTAGTTTTACCACCAAATCACGCCAATCCTCTGCCCCTACTTCCCTTGGAAAATGGGCCCGTATTGCCAGGACTCATGGCCTCTCTCAATATCCCGAGAGGAAAATCTACTTTCGCGGTAGAGCGCGCCCTCGCAGAAAAGCAAACGCTTGGCCTCTTGCTACCAAAAGCCCCACTCAAATTGCTCCCCTCGCCCAAAGAATTGGGAGATGCTCCCGAGCTTCAATACAATATCGATGAGCTCTACGCCAAGGGCGTGAGCGCGCGTATTTTAAAAAAAATCCAGCTCCCCGATGGCAGCATGAATTTGCTCGTGCATGGAGTGCAGCGATTTGAAATCACCAATGTGATTCAAGCGGAGCCCTTCCTTTGCGCCACCGTGAACTATGTGGAAGATCTCAACGCGAAAGATCCGGAAATTGAAGCGCTCGCTCGCGCTGTGATTCTGCAAGTGAAACAACTCTCGGAATCGAATCCCTTCTTCACGGAAGAAATGAAGATTGCGATGATGAATACCGCCACACGCAGTAATCTCGCGGATCTCGTGGCATTTGCCATTACTCTTCGTGGAATGGATGCACAATCCTTTGTAGAAACCACAGATGTAAAAGAACGTTTTTTAAAACTATTAGTTCACCTCCGCAAGGAGCAAGAAGTTTCCGAGCTATATACCGCCACACCAAGATCGCCCACGAGATGATTGGGCAAACTATCTGGTACATCACTGGGTATTTCGTATTGGG
>CAIPTA010000160.1 GCA_903867855.1 Oligoflexia bacterium | reverse complement strand
CTATTGGATTTTTTCTTATCCTTGGTCATTGTGAGACCCTCCCTGTAATAAAATAGTATGCCTTATTTTGCGTGCGCGGGAAGTGCCAAACACGAGAAATCCGCACTATTCTGAAGAAAATTAACTGTAATAGTTTCAATTACTTAATGAATAAGCAACCAATACGCGGAATCCGGGATTCGGCCGGTAAAAATACTTAGAGAAAAAACTAGGCGCGGATTTGAAAAACTTCTAAAATAACTTCACCGCGTCTTCATCGAACTTTCTCACCACTTTTGCCTTCACTTTCAAGCTCGGCAAATCTTTTTCAATCTCAGAAACAGTAGTGAGCATTAGCATAAATAGGTTCTTCGAATTCACCTTGCGAGAGATCGCTTTTTGCACTTTCGCATAGGTAACAGCCTTCAAGCGCTTCCCATAGGAATCGAAGTAATTCATTGGCAAGCCAAGTAGCTCCGCCGTGATTTTATTGTCCAGACGCTTGCGCAAAGTATCCTGCATAAAGGCGCTCTGATTTAAGAGACTCTTCTTCGCAAAATCGAATTCTTTTTTCGTGATTCCCTTTTTTGCATAGCTCTCAAACAGCTTCACCATAAGCTTCATCGCCCCTACGGCATCCTTATTGCTCGGCACTGCCTGCATGCCCATATAGAGGGGCACTTTCCCACCGCGATACCAAGAATTACAACCATAGCTCCAGCCGCGCTTCTCTCTCACTTCGTGCATGAGACGTGCACTAAAAGAGCCTCCACCAAATACATGGTTAGCAATCATCAGGGGCAGATAATCTTCATCGCGAAAACTGATTCCGCTCGCGCCAATATAGAGCTGAGCCTGTGTGCGTCCCGGTTTATCTAGGAGCAGCAGGTTTCTTCCCTTTGGCAACTCTGGGGCGGGCGCTGTCACTACGGCATGATTTCTTTGGGGCAAACGGTCTAACAGTTGCTTCGCTCGCTTGGCTAGCTTCGCCTCCACAAAAGATCCAGTGGCGGAAAAAATAGCATCCTCTGCACAGAAATACTGCGCGTGGAACTTCCGCACATCTTCTAATTCAATATTCTCGAGCGATTTCAAACTGCCCGAGGTGATTCGCCCGTAGGCGTTGCCAAAAAGCATGTATTCTTGAAAGCGTCGCTCAGCGATATCCTCATCGGAACCCAGTTCGTCGATCAACGCACTCTTGAATTGGTCTTTTACTTTCCGAAATTCGAGCTCGTCAAAGCGGGGCGAGGTAATCATTTCTTCGAAGAGATCCAAAAACTCGGGGAGATTTTTCCCCATCGTTACGCCATACACGCGTAAGGATTCCTTTAGTTTTCCCAAGTGAAGTTCGGCACCCAGATCATCCAGAGTGCGATGAAAATCCTCTGAACTTTGCTTTACTGTGCCACGCAAGAGCATGCTCAAGGTAACGGAAGCAAGACCCTCTTTGCCCACAGGATCCGCCAAGGAACCGTGTCTTAAGGCAAAATCCACGAAAACAAGAGGAGAAGATGGATCGGGTAAAAAAATGAGTTTGTGCTTCGCTTTTTTCATACGGGCTTTCCAATCACCATCGAACGGTTCGTTTTTTGAAAGTAACTTTTCGTCACACGCATCACATCTTCCGCCGTCACTTCTTCCAACTCTTCGAGAGCGCGCACCGCTTTTTTATAATCACCCAACACAATTTCATTTTGTGCCACAAAATTTGCCCGCGCGGAATTCGTGCCTAGGCCCATGAAGAATTCTGTCTGTAGCTTGTTCTTGGCTCGGCGTAATTCTTCTTCACTGATGGGCTTATTCATAATCGTAGCAAACTCATCGTCGATGGCCTTGATGGCATCAGAAGCTTTTTTCCCGGCCTGAGCTGAAAAAGTAACGTAGAAAAGTCCGGCGTCTTTGCCTGGATTTGCGCCAGCTCCGATGTCAATCGTTACGCCTTTGTCTACCAAGGCACGGTATAGACGCGAACTGCGACCCGTGGAAAGAATCGCCGCAAGCACAGAAATTGGCGTTTGATCTGGATGATCGGCAATCGGAATTTTATAGGCCATATAGGCCTTTTCCACTTGCACATTGAGCGACATATTGAGCACTTTTTCTTCCCTTTGCTCTGGCTCTACTTGAATTTCTGGTCGCGTAATTTTGGAGGGCGCCACTTTTCCATAGTGCTTCGTGATAATAGCCAATACCTTTTCGGGCTTCACATCGCCAACCACAGAGATAACCGCATTGTTCGGCGTATAGAACTCGCCATAAAATTTTTCACAATCAGCAGTGGTCATTCGATTGAGATCTTCTTCGAAACCAATCACTGGGCGTCCGTAGGGGTGCACCTTAAACGCAAGCTTTTGCAGCTCCTCGAACATTTGCCCCTCAGGATTATTTTCATTTCGCTGGCGACGCTCGTTATGAACAACTTCGCGCTCTGATTCAAATTGCTTTTTCGTGAGCAGAAGGTGGCACATACGCTCCGACTCTAGCTTTGCAACCAAATCTAGTGCCTCGATCGGTAGACTCTGGACATAAGCGGTATAGTCTGTGCTCGTAAAAGCGTTCAAATCGCGGGCACCGTTCGATTCCATTGTTTTATCGAAAACACCCTGACGCATATTTTTGGTTTCTTTAAACATCATGTGTTCAAAAAGGTGGGCGATGCCAGATAGGCCCGGCTCCTCATCGCGGGATCCCACATCGTACCAAGTTTGGTAGGAGAAAATGGGAGCCAATTTAGACTCCTGAACGAAGAGTCGAAGGCCATTGGGAAGCACAAATCGATGTACTTTCGCCTTGCCAAAAGAAGGAAGAACTTCATGACTGGTTTTCGGTTTTAGCACTTTTTTCATAGGTAAAATCTCTTTCCCTCTAGTCTATTTTCTTTCCTATTTTATGCCACAGAAAAGAAATAGCTCACTTAGGCGCACCCGGAATCGGGCCACGATTTTGCAATTGGGAGATTCTATTATGCAGCTAAAATATATTTTATGTGCGCTGTTTTTGCTGATATTCGCCCTAATCCTTTGGGAACGAACACGGATAGATGTTTTTTTCTTTCGCCAATGGCAAAATCTCAAAGCTCGATTCAGCAAGAACAGTAAAATCGAACGCAATCTGCAGCAAGAAATTGAATGGCTGCAATACCTACTTCTATCCTTACGTTCTGGCGAAAGCCTCGAATCCGCACTCAGTTCCAGAGGCAAATGTAGCAGTCAGACAAATAGCGCCAGAAAGTCTCGCTCCATCCTCGCGAAAAACCCCGAATCTGATCCTATCTCCATGCTGTTACAGGCAAGTATGCATAGTGGAGCCCCCTGCGTCGCTACCCTTCAGTTTATTCGAAAGGCCAAAATGGCCGAGGTTAGGGATCGGCGTAAGCTCCGCGCCTTAACCTTAGGCGCAAGAATCCAATCTATAATCCTCGCCTTTATTCCCTGGATTTTACTGGGTAGCTTTTTTTTCATCGACAATGAACTTGCCCATTCTCTAGTAAATAATGTTTTGTGTTGGCTGGTTTGGTCCTTTGCTTTTCTGCTCTGCTTGGTCGGATTCCGCTGGATGCGCTCGATCATGAACAGAAATATTAACGCGCGAGACCCGCTCATTAGAGAATGCGAAGAACAATTACCAGAATTTCTCCTAGATCTCATCGTGATGGTGGGCTCCGGACGCGACATAAATGATTCAAAAATTTCAGCCGCACAAAAGCTGCCCATCTCCTCTAGGTTCCGTGCCTTCATTCTTGATGTAAACGCACCTTCACCAAACTCCATCTGGACAAGCATTCGAGATCTACTTCGCAAAGCAGAAGAAAGTGGCTCTCCCATGCGCGAAGAAATATTTCTCTTTCTCCAAGAGCTCCAGAATCAAAAAGAATGTAGGTGGGAGGAACTCGCACAAAAACTGCCTTCACAGCTGCTCGCGCCGCTCTTTGCCTGCTTCTTTTTTGCCTCGCTTCTAATGAGCTTTAGTTTAATGGTTCCATTTCTTGAGGGTTTTTAATGCTGAAACATTTACCCATTCAATTCGCCATTCTCTTTCTACTTTCAGCCTGGCGAGTGGCCACACCGATGGGATATCCGATCAATAATCCGCCCCTTTCGGAACCCATGAAAAAATCGGAGGCCGCCGCGGCTAAGCATGAATATCTCATGGCCTACGCGTATCAAGTAGAGGCGCCCCTATTGGCTCGCACTCACCTTCGTAATTTTTTTGGTTTACTAAGTTTTGTTAAAGACAAAGAGCTGATTAAACGGGCGAATGCTCTAGCAGCAAAGATAGATCCGCTCGCATCACTGCAAAACTCGAATAGCGATTTTTCTGATCCTGCGCTGTCGCCCTCTCCGCAATCGAGGTCAGGCGGGGATCTACCGTCACCCAATCCTGAAGAATTTTTCCCAAAGCAAAAATTTCAGAGCTCTCCGTCACCACGCCGGAAACATCACGCTCGGGTGAAATATAGTACTGCTTCCCCCTATAGCCAATCCCCCCAAGAATAGTGCAAGCCATCCAGTCGATCCAGCATACATTCTTGCCACTGACCACAAGGTGCTCCGGAGAAAGATCTCCGTGCGCCAAACCTTTTTGAGCCAAGCTTTCCAACTGTAAAATGCTATTGTAGATATGCCACAAAGAGGGAGTAGCCTCGCTCGCCTTGATCCAAGGCTGCCTCGAAAAATAAGATCCATTGCGGTGACGAACCAGATCTGGCGCAGGAAATCCAAGTTCAGTTGCAATTTTCCATAAGAACATTTTGTGGGTGAGATAATCCTCGGCGAATTCATGGCCAACTAGAAAATCTAATCGGCGCCACATATATTTTTTATTTCGAGAAGTCCAGGAGAGGCCATCGCCGCCAGTTCGCACCTCCCTCATAGCTCGCAGCTTTTCAATAAATAAATTCCATCCTGCACGCCGCGCACTTCATGCATTGATTGCACCGCACGCGCACCATTTTTTCGCTCCAGATAGACGATCACCTGCACCGCAGAGGCAATATATTGACGGATAGATTCCGGATTTAGATTTTTTGCTTCCATCAGACTGAGCACCTCTAATCGAGAGAGTGCTTCGCGGGCTGAATTTGCGTGAATGGTTCCCATGGATCCTCGGTGACCAGTATTAAGAGCTTGCAGTAGATCCAAGGCCTCTCTGCCCCTGCACTCACCCACGATAAGGCGATCCGGGCGCATTCGCAGGGCGCGACAAAGGAGAGAACGAATATCGATCTCCCCCTCCCCCTCTGTATTGGGCGGCCGCGCCTCTAGCTGAACCACATGTGGATGAGCAATTTGTAGCTCGGTGATATCCTCTAGAGTTAAAATTCTTTCGTTCGGTGGCACCAGGCTGGCGAGTGCATTTAACAAGGTTGTTTTGCCGCTACCTGTGCCGCCACACACGAAAATATTTTTTCCCGAGCGCACAAATTCTTCTAGCTGATGCCGCGCTTTTGCGCTGATGGAACCTGATTTTTCTAGAGCGTCTAGGCTATGCCTTTCTTTTTGGAATTTTCTAATTGCTAGGTGCATACCATTTCTAACAGCGGGCTCGATGGCCACACAAAGCCTAGAACCATCCGCAAGGCGCGCATCGGCAAATGGATTTTTTCGATCCACCCTTCTGCCTGCGCCGAGGAGGAGCCTTCGCGAATAGCGCTCTAAGGAGCTAGCAGCAAGAAAAGCTGCATCCGTTTTTTCTAATCTGCCATTCCGCTCCACCCAGATTTCACTCGGCCCATTCACGAGTATTTCAGTGATGGCTGGATCGCGAAAAAACACTTCTAGCGGACCGTGCCCAAAGTATTCTTCCAAAACTTTTTTCCGCAATTCACCGGAAATGTCCTCATCAATTATTTTTTGAATCAATTCCTCACTGAGATTATCCCTCGCGGCTCTTCCGTGAAGCTGATCGAGGTAGCTACCAAGATTTTCCATTAGTAGCTTACTTTCTGTGCAGTGAGGGCGATCACCAATTCTGATTTTCGTTGCTGAAAATCTTTCGATCGAAATAGGGCTCCCAGGATCGGAATACTGCTGAGCCCCGCTAGGCCTTTTACCTCCTCGTCAGTTTGATCCTGCATGAGTCCAGACAAAAAAATTGGTTTATCAAAAGGGAGATCAATCACTGTTTCGAGCTGATTTAGCTTGGTGGCAGGCACACCATCCTGGCCGTTGGCAGCGTCCAGAGTGGTCAACTCCACGCGAATATTCGTGCGAGCCTTTGTCTCCATCACTCCCGGCACGGATAACTGCAAATTCAAGCCATAGGGCTTCCACTGAACATAGGAAAAATGTAGCGACTTCAGGCTGATCGGGATTTCTCCCCCCACTTTCAATTCTGCTACACCTTCTGCATTCAATGCGATATGTGGCTCGGAAAGAATCTTCACTAATCCGGTTCGCGCCAGGGCATGTAGGCTAGCATCAAGAGAAATATTTGCCTTCAATAGTCCTTGGTGGAGCTGCAAAATTCCCGGAATATCTTCGCTCCACTCTAGCCCTGTTTTATCTTCTTTCGTCTTCACGAGCTCAAGGATCTGAACCTTGAAGCGTAACGTTTCTTTGGCATCGAAAGGATTTTGCACATAGGAGTGAATCGAGGGGATCAATTCTTTCCCTAGGAGTTCGGCTAACTCCTTCTCGTCCTTCGTATTCGATTTTCCCTCGAGAATAGCCAATCCTCCCAGCGCTCGGGCACGAATCGTACTCAGTTGGGCTTTTTCTAAGCGGAGATTCAGCTGATTGACCAGGTGAGTTAATTCAGATTCACTAAAGTGCTTGGCAGCATCGTGGGAACCCGCCGACATGGGGCTAGCTCCCTGGCTTGAAACCTGAAAGCTCAACTGCTGCTGCTTTCCACTCGGTGGGAATAGCAAGACATCCGAATAGCCAATGGCCTTAGCCTTGACCAAAAGTAGCAGCTCGCCGCCCTGCAATTGCGTGCTTTTTACCTGAATGATTTCGGGGTTTCCAACGCTAAAACGAGTGCCTTCCACAATGGGAAGGCTGATTTGCTCGCCTATTTTCATTGTCGAGGCTTGCACCGGGCTCGAAAAGAGAATAAGCGCCGCCAGATACCTATATCCTAAGACTCTTTTCATCCTTTTTACCCCTTTGGTGAGCAACAAAGCAAAGCCCGTTCCACATAGGATAAACAGCTAGAAAAAGTTGATTTAATATCACCTTTCTGACAGACGAAAATCTAGTTAAATTTTGGTATCACTCAGCAATTTGTAAACCGGAAGATTATCAAAGTGAACTTTATCAACTTCCTGAAGAAGATATATGTTATTTAAGCGGCACAACTAGTAATTATCAAGATTGATCTATCTTATAGCTGGAGGCATCAGTAATATTTTCTAGACAGATCATGACCAGCGCTGTGCCTTGGTGGTTAATTATAGCTGGGTTGTCATTTATTGTTCGGTTAAAACAAGAATTATTACCAAAAAATTCTAGCGACTGATTATTCAAATCCCATTTTAAGCCGCTAGTTGAAATACTAGCCTTTGGGGCTCCGATAATAGAAACTTTACTAGATATTGGCAGATAGAATGACCGTCTTTGGCCAGGACCAATAATACAGCCAATAATCGGTGGATCAAAAAAGATCGAGCCACTAGTTAAAAATATATTTATATTATTTAAAATATGGTCAATATAGCCACCGCCAATCCCTAAAATTATTGCTGGGCACAACTTATTTTGCTCGAGGAAAATCAAAGATTTTTGAAAATCAGAAAAATTTTGATCAGGCCTATATAAAAGCTTAAATTGGCTAAAATCTTTTTGCTTTATACTATCTAAATCGCCAATAATAAATTCTGGCTTTATGTTGTTTTTTTTTAAATAATTAGCAGCTCCGTCGGCAGCAATAATTGGTAATTTTAACTGCTTAAAGAAATTAGCTTTAGGTAAATTACCATTTAAACATAAAATCGACCTATATTGCTCCTGGTCAATATGGTCAAAAAAGCTCTTATATAGTACTCATTTAATTCGGCAGCATTAGCGTCCTCAAGGGTAAATTGATATTGAGTGCGACTCTCTCGATCTTCGATAGTGAGATCTTGTACCGGCTGAAGAATTAGTTT
>CAIPTA010000159.1 GCA_903867855.1 Oligoflexia bacterium | reverse complement strand
TTGAACTTCCACTAAAGCCCAATCTCCATTTCGCACTCGCTTCGCTCTATACCCATCTGGTACTCCAAAGCTTTTCTGAAATGCCGTCGCTTCTTTCCAAAGGATGCCAGAAAGTAGCAGAATTCCCTTTGGTGCAAGCGATCCCAACAACTCATCTCTCTTCTCTAGCAAAACTGGAGCCAGCACATTGGCAAAGATCAAATCAAAGCTATCAGACTTCTTTTGTTTTGCTGCGATCTGCAGCTTCACGCCATTCAGCTTGGCATTAATCTTGGCTTGTCCACGCGCTACAGGATCGATCTCCACCGCAATACTTTTCATGCTCCGAGCGTTCTTTTTTGCCCACTTCTCCGCGGCGATGGCCAAAATTCCCGTTCCCGCGCCAAAATCTAGTAGGCGAATGTTATTTTTTGGTAACGCAGCTGCATTCCGCAAAAATGCTTCAAGACATAAACTCGTAGTGCCGTGATTGCCGGTGCCAAAGGCTTGTCCTGGATGAATCCTTATCACTAGTTTTTTCTTTTTCGATTCTGGAATTTTTATCCAAGCAGGGTAAATCCAAATTTTTCCCTTGGAAAGGGAGAGCGGCTTGAAATGGCTACGCCACACGCGCATCCAATCTTGCTTTTTTTGTTTCTGTGCTTCGCCAAACTCCAAGCCATCGACCAAGGCTTCTAGCAGCCGGCGAAAATCAGTGGTGTCCTTTTTAGAGGCAAAAAAGATCGTGAACTTATTTTCAAGCGCTTTTCCCTTGGTGAGATCATAGAACTCGGTAGCGATGCCGAGCACCTTTTCCTTTTTTTCGAGCAATAATTCCCATTCCTGCAGGCCCAAAAAAGAGAAGCGTTTTGCCACCTGAAGCATGAAACTCACCAGCAAATCGCGCTGCGTACGCTGCAAAGTTGGGGGAGCCTGAATATCAAGGAAATATGCCATATCGAGCTATGTATTCCGATCCTTGCTGTGGCGCAAGAAATGCCGCAATAATGCACCGCATGAGCGGCAAAATACTAGGGAGTGAGCTCAGTTTCGAGTAAGATGCACGGCTCGTGAACTCCAATAGCCTCCTAGATTTTATCATGAATTTTTCAGGGCCCACTCCTTATGCCCTGATCTTCAGCTTGCTGCTCGCCTGCGGTCTAGGTCTACCCATGCCTGAGGATATCATTCTCTTCGCTGCGGGCATGATGTCGTACTACAAAACCACGGATGTGCGCCTCATGATCCCGATCTGCTTTTGTGGAGTACTCTTCGGGGATACCGCAGTTTTCACCCTTGGGTCTTTTTTCGGACGCAAGATTCGTCGCCATCCCTTTGTTCGCCGCCTACTTCCCTCTAAGCGCCAACGCGTGGTGCGCCACAAACTCCATGCCCAAGGGTTTAAGGTAATCTTTGCCGCTCGATTTATGCCGGGATTAAGAGCTCCGATTTTCTTCACTGCCGGCACCTTGCACTTGCCCTTCCGCGTTTTTCTCTTTTTTGATGGCCTAGCAGCTACGATTAGTATCCCCACAATTGTTTACCTTGTTTACCATTTCGGCTATGAAGTGGACCAAGTGATCCGCATCATCAAGCGCGTGCAATTTGGCATCGTTGGTACGATCATAGGATTTGTGATTTTAGCGGCCCTGAAAATGATTTGGTCCCAGCGCAAAGAAGAAGAATTGGAAGAAGAAGAAGATGCAAAAAAAACCTCTTAAATTAAATCCTGTGAAGGCTGTCTTCGTGGAGCACTTCGATATTTTGTGGACCAAACTCTTCACCAGCCCCGTGCACTTAGATTCTGCGATAAGCAAAGCACCTCCCTCGATGAAGGCGCCGCTGGCAGAGATCACCCGCGTGATCTTGCAGCGTCCGAATTCGATTGCTCACTATCTTGGTTTTCGGCTTTCTGAAGGAGAACCATGGGGCCTTACGCAAGACGAGCTCGCCGATTGGCCAACTGCCCGCGCCATGGCAGAGCGCCTCTTCAAAACCTGGAAGCAAGACCCCGATTTCAAACGTGGTGCCAAATCCTTCGATACGGATTTTCCGCCAGAACTTATGCACGAATGGCGTGGAGAGTATGGGCACATTATTGCCTCTAACCTAGCCCGCGCCCTCGCCGATGATGCGCCCTTAAGCCTCCGAGTTACCCGTCAACAACCTATTCTCGATGTGCTATCCTCGCTCAATGATAGCGGCGTGATGGATCGGGATCGTGCGAAACTCTCTAAACTCTCCCCGGTGGGGATCACCATTGCAAGCTATGCAGGAGTGCTGCAAACCGAAGCGCATAAAAATGGTTGGTTCGAGATTCAAGATGAAGGCTCCCAAATCATGTCGCTCTTCGCGCTTTGGCCAAGTCATTTCGCGAAATTTCTACACAAGGCGCCTGGAAAATTTATTCCCTTGGAGAAGGGCTTCGAGCTTCCCACCATCACTTCTAATTTTAATGTGATCGATGCCTGCGCTGGCGCCGGTGGTAAGAGTCTTGCGATGGCGGATGCCCTGCGTGGCCGCGGACAAGTTTTCTCCTATGATATTTCTGAGCGTAAACTCTTGTCGCTCCGCCAACGCGCGAAAAGAGCGGGCGTAAACAATATCAAAACCGTGCCCGTAAAACCGGGTGAAGAAAGCGTGGTTGTAAAAAAATTCTTAGGCAAAGCGGATCTCGTGCTCGTGGATGCTCCTTGCTCTGGCTGGGGTGTGTTACGCCGAAACCCAGATATCAAATGGCGCCAAGACCAAGACACTCGTGAGCGCATGCCTGAGCTGCAATTTACGATCTTAAATAACTATGCTCCGCTCGTGAAGCCAGGGGGGCGGCTTGTCTATGGCGTGTGCACTTTCAGAAAATCCGAAACCATCAATATGGTGGCGCGCTTTCTCGAGGCCAATCCAGAATTTAAAGCTGGCGAAGGTGGATTCCTTGGTCCTCATACGAGTGATGGCTTCTTCATGCAATCCTTCACGAGAAATCCTAAATGAAAAGTAAAACGGTGATTCTCTCTGGAACACTTTTTACTTTTTTCGCCATTTTACTCGGCGCCTTTGGTGCCCATGGATTGAAATCTGTGATCACGGATGCTCATCTCATGGAGGATTTTCATTTAGCCGCACAATACCAATTCTACCATGGCCTCGCCCTGCTGAGCCTTGGCATTTGGGCAGAAACTAACTCAGAAAGAAATGTTCGTAATATTGCGATTGCTTTCTACTTCGGCATCGCTTTTTTTTCTGGAAGCTTATACCTACTAGCCCTCACTGGCCTGCGCGGCTTAGGCGCGATCACTCCCTTTGGAGGATTGAGCTTTATGCTCGGCTGGCTACTCTGGGCCCACAAAATCTGGAGGGAAAAAATATGAAACTCAGCAGTCTTGTTGCCACTTGGCGACTCCGCGGATTTGGTCTCCTTAATATTCCCCTGTTATTTTTTGTTTCTCCTACCGTGATCGAATTGAATGAGAAGCGATCAGAAATTAAGATAGCGCTTACGAAGAGAAGCAAAAATCATCTCGGCTCTATGTATTTTGGGGCGCTTGCGATCGGTGCTGATTGTGCAGTTGGTCTACTCGGGCTTCATATCATGGAGCAAGCAGGAGAAAAAAAAGTACACTTGAGCTTTAAGGAATTTCATGCGGATTTCCTGCGTCGCCCTGAAAAACATGTGTATTTTATTTGCGAAGAAGGTGAAAAAATTTCTGCTGAAGTAGCAAAGCTCGTAGAATCAGGATCTCGCATTAATATTCCCGTGAACGCCTACGCTATTGTTCATCATAAAGATAGCGTAGAACGAGTGGCGAATTTTCAGTTAACTCTTTCGCTAAAAAGAAAATGAGATTGCTCCGCGCTGTCATTGTAGTTCTTCTGCTCATCAATCATGTTTGCCTCACTCTCGTGGCTAAACTATTGATCCGCGATGAACAAACACGGCGACGCTTTTTCCTCCGGAAAGCCACTAATTTCTCCAGACGCTTCTTTCATTTGCTCCACGTTGAGTTGGTTATAGAAAATCCTGAACGTCTACGCGTGAATGAAAATTATCTATGGCTAGCGAATCACATGTCCTATTTAGACGCCCTTATTTTGGCGAGTCTACGGCCAGTTTGCTTCGTCACTTCCATGGAAATGAAGCAGGTGCCTGTGCTTGGATTGCTAACGGAACTCGGCGGATGCCTTTATACAGAAAGGCGCTCTAAAGAGAACCTAAGGGGAGAAGTGGCCCAGCTAGCTCAAGCCCTGCTAGATGGCTTTGATATTGCCATTTTTCCAGAAGGAACATCCACGAATGGAACTGGTATTCTTCCCTTCAAACGTGGATTGATCACCGCCGCAATGGATGCGAAGAAAAGTATTTTACCCATCACAATTCAGTACCAAGAAATTGAAGGCAAAAAAGTAAATACAGGAAATCGTGATCTGCTCTGCTGGTACGGCGATATGAGCTTCGCCCCCCACTTCTTTAAACTCATTCTCTTGAAATCAGTAAAGATCCGCGTACGCATATTACCAGAATTACTAATGACGGACCGTGAAAGCCGAGATAGTCTTGTAGCTGCGGCATTTGAGGCCATCAAGGCCAACTATGAGCCGATTCAATAGCGAGGTTGCATATGAAAAAAGTAGTGATCGCAGGTGGAGTAAGAATTCCCTTTTGTCGAGTGGGAACAAACTATTCTGATGCCAGCAACCAAGAAATGCTCACAGCTGTTCTAAAGGCGCTAGTGGAAAAGTTTAAACTGCAGAATAAGCTGATTGGCGATTCTGCCTTCGGTGGCGTGATGAACCACTCTTCTGATTGGAATATTGCGAGAGAAATTATTCTTGGCTCTGGAGTGGCTCCGGAAAGCCCTGCTTTTGGACTCCAAAGAGCCTGCGGCACTTCCCTAGAGGCTGCCATCATTCTATCAAATAAAATTAGTTTAGGACAAATTGAAAGTGGAATAGCTGGTGGATTCGATAGCATGAGCGAAGTGCCGATTGCCTTTAGCAAACGCCTTTCGAAAATTCTGGTGGCGAGCTCGAAAGGAAAAAGCTTTTCGGAAAAACTAAAGCCGTGGCTTTCTGTTAGATTGCGCGATTTCAAGCCAAAACTTCCCGCCGTGGTTGAGCCTCGTACTGGTCTCTCCATGGGTGAACATTGCGAGCTAATGGCCCAAGAATGGAAATTGAACCAGCGTGAGCAAGATGAACTAGCCTTTGCTAGCCATCAAAATGCCGCGAACGCAGAAGCGCGCGGATTTTTCTCGGATTTGATCGTGCCCTTCCGTGGCGCGAATAGAGATAATAATGTGCGAAAAGATACCACCATGGAGAAGCTAGCTAAGCTTCGCCCCGTGTTTGATCGCAGCGGTAAGGGCACTCTCACTGCCGGAAATAGCTCACCGCTTACGGATGGCGCATCTGCCGCACTTCTATGCAGCGAAGAATTTGCTGCGAAAAATAATCTGCCCGCGCTCGCTTATTTGGTGGATAGCGAAGTGGCCGCGATTGATTTCGTGGGCAAAAAAGAAGGCCTCCTCATGGCTCCAGCTTATGCTGTGCCGAAGATGCTGGCTCGCCGTGGGCTAAAGCTGCAAGACTTTGATTTCTACGAAATTCATGAGGCCTTCGCCGCCCAAGTGCTCTGCACTTTAAAGGCCTGGGAATCTCCTGAATTCTGCCGGAATCGCCTTGGCCTCGATGCCCCCCTCGGCAGCATCGATCGCGCTAAACTCAATGTGTGCGGTGGCAGCGTGGCAGTTGGTCACCCATTCGGTGCCACAGGAACAAGAATCCTAGCATCAGCCGCCAAGCTCCTTGCAGAAAAAGGCAAAGGCCGCTGTCTCATCTCCATCTGCACCGGCGGCGGCATGGGAGTTACTGCGATTATCGAACGTTAGTCTTGAATCGTTTGACCCAGCTTATCTAGGTAATCCACAAAATCCCGAATCGGCACACCGATCGCGTTGAAGTATTTCGCCACAGCCACAATATAATTATACTTCGCTTGGAAATAGCCACTCTCTGAACTTAGAAACGCCTGCACGGAACTTTGGTACTGAATATAGTTAATCGTCTGCAATCGATACTGATACTTGGCTTCTTTCAATGATTCCTTGCCATACTTCTCAGCCTCTCGCGCCGCAGCCATCGTGGTTTGCGCCACTTGCAAATCCTTTTCCGCCGTAATTTGAGATTCGGCAACTGTATCCGCCGTTTTCATCTCTGCAAGTTCAATCTCATGGCCTTGCGCAGCTAAATTTTTGTCTTGAGAAATCGAACCAAAGCCATTGAAAATTGGAATGCTTAAAATCAAGGCTACATCCCAGCTAGTAGTATTTCCGTTGATCAAGTCGTTTTTTGTATAAGCCTGGCGACCAATGCTACCCGTGAGATTGAGAGTGGGCCAATACTGAGCCATCGTAATATCGCGCGTATCTTTGAATTGCTCCACTTGCATGTGAGCTGCCAGAACTTCAGGGAGCTCCGCTAGGCGATTTTTTTCGGCCTGCTTTACCCATACATCATCCGGACTCACCAGGTTTCCATGAATTTGAATATGCTTCTCATCCAATCCTCGCAGTAAAGTGGCGAGCTGTGAGGCAGCCGTTTCCATCTGATCATCGGCTTGGGCAATCTGTGGATCTAAAAGCGCCACTTGCGTTTGCAATTGCAGCACATCGAGTTTTTGCGCCCTACCAATTCGGTAGTAACGTTCCGCAACTTTTAGGGTTTCCTTATCTAGTTCGCTGGTGTCTTTTAAGATCTTCAATAAATGTTGATCTAGCAGCACGGAGTAGAAGGCCTGAATCACGCTCAAGCTTAAATTTCGTTCCGCCACTTCAGCCTGAAATCGTTTAATCTCAATATCTTTTTTAGCATAGCCAAAACCGGCATACACCACACCGTCGTAAATTGGCTGGGTGCCAGTGAGCTTTGCAATATAGAGATTATAGGCATTGCCACCAAACAGAGCGGTGCTTGTTCCATAAGGGGAGGCCTTGATGCGCTCTCCCTCAACAGTTCCCACTACGCTTGGTAAAATTTTTGTTACGGCCAAGCTCTGGTTAAATTCGGATGCCCGCTGGGCTTCCCTTGCCGAACGCACATCGGGGTTGCGCTCCAGCGCCTGCTCTACCGCTGTTTTGATCGTATAGTAATTTGATGCCGGCGCTGCACTTGCTCCAATAGCCGTAAATAGGAACAAAGAAGCCAAACCGTAGACCTTGTTTTTCATCACCAGAAAGCCCTCAAAAACACCGTCATAAAATACATAACCTAGTTATCATTTCATCTCCACAATGCATTGACAAACTTTTCCAACTAATGTTATCACGCAATGCAATATGACAATCAAATTCAATTCGAATATAGCACAATTCGCTCTACTTTTTTCCGCTCTTTTGAGCTTGGCCGGTTGCCAAGATCAAAATCTTGATCAATACCAGCAAGAACAATTGAACAACCAACTCGCCAAAGAGCAGGCAGCCTCGGGAGTCTATAAGGGTTCCGTTAGCAATCAAGCCACGGGGCAAAGCTTGGGGAATATCGAATTTGATTTATTACCCAACGCTAGCCCATCTACTTCATCCACGATTGCGGGCTCAAATGGAGCACAAGCAAGTTTGATTGGATCGGTTACGATTTTTCAAGGAGCGGCAATCTCCAATAAAGTGGATTTCGATTCTATCCACTACTATGTGGATGACAACTCTGGCGTTGGCACTTTTACGGGTAGCATTCAGGTTCCCATTACGGGCAGCACCAGAAGCGCTACCCTAACCGTAGCTGGCACGATCAATAACGGTGTGTTCTCTGGCACTATCGTAAATAGCCCTAGCGAACCAATCGGAGCATTTAGAGCCGTTTTAGGTGCTGGGTTTCCAAGTGCAGATGGGCAGGCCTCCAGCTTTAGCAACGACCTAGCATCCCAGCAAACGGCTAATTACCTAGGGCAAATTCCAAATCTTCCGGGCTGTAACAATAAAGATGCGCAGGGGAAGAGCTTGGCTTGTCCGGTTAATGTGCTGCTAAATGTAAGCTATCTAGCACCCACGGAAGCGGAAGCCTTTCTAAATAATTTTGAAGGTGGCAAAACAGGCACTGTTACTCTCAAATTTGTGGATCCGAACAATCCGAGCCGCGTGATAGCCAATCTAGCCTTTCCGCAAGCTCAAATTGATCTCCACGGCAATGGAATAAAAACCAGTGGCAATGTTGGCGAAGTGGTAGCAAATACAACACTAGTTTGCGTGCCGTCTACCCAGGATTCGAAATCAGAAAACTGCACCATGCATACTCTCTCTAACGGTGTAACAATCTCCTTCGCTGTTAGCCCTGCGAGTGCGCAATGAAAATTCTGCTCATTCTTTGCCTCTTCGTAACTCAAGCTCAGGCTGCGAAATTATCGCAAGAAACTGTTGTTAGTGCTCCTGAAACAGTAGATCTCCCCTTGAAAGGCCTGGAGAGCTCTCACCATTTGGATGAAAATTTAAGCTCTGCTGAAAGCAAATCTGGCGCCTTAGAACTCAGGGCATCCTCTTGGCAGCCGAAGCAATTAGTGCTCAGCTCCTACTCCACCAGCCTTTCAGAGTTTAAAAATATGGGCGTTCCCGAGCTAGGGATTATCTACAATAAGCCCCTCAATGGGCGATTAAACCTAGAAATCGGATTCGATTTGCTCGCCTTGAAACGCACGGGCACGATCACTTCCGGCGGTCAGCAAATAGCCTTAGAACAAGATGCGTATCTGCCCCAAGCCCGTATCGGCCTCGATTATCTCCTCGTTGATCCGGCAAAAGCCGTGCGCCCCTATCTTGGTGCGGCGGTTTCCCCAACCTTGATCCTCACCAAACGATCAGCCGTGGATGATGGGATTTCCAGTTTTGGTTTTACGGTGGATGGCGGAATCGGAACCCTGATTAAACTTTCTTCTCTTCTCGACCTCAATCTCAATGCCTCCGAAACATTGGGTTCGATCAACTCTTCCAAAATGGAGAATTTTGCGGTGGCCAGCGGAATACGGGTGAACCTATGAAGCAACTCCTTTGTTTGGGATTAGCAATCCTAGCCTGCTCGAACCCTGCGATGGCTGCGAGTGTAACGATCGGTCCGGATGAGCTACGAGTAAAACTTCTGGAAGGAAATACGGAAGTGCTTACCGCCTTAAATCAGGTGGTTCAAGCCAAAGACAAACTCAACTCTGATCGTGCCGCCCTCCTGCCAGGAGCGAACCTCAATGTGCTACTTGGTAGCTCTGGCTCCTCCTTTGTGGTTTCCGCAATCTCTGTGTTAGTGCCGTTTTTATTGCCGAGCAATTGGTTCAATCTCGATGCTGGAACTCACCTTTTAAATGCGCAAGCCGATTCTTATTATGTAACAGCGCTGAATGCCTATGCCTCGGCGTATGCCCTCTATGAAACGATCGTGGCTGATACCGAGGCGCGTGCCACCGCCGAATCTCAATTTGAAGCCCTCAATCAGCTTAAAGGGCAGCTACAACAGCAGAGCGCACTTTTTGATAACGTGAGTCCGCAAGATCTTGCCAACGCGGTAAACCAAGCAAATTTGGCAGAGCTAAAAGTACTACAGCTCGATGAGCTTTTAGGTAAAGAAAAGGCAAATCTCAAGCAAGCGCTAAACATCGATATCAATACCGATATTCAAATCGCGTTAAATCATGTTGATCCAGCTCCACTGGAGTTGGAGACAAATCTGAAAGTGATCTTGGATAAGGCAATCACTCTTGCTCCCGAGGCAAATCAACTAAATGAGCTCATTGCGGCCTCGGGCGATGAATCATGGAGCGAAGTGTTTAGTTTCTTAAATGCAGCCGCACTGGCGCCAAGTTCCTCTAATTCAGGGGTTTCTCTTTCCAAGCTAAACTTTGGTGCGCAGCTAAACCTAGGATTTGGAACCTTCCCCCAGCTTCAACTTACCAATGATTCAAAAGCTGCCACCGTGCTCTTACAGCAATCGCTCACAGAGCAACTCCAAAATGTGGTGGAAAGTTCCGTAAGCGCAATTACTCAGGCCAGACACCAGCTAGATGTAGCGAATGATACACAAAAGGGTTTAAGCGATTTGTACCAATCCGAAGTGCAAAGCTATAATCTCGGCCTCACCGATCTTCTTCACGTGCTCAGTGCATCGGAATCACTTGCCAGCGCGGGAAATACTCAAATTGCGGCACAACGTGATCTAGATAGTCTCCGCATCAACTTACATCGCATCCTTTTGAGCGGTGCCTTCGCTGCAGTGAAGCCCTGCCAGATTCGAAAAGTTCAAAATAGCACTGGCGGCGGCCTCTTCAGTTGGCTCACAGATATTTTCGCGGGCGATAAAAATCACGTTAGTATCGACCAAGCCTGCAATCCCAACTACGCCGCAAAAGAAAAGAAGTAAATCCTTCTACGCGTGCCCACCCAGCTCTTGATGAGCCGGCTTTAGTTCACCGAGCGCCTCTAGCGCCGCCTGCAGATCGCCTTCGTGTTTGTGTGCTTCCAAGTTGCTACACAGGCTATAGGCACAGGGAACTACAAAGAGAGTAAGGAAAGTAGAAAGCGTTACGCCGCCAATCACGGAAACTGCCATTGGGCGCATAATTTCCGATCCCGATCCTCGAGCCAATGCCTCTGGAATTGCGGCCGCAACCGTAGCGATAGAAGTCATTAGAATCGGACGAAGCCTAGTTGGGCAAGCATCTAGCAAAGCATCGCGAACGCCTTTTCCTTCTGCCCGCTTATGATTCGTGAATTCGACGAGAAGGATAGAGTTTTTCTTCACGATCCCCATCAGAAGCAAAATACCAATCATACTATAAATATTCATCGAGGTATCTGTAGCCCACATAGCCCAGAGTGCTCCCGTGAGACTGAAGGGCAGCGCTAGCAAAATAATTGCTGGATGCAGAAAACTATTAAACTGCGAAGCGAGCACCATATACGCCACGAAAATCCCCAGAATTAAGGCACCGATCAAGCTATTGAAGCTGTCGTTGAAGGCCTGTGAACTTCCAGAAATAGTAACGTGATAGCCTGGAGGTAGTTCATCCTTGGCGAGTTTCTTCACATAGTCAATCACCTCGCCCTGAGATTTGCCGGGCTTGAAGTTACCAAAGATGCTGATGCCACGTTCGCGGTTATAGCGAGTGATCGTGAGCAAGGTACTCTCCTCTTTGGTCGTAATCAAATCACGAAGCGGCACCACCTCGCCAAATTTATTTCGTACCCAAATTTTATTTACATCCGTTGCGCCCATATTTTCGGCTGGGTCTAACTTCACTTGGATATCATCGCGGTGACCGGCCGAATCCGTATATTTATTCGGCAAGAGCTTGAGTCCGCCCACCATTGCGGAAACAGCATTGGCAATTGTAGTGGTGGGAACACCGTGAGCTACAGCCTTGGCGCGATCCGTGAAAATCTCTAACTCAGGCATATTCGGATTATAGTCGGTATCGATGTCTGCCATATTTCCAGAGTCCATCAGCTTCTTCCGCATTACTGCCGAAAGATCGGCAAGCTTTTTCCAATCCGGCCCCTGCACTTCAAATTCAATGGGATATCCTCGCTGGGCGCTGAATCCAGTTAAGGAAAGATCCAAAATTGCCACACGCTCTACGCCAGGTATTTTTGCGAGCTCTTTGCGAAAAAATTGCATGAAATCAGTTTGCGATGGACGCTTCGTGAAGGGCGAGGCAATCGGACGCTCTTTCAAATCTTTCATGGTGATGAAGGTGATGCCTTGGTTTACAAGTCCACCACCGAAACCGCCCACTGCAATATAATAAGTGGCAACTTCAGGGCGGGTTTTATAAAATTTTTCTGCCTCATGAAATACACCATCGGTTAGCTGCAGGGAGGAACCAAGCTTTGTGTAGATCGTGACTAAGAAGCGGCTTTGATCTTGCGGAGGTATAAACTCCTTGCGAAGCGAAGATATGGTGAGAATCGAGCCACCAAAAATAGCGAAAGATACGATCAAAACCTTCCAGCGATGCTGTAGAGTAAGGTCTAGGCCCTTTCGATAGCTATGCGCTAAAGAATCCATCCAGCGACTCACCGCTCTGGTAACCTTATTTCCCCCCCCAAGCGCTAGGAACTGCGAGCAGCGCATTGGTGCGAGTGTTAAGGCTTCGAGCAGGGAAATCATCACCGCCACCGACATGGTAACGCCGAATTGATAGAAGAATTTTCCAATAATCCCCTGCATGAAAATCACAGGGATAAAGATGGCTAAAATAGCGAGCGAAGCCGCCACCGCAGCACCGGTGATTTCACGAGCTCCCACGATAGATGCTAATACCCTTGGCTTTCCCTCTTCATGGTGACGTGTAATATTTTCGAGCACCATGATGGCATCATCCACCACAATACCAATAGAAAGGGTTAAGCCCATGAGCGTAAAGCTATTGATGGTGAAATTGAGAAAGTGAAGAACAATGAAAGAACCAACCAGAGAAACTGGGATGGCCAAGATCACATTGAATGCGGAAGAGAATGTGCCCAGGAACAGATAACAAACCACAGACGTGAGAATCACCGCTAGGATTAGCGAGAAGTTTAGCTCGTTAATAGAATCTTTGATGAAAACGGTGGTATCCGTAACGATCCCCATGCTCATGCCCTTGGGCAAAATATCTTGGAGATTTTTGATTCGTTTTTTCACCGCGTCGCCGATGGCCACTGCGTTGGTGCCATGTTGCTTAATGATTCCTAAGCCAATAGTGGGGAAAATTCCATTATAGCGAGAGATACGTCTCACCTCATCCGTGCCTTCTTTGCAAGTAGCCACATCCCCAATCCGAATATGGCGATAGTTCGGGGCATTTTCGCGGGCAGGAATATAAAGATTCTCGCACTCTTCTGCAGTGGTAAACTCTGAGTGCACGCGCACAAAAGTTTCTTTTTCTGCGGTATCTTGATAGCCGGTTGGCGCTAATTGGTGTTCCGCATTTACCGCATTGATAATGTCCTGCGCAGTGATTTCCTTCTTATCCATTTCTTTCGATTTGAACCAAATGCGCATTTGAGGATCAACGAATCCCCCCATTGCCACATCTCCCACGCCATTCACGGTGGTAAGAGCATCTTTCAAGTGATCTCGCACGAAGAGAGCGAGCTCGCGCAAACTGCCACCTTGGCTATAGGCGGCCGTCCACATAATGGGCTGATCGGCGGGATTTGTTTTCGTGATGATCGGTGGATCAATGGTTTGCGGTAGATTCCGCTGAGCTTGGGAGAGCTTCGTCTGAACCTGCTCTAAGGAAACGTTGATATCTTGCTCCAAACCAAACTGAATTGTGATCTGCGTTTGCCCTTGTTGAGAAGTGGAGGTGACTAACTGAATGCCATCCACGCTCATCACCGCATTTTCGATGATATCCGCCACAGCGCTTTCCATTACGTCAGGCGAGGCGCCTGCCCAGTTTACGGTTACTGTAACCACTGGAAAATCCACATCAGGCAACTGACTAATCCCCATCATGGAATAAGAAATAGCTCCGAATACTAGTAGCCCGGCCATGAGCATCCAAGCGAATACGGGTTTTTTAATGGAAATATCAGAAAGAGTCATAGGTCTCCCAGACTGCAGTTCAGGTAAGAATAGATAACGAAATTATATAATTTTTTCGAGGAAAGCTACGAAAAAACTCAAAGTTCATGCGCCATCGGACGCCGCGGCGCCCTAAAATAAGTTCGCGGAGAGTGCGCCAAAAGATCCCGAATCTTCGCCATATAAATACAGGCGAAGCGATCCACTTGGTAGGCAAAGTAACTCTCCTCATTGCCCGCCCGCATCACCTCACCCCAATACTTATTAAACACGCTTTGTTGACGCCGAATGAGTTCCGCAATTTGGCGGTCATATTCCGTAACTTGATTTTGGAGTGTTTGAATGCGCTCATCTTTGGCGATTTTACCCCCCGCCTCAATCCGAGCAGAAACCAACGCCACGCTCTCCGCCTCCAGCGGTTCTTTTTTTACCATCAACTGATCAATTTCTTTTTGTATAGGAGCAGCAGCTCGATATTTTTTGATTTCGTCTTCGAGATCTTCCAGCACCATCGCCGTGCGCCAGTTACAATCTTTTTTAAGACGCAAAATATCGCCATAGATATGGTCGCCAATATAGAGAATATCGTCACCATCTACGCCCAGATCTTTCGTGAAAATAGAGGCCGAGCCGCCTTGATAAATACCGGGCTCGATTTTTCCGTCATGATTGGTCATCGAGCCATCCAAAGGATTCACTTTCAAAAACTTTTGATTATCCATGAAGAATCGCGGTTTCTGGGCAGCCGTGATCACAAATTCAAAGAGCTCACTCCAATCCTTATGTTCTTTCAGAAATGGATTTATCGCATAGTCGAGCAGCAACTTGGTATAGTGAAAATCAGAATTGGTAAGCACGAAAAGACGCTTCTCATGCTTCTTATAGCGCTCGAGGCCCGCCACCACCGCCTCATCTTTGATCACATATTTTTGCAAATTCTTGCGCACTAAACTTTTGAGGCTGCCATCTCTGTGGGCTTGGTCTACGGCATTCATGAGATCAACGGCCATGGTGGAAAAATCAGGCAACTGCAAGCTAGGCTCACGCTCTTTCAGATCCACTAATTGCATAAATAAATTCGCGGTAGAAATGGAAAAAGCGGTATCCACGGAAGAGTACCGGCTATCGCGCAGATCGATATAGGTGCTACTATACATTTTCTTCTGCGTGGCAAAATCGATAGGCTTAATTCCATGGTAGCTCGCGCGAATGGCGCTATGTCGAGAAACCTTTAAGAGATTCCCTTTCAGCTTGTCAATCACGAGCCCACGAATCGCCATATCGTAGTCAAAGGGTAAGCTTAAGATGCTTTTGGGATAGCCCTTCGCCACCAACTTCTCGATCACCACTTCGTGAGTAGTCTCCTCGAAGGCGCTGCTATCATAACGAATCAAGGTGTGATCCATATCAAATCCAAGCAGCTGGATTTTTCTTAAGTTCAGTGTTCTATTCACGTATACTTTTGCTTCCATAGGAGCTTTAATCCTACCATGAGAATTCTAAAACTCCTTCATCTCTCTCGCGTTTTCCTTGCAGCGTGTAGCGCAAAACGAAAGGCCGCGTAGATGGATTCTTTTTTTGAATTAAGCCCCGATTCAATTTTAGATTCCGTTGAAAAATCTCTTCAGGAAACCATGCCAGGTGCTCGCTCTACCGGGCGCTCCCTCGCCCTCAATAGTTTGGAAAATCGCGTCTACGATATTGAGCTGGAGAGCGGCGAACATGTGGTAACGAAATTTTATCGTCCTGGCCGTTGGAGTGAAGCGCAGCTTCTAGAGGAACATTCTTTTTTAAAGCGCTTATTGGAAGCCGAAATTCCTGTGGTGGCTCCGCTCCTTCTCACTGGCGGCAAAACCCTGCTGCAAAACGAAGTGGGAATTTATTTTACCGTATTCCCCAAAGTGCGCGGACGCATCCTCGATGAACTGGAAAAAGAAAAACTACAAACACTCGGCCGCTATGTGGCTCGCATTCATGCAGTGGGGAAAAATTTTCCCTCGAAAGCCCGCCTTGAGTTGAACGTAGAAAGCTGGGGCTATCTGCCGCTCGATTTTCTTTTAGAAAATCAGAGCATCGATCTCACCTGGGAAAGCCGCTACGTGAATGTGGTGGAAACGATTCTAGAGCGCATTGCACCCATGCTGGAGAGCTTTCCCGCCCAGCTCGTGCATGGAGATTGTCACCTCGGCAATACTCTCTGGCATGGAGAGAGCCCTTTCTTCCTCGACTTCGACGACGCAATGGTGGCCCCTCCTGTACAAGATATATGGATGATCGTGCGCGGGCGCGGCGAAGAGGCTGACCGTGATCGCCGCATCCTACTGGAAGCCTATGAAACCATGCAGCCCTTCGATTGGGAGAGCCTGGAACTCATCGAACCACTGCGCGCCCTTAGGCTCATCCATTATACAGCCTGGATCGCCAAGCGTTGGAAGGATCCTTCCTTCCCCAGAGCCTTCCCCGATTTTGGCACTGCCCGCTATTGGGAGCAGGAAATCCGAGAACTCGAAGAAATTTTGGCCCTACTCCCTTAAGCAAAACCAAATTGGAGCCAGTTTTTGGAACCAATTTGGAGCCAGTCGCAACGCCTTCTCCACTCAAATCCAATTAAAATTGCGCTAAGCGTTGGCACGTAACTTGATATAGGCCAAGTAACAATTTGAACTACTAAAACTTGGAGTACCTATGAAAAAACTAATGATGATCCTCAGCTGCCTTCTATCTCTCAACGCCTTTGCAGGAAACATTACCCAAACAAGCTTAACCATCGAAAACCTCGATCCAAGACTTGAAATGCCCTCCGCTCATGGCGCTAACTTGATTGTAAATTCGAAAGATAAAACCGTGACTCTTTCCCTCGTACTTGGAGCTGAGTGCCCGCCCCACGCAGAGTGTTTCGTAGGTCCAATCTTCAACAATATCACACTGCCGATCGTTTCCATTTCCAAAGACAAGTGCAATATCGTTCACATCATCGCGAAAAAAGATTTACGCACTGTGGATGGCGAATTACAGCAACTCAACGTGACAGACAACTCTAAAAATACCTGCTTCTTCCCTGAGCAAGCGATTACTCTTGTAGAATATATCACCGATGGTTTTGACCACGTAAATCACCGTGGCTCGATTCAAACGGATTCTTCCTTTAATGGTGGCGAACTAAAATAAGCTAAGCAATTAGCTTTTGAATAGCGCGGAGCAATCTGCGCTATTTTTTTTGGAATTGTGGATGGCTACGAATTAACTCTTCGAACTGAAAGCCATCCCGCTCGGAAAGAGGCGCTTTGGCATCGCTCCGCTCCCACTTCGCTAGCCACTCGGAGCCAAGCAACTGCCCAGCTCGATGCGCAATTGCCTTTTCGGTGAGAGCAATCGTGGTTTCTGATTTGGGTCCCGTGCCTACGCCTTTCGCCAAATAAAATCCAGCAGACAAAAAAGTGGATCGTACTGCGGTAGAAGCGGAATAGGTAAAAATCTCTGTGCTCTCATTTTTGATATGCTCATGCAGTTTGGCGAAGCATTCAAATGTCCAGAGTGAGGCATTTGTCTTCGAGGAAAAAGGATCGTAGAAAATAATCTGCGGCACCGGCGCATCTTCCATCAACTTCGCAAAATCACCCTGAAGCAATTGCCACTCTACGGGATACTTTTTCGACCTCCAAGCGCTCTGGTGAAGGATCCCATGCGGACCGGCATGTTTCAGAAAAGGGAAGAGCTGTAGGTTCTGCGAAGCTAGCAGCAAAGAATCTAAATCATTTTCAAAGCTGATGATCTTAAGTGGCGCCACTTTCTGCGTTTTCGCTAATTCCTCGAACGCGAGAATAGCAGCCATCACATTGCTGCCCGCACCCATGCCCACATCCCAAAGCACAATTTCTTTGTCTCCTTGTGCGAGCTCTAATAAACGGGATTGATCCACGTAGACAGTTTTCGCTTCTACCATGGGTGGGATCACCGAATGCATCACTTCGCCCGAACTTTTCTGCGCAATGCTCGCAAATCCCGCGGGGGAAATTTGCACGCGATAGTCCCCCAGTTCTTCTGGATTTTTCTTCGCTGTAGAGATCACCGGCCGTTTTGTGGGATTTTCTGCGTCGCCAGCGGCAAGGAGCGGACGCATCTTTTCATAGAAGCCCATGAACGTATCACTCAAGATATGTTGCCGCATGGAACGCATGAGCCAATGATAAAAATGAATATTATGCTGAGAAAGAAGCTGCCAGCCTAAGTTCTCTTCCGTTTTCGTCATGTGGTGAAGATAGGCGCGAGAGTAATGGAGACAAGTATGGCAATCACAATTGGGATCCAAAGCCTCTTCAGAAAACTTATACACACTTCGGCGCAGGCTCAATTTCCCGAGCGAAGTATAGGCTGTGCCTTGCTGCGCGTGGGCTGTGGGAATAATGCAATCAAACATATCCATCCCACGGTGCACGGCCTCCAGTAAATCAATCGGAGTGCCCACTCCCATCAAATAGCGCGGACGATCCACGGGCAAAAGTGCAGCCGCGAATTCCGTGGTATCTTCTCGCTCTTGCTTCGTTTCACCTACAGCAAGCCCCCCGAGAGCAAAGCCATCAAAAGGATGATTGGTTAAAAACTCTGCGCTCGCTTTGCGCAAATCGGGATAGCAAGCACCTTGCACAATCGCGAACATGGATTGATCAGAATCGCCACGCGCCGCAAAGCTGCGAAGCGCCCAGCGGTGAGTGAGATCCATCGCGGTTTTTGCCGTTTTATGATCCACCGTGCTCGGCACACACTGATCGAGCACCATCATGATATCGCTATGAATGGCTTTTTGGGTTTCGATGCTGAGCTCTGGCGTGAGGAGAATTCTTTTGCCATCCACATAGCTTAAAAATTCCGCGCCCTCTTCTTGCATCTTCCGCTCATTCGGCATCGCAAATATCTGAAAACCGCCGGAATCCGTGAGCACTGATTTTTTCCATCTCATGAAGCGATGAATATCGCCAAATTTTCGAAACACATCGGGCCCTGGACGCAGCAATAAATGATAGGTATTCGCGAGCAAAATCTGAGAGCCTGATTCTTCCAGCCACTCCACGCGCTGACCACGCACAGTGGCATGAGTTCCCACGGGCATAAAGAGAGGGGTTAGTACCTCATTGTGCAGAGTGCGAAAACGCGCTGCTCGTGCTTTGGAACCCGTGGCTATTTTTTCTAGGGTAAAATTTAACCGACTCATTTGGATTATCTTGTTATGACGAGCGCGAAGAAATAGCAAGCAAGAGCAAGATAAGCTAGTGTGATCGCTAATGGAATTAACCCAAGAACAGCGCGCCGGCCTCGAAATCTTGAATAGCAGGAAAAACGTATTCCTCACGGGACGCGCCGGCACCGGCAAAAGCTTCTTGATCCATCACTACTTGCAAGATTTGAATCCTGATACCCATCCCGTGCTGGCTAGCACCGGAGCGGCGGCCCTGCTCGTTGGCGGGCGCACCTTCCATAGCTTCTGGGGCTTGGGCATTTTAGAGGGCGGTTTGGAAAAAACGGTAGAGCGCGCGCTCCGTAATCCCCGTGTGGTAAAAAGAATTCGCAAAGCCCAAGCGGTATTAGTCGATGAAATTTCCATGCTGAGCGGACCCACCCTCGCCTGTGCAGAACGAATTGCTTGTCTTGCTCGCGGTAGCGATGAGCCCTGGGGCGGTTTACGTTTTATTGCCATTGGGGATTTTGCGCAGTTGCCACCGATTAATCGTTTTGCGTCTGCCCCAGAATGGGCTTTTCTAGATGATGTGTGGCTGAAATCGGATTTCTCACCCGTAGTATTGCAAAAAATTATGCGCTCCAGTGATCCGCATTGGGTGCATGTGCTGAATTTAGTCCGCGATGGAATTTGCAATGCAGAAGTAGAAGATTTTTTGAATTCCAGGCAAATCGAAGCAGAAGAAAATCTGGAAGCCACTCGCCTTTTCCCCCATCGCAATACAGCAGAAGAATTTAATTTGCACCGTTTGCGCGAATTAGAGGGCGAAGAAACTTTGATTGCGACGACCTATGCGGGAGCTGAGCCTTCGCTCGCTTCGCTGAAAAAAACCGCGCCGATCCCAGAGGTGCTTATCTTAAAAATTGGCGCCCTCGTGATGCTGCGAAAAAATGATATCGATGGGCAATTTGTGAATGGCAGTCTTGGGCATGTTACCGGTATTCAAAAAAAATATATTCGCATCGAGCTCTTGGATACGGGCCGCGAGATCGAGCTTGAAACCATGAGCTTCGAACTCTTAGATGGCGATGGCAATGTAACCGCCAGCGCGAAAAACTTTCCTTTAACGCTAGCCTACGGCAGCACTATCCACAAAGCCCAAGGGGCCACCATCGATCGCTTGATCGTGGATTTGGGGAGCCTGTGGGAGTCCGGGCAAGCCTACGTGGCCTTAAGCCGTGTGAAATCGCCAGAAAATTTGTACTTGAGCACCTGGTCGAAACGCTCCATCAAAGCCGATGCCCGTGTAAAAGCCTTTCACGCAAGTTTAGATCAATAATTTCGCGGATTTCTCCGATTAGTTTTTACTATTTCGGGAGAACTTCATGAAAAAATATCTATTTAGTTTTGGCCTCGCCTCCACCATTTTCGCGATGAGCGTATTTTGTTTGAGTAGTCGATTAACCGCGCCAGAATATGCGAGAGGCCCGGCGAGCGTCTACCGCTATAGCGAGAATATTCGCATTCTAAATTCTATTCCCATCATGGCTCCCATCGAGCATCCAGAGAGTGATGAAGCGAATACAGCAAATACACTCATCGCACTTTTTGATCGTTTTGCTAATCATAATGTGAATAGCGATGGCAGCTTGAATCGAGGCACTCACGCAAAGGGCAAGTGCTTTAATGGTTTAGTTCACCTTTTCAGCTCCGATGAGCTAAAAGAAAAATTCAATTACGACGAGGCACTGATCCATAGAATCAAACAAGGATTATTTGCATCCGAAGGAAATCTCCCGGCCACCTTGCGCTTTGCGAATGCGGATGGTCTGGGCAGGAAGCAGGCGGATACTGCGGCTGACGTACGAGGATTCTCCTTTACTATGCAAACTCCCGCCGCGATCAAAGACTATACAGGCGAGCACCGCCAGGATTTTATGTTCAATTCCACTGTGCCCTTCGCGACTGGTGGCATTCATGAGTTTCTCGAGCTTGTGAAAACGGCGAATATTTTTGTCTATCATGATTTAAGCTTTCTTCCTGATGTGCGCTATCTGCCAGCGATCGCAGAATCACTCAAAGCGCTTCAAAAGGGCAATGATATGGGAGCCGGCACCAAGAGCTTCGCCGCTCAAGAATATTGGGACAATCTTCCCTACTCCCACGGTCTCGACGCGAGCGGCTTGCCAAATGATATTGTAAAATTCAAAATGGCTCCCTGCGATGGCAAGGGCACTCAGCACCTCGCCTCTACCGATGGCCTTGACCCAGATTACTTGCAAAAAGATATTGTAGAACGCGCCAACAACGGGAGCGTTTGCTTTAAGCTGCAGGTGCAATTTTTTGATGGTCAAAAATTAGCCGCTGCGAATATCGAAGGGGCAAAAGCAAACTGGACTGTAACAGACTGGGTAGAAAATGGCGGTCTCGGCTGGGAAGAAAGCGTGCTGCCATTCTACACGGTGGCAGAGATTGCAATTCCATCTGAACGAAACCACTCTGCCGAAATCAGCTGCACAGATCAGTATATCAATACTCGCCTACACTCCAACCGCGCCAATCAGCCGCTTGGCTCCATCGCGCGAGTGAGAACTCTTGTAGAAGAAACGAGTCGTGCTCGCCGCATGGGCGATAACGACCCAAAAATCCCCCATTAAATTCTGCCAAAAATTATTTTTTTCGTGATACTCTGATACGGAACATAAACCAAAAGGAGACTCTATGAATCGTCGTAGTTTTCTAAAAGCATCTGTTACGTCTATCGCTGCTCTTCCCTTGGCTGCAGGATTTTTTTCTGCCCTATCGAAGGTAGCGCGCGCTGCAGATGCGGATCTGCCTGCGATTAAAGAGGCAGATGCACAAGCCAAGGCATTCAATTATTGTATTGATGCTAAAAAAGCAGAAAAGGCAAAGAGCCCAGCTTGCCCTGCTCGTAAAGGCAAAGAACACGCCGGAGAATTTTGTAGCGGTTGCCAGCTTTATACAAAAGTAAAGGGCGAGGGAAAGGCTGAGATGGGTAAATGCCTTGTGATCCCAGGCGTATTAGTTTACGGCGGCGGCTGGTGTAACTCTTACTCCAAAAAGATGAGCTAAATGAGCCCTCCCATTCGCGTTCGCCGAATTCGAGCGTCAGAATGGGAAATCTATAAAACTTTGCGCCTAAATGCTTTACGTTTAGCGCCAGATTCTTTCGGAACTACCTATCAAGATGTGCTGAGTCTGCCTGATTCAGAATGGCAGGCTCGGGTGCATCGCTTCTCCACAGATCCCCTCGCCATTAATTTCCTTGCCTCTATCCAAGAAAAACCCCTTGGCATGGTGAGCTGCTTTATCAAAGATAAAGCAGAAATGGTGCAGATGTGGGTAGAACCGGTAGGAAGAGGAAAAGGCCTAGCGCAGGCGCTTGTGGAAGAATTAAAGAGTGCCGTTCGAGACGTTGGACAAACGCAATTATTTGCCTCTGTATTTGAGAGCAATCAATCAGCATTTTTATTGTATAGAAAATTAGGCTTTCAAGAAATTCGTCGCGAAGCAACAGGCCTCAGCGGAGTGAAGGCAACCGACATTCATCTCGTTTGCCCCTTGTAGTATTTTCTCCTTTCGATATGATCATCCAATGAAAATTATCGCTTTTTTACTTCCATTGCTTTTCCCCTATTCTGCCTTCGCCAGCTATCCTTGCGCCTATAAAGATAGCTCCGGCGCAGCCCACAGTGCCCGCGTGGAACTATTCGATGAGCATAATTTTATTAAACTTACTTTCCCCGGTGCAAATCCGAGCCGTTATTTTGTGCGCTATGGAGTAGACGATGGCTGGTTTACCTATCGGCAATTTGGCTCAATTGAATCCACAGAAACCCCAAAACTAAAGCTAGAAAAAGAATCTGTTTTCAAAACACCCTATGGCTTTGAAGGGGAAGCAAAGCACCACTATCAATGGCAGTTGGGCAAAGAAAAATTCGCCATAGAATGCACGAAAGAATAGAACTACGAGCGCTTAACGCCCTTGGGGATCCCACCATACACTTCTGCGGGCGGTAATTGTCCGCGCGTAAATAATTCTCGCTCCACGAGACGGCGAAATAGATCTTCCATCTTTTGGCGAATCATAACACCCTCGATAATTCCGAGCGCTCTCGCAATTGCCTCCAAGGTGGCCATGCCATCGGGATGATGTTCGCTACGCAAGCGGTACTGCGTTGGTGCATCTGATTGCAAATACACATGCCTCGCTTGCATCGATTTGCCGAGCTTGGAGCCTAGACGACTCGCCTGCCCCCATGTGCCATCAGGAACAAGCAATCGAATTGGTTTCTCTGTGCGCTTTACCAATTCAGGAGTAAGCAGTTCCGATTCTTCGCTTAAATGTAACATCCAGGTTTCTGCGTCATCCGACTGGAGTCCATCGAGATCGAGCGGCTTTCCAATCTCCCCTCGTAGCCGAATTTCGCTATTCGGCAAACACATATGGGCCCAGCGAGCGGTATTGCTTGGTTTTTTGAGTTCTTGGGAATGCATCAAAATTACGACGCGGGTACGCGTATCTAAGCGCGGAAATTCCCCGCAAAGGCATAGTTCTTTTTGTAAACGGCAATGATCGCAGCGAATAATCACGTTTCCCTTGTAGCAGTTTTTTTATCCACTGTAAAAAGGCATAGCGCAGAGCAGCGAACCCCACTCTTGTGCTAAGCTCTGCACATGAAAAACCCACTCCTCGACCAAGATTTTTCTCACGATACTTCCTATATTGCCTTCCCGGAAATTAAGGATGAGCACTTTGCTCCAGCCTTCCAGATCGGCATTGACGAAGCAAAGAAAAATCTAGAAAGACTATCCGCCAGCCAAGACGAGGCCACATTTCAAAACACCATCGAGGGCATTGAATTCCACCGCGAAACCCTAGATCGCGTGAGCACCATTTTTTTCAATCTCAGCAGCGCGAATACCAATGATTTCATCAAAGCCTACTCTAAGGAAATTTCACCGAAACTTTCTGAGCTATCGAATGATCTCATTCTCAATGCGCCGATTTTTGCGCGAGTAAAAGCCGTGTATGATAAGCGAGCTACCTTAAAGCTCAATACCGAGCAAACACAGTTGCTCGATAAAACCTATAAAGCTTTTCGCCGCAATGGCGCGCTACTTACTGAATCACAAAAGCAAATTTTGCGCAGTATAGACCAGCGCCTCTCCGTACTTGGCACTGATTTTTCCGAAAATGTACTAAACGATTCTAACGGCTATCTACTCGTGATTCGCGATGAAAAAGAGCTCGCCGGGATTCCCGCAGCAGCACTGGAGGCTGCGAAAGCCTTGGCAGAAGAGAAAAAAGAGCCAAATGCCTGGGCCTTCAACCTGCAATTCCCTAGCTTTTTCCCTTTGCTCCAATACGGAGAAAATGCCTCGCGACGCCAACAGATATGGAAAGCCAATGCCGGCCGCGCCATGCAGGGTGCGTTTAATAACCAAAGCATACTGCAAGAAATCGCTCGCCTCCGCTTTGAACGTGCAAAACTTCTCGGCTATGAAAGTCATGCGGCTTTCGTTTTGGAAGAGCGCATGGCTGGCAGCCCACAGCGCGTAAAAGAATTTCTACAGGATATTTTAAAACAGTCCAAAACTGCAGCCGAAAAAGATTTTCAAGAGCTAAAGGCGCTAAAGAAAGAAAGTACGGGAGAAGATACTTTCTTCCCCTGGGACAATGCCTTCTATACTGAGAAACTCAAAGAAAAGAAATTCGCCTTTAGCAGCGAAGAACTTCGCCCCTATTTCAAGCTGGAGAACGTGATCCAGGGCGTGTTCGAGCACGCGAATAAACTCTACGGACTCCGCTTCGAAGAAAACAAATCCATTCCCGTCTATCACCCCGATGTAAAAGCCTATGAGGTAAAAGACGAGAACAATGGTCGTTTCATTGGCCTATTCTACGCGGATTTTTTTCCTCGCGAATCGAAACGCGGCGGCGCCTGGATGACATCCTATCGCGAGCAAGGTGTAACTCACGGGAAGAAGCTTCGTCCGCAAGTGAGCATCGTTTGCAATTTCACGAAGCCAACCGCCACTCAACCGTCACTGCTCACTCTCGATGAAGTAAAAACACTCTTTCACGAGTTCGGTCACGCGCTCCATGGCTTGCTTTCTGATTGTCACTACCCTTCGCTTTCGGGACCAAACGTCTATTGGGATTTCGTAGAGCTTCCTTCTCAAGTGATGGAAAATTGGGTAACCCAAAAAGAATCTCTCGCGCTCTTCGCAAAACACTATCAATCGGGAGAAGTGCTCCCTGATGCCTTGATTGAGAAAGTAAAAAAAGCGGAGACCTTCCAAGCGGGATATTTCGGGGTAAGGCAACTGAGTCTTGGTCTACTCGATATGGCCTGGCACAGCAGTGACCCAACTCATATTCAGGATGTGGAAGCCTTTGAAGTGGCCAGCGTGAAGGAAGCGCTCTTCTTCCCTCACACCCCTGGCACTTCTACCTCTTCGTCTTTTAGTCATATTTTTGCCGGTGGTTACTCGGCGGGTTACTACAGCTATAAGTGGGCAGAAGTGCTCGATGCAGATGCTTTCGAGTTCTTCCTGGATCGTGGAATTTTTAACCAAGAAGTGGCAAAAGCTTTTCGTGAACATGTGCTCTCCCGCGGTGGCACGGAACACCCGATGGAACTCTATAAGCGCTTCCGTGGCCGTGAGCCAGATCCAAAGGCACTCCTGCGCCGTGAAGGATTGATCGCCAAATAGCATGGAAGAATTAATCCGCCCGCTCGAATATGCCATTGCTAGTTTCGCCGCCGACTATGCGGAAGCAGGCAATCGCTTAAATCCATTTCTCGATGCCGAAGTGAACCCGCTTGGCTCGGCAATGCTCGTGTATAGCGGACAAGTTTCTCGGGTGCACGGTGGCTTTGCGCTGGCTTTGGAAGGAGAACTCTCACCAACGGACTATGCCGAGATCGACGAATTCTTTTTTCGCATGGGCCGCGATCCAGAGTATTTTCTTTCCCCCTTAACGGCGAAAGAAACGATAGACACTTGGAAAAATCAAGGCTTTGAAAAGTCGGAACAAGAAAATGTGTTCTGGAATGATCTCCAGAGCCTTCCCGCAGAAAAAAATGGCAGCATCACTTCCATGCCTGATCATGGCGATTGGGTGAATCTCTTTGGACAAACCCTATTTGCCAGCACCGTGATGCATATGCGAAACACCCGATTTTTCAGCTCCGCGAACGAAGCTGGCTTCCTCTATTTTCATCAAAAATTTGCCATCAGCTTTTTTTCGATAATCCCCTCAGAAGAAATGCTCACGGCAATGCTCCAATTTGCGAAAGAATTTCAAAGTAAGGGCGTGGCCCTGATACTCCCAGAAAATTCCAAAAGCTCCACCCAATTTAAAAAACTTTATGAGCGCTCCCGTCTCACTAAGCAAAGGAAAAACTCATGACCTTTAATCCCAATTCCGCTGCCTCTGAGGGCTCAGGTATCTTTGGTCTGCCATTCTCTGCGAAAGAATCTGCGCTCCATTTATTGCAAGTGCCATGGGAAGCCACCACCTCCTATGGTAGTGGCGCGGCGAAAGGACCCGCGGCAATTTTGGAGGCCAGCTATCAAGTGGATCTCTGCGACCATGAAGTGCTTCGTCCGTATGAGCCAGGTATTTTTCTTCTCCCAGAGAATAAAAAAATTGTCGCCTGGAATAAACAGGGAAAACTCGCAGCTCAGAAAATAATTGCAGTGGGCGGCAATATTGGAAAAAATAAAGCCCTGCAAAAAAACCTCGCCTTGGTGAATCAGCTCAGTGCCAAAGTAAATGAAGCGGTTTTTGAAGAGAGCAAAAAAATCCTGGATGAAGGAAAAATTTTGGGCCTGATCGGGGGAGATCACTCCACTCCCTATGGTGCGATCTGTGCGATCAGCGAACAGTCTCCAAATCTTGGCATCCTCCATTTCGATGCCCACTCTGATACTCGCAATGCGTATGAAGGCTTCAAGCACTCCCATGCCTCGATCATGCGGAATGTGCTCGATACAATTCCGAATGTGAAAAAGCTCGTGCAAGTGGGAATCAGAGACTATTGCGAAGAAGAACTCGATTATACTCGCGCCCAAAAATCGCGCATGGAAGTATTTTTTGATCTCGATCTAGCTAAAAGAAAATTCAAAGGCGAGAGCTTCTCAGAAATCGCAAAAGATATTGTGCGCGCGCTTCCTCAAGAGGTTTGGATTTCCTTTGATATTGATGGCCTCATGCCTCATTTTTGTCCACATACGGGCACGCCTGTACCCGGTGGACTCGATTACCCGGAAGCCGTCTACTTGATTGGCGAAGTGGTGCGCTCTGGCAGAAATCTTGTTGGTTTCGACCTAAATGAAGTGGCCCCCGGCCCCAAAGGCGATGAATGGGATGCTAACGTAGGAGCTCGACTCCTCTACAAACTGGCGGCATGGACATTTGCGAGCAAAAAACTCGCGTCTCTGCGCTAAGCAAAGTATATTTTAGCCATGAAATACTTCCTTCTATTTTTGCTTCCCATGCTGGCTAATGCTGCTCCTGTTTTCACCACCGTATCCTACGATCGAGATGAGTTTTTTTACCTTGGCCTAAAAAAGGAAGATAAGGGAGTGAACACCGATTCGTCTATCGCCATTGTTACCAATAAAGATTTCTCTCATGAACTCATTCCCCTTGCTCCTGAAAATGCGAGTCGCGATGTGGTTGGAATTATTCCGGAAGAAAAAAAGATTTTTGTGCTCACCATGCGCACTGGCGAACAAGGCGATAATCCCCTTCTCTCCGCCTATGATCGCAACTCAAAAAAATGGCGAGATATAGGCTCCGTGAATTGCCCCATCTTCACGAAGATTGGCTTCTCTGCTAAGTCGCTAACCTTTTACTGCGAATACCTCACGAAGCGCGGCAAATCCAAAACTCGAAAAATGAGTTTGAACCTCGGTAACGAACATATTCATCGTAAGGGTTCGATGCGCTTTCCAGAATTTCTAATTCGCTATCGCAAAACGGATATCAGCCTAGAAGGTAGCGCGCTCTCCTGGAGCCGCCTGCGTATCAAAGTGGATTCTACCAGCAAGGTGATTGAAGCGAGTGAAATTTATCCCGCGCCAGCGCCACTCCCGGCTGCCACCTCGCAGCCTCCTAGCATCACCGAAGAGCAAAAAAAGTAAGTGGCTGCCAGCACTGCAAAGCTATTGCAATATGCCATTGCCTACTTTGTGCTGTATGTGATCACGGGCGTGAGCATCAAGTATTTTGAAGGGGCCCGTATTGATGGCTTCCTAGGTTTCACTGATCTAGATTATTTAGTGTATAGCACCATCGGCAGTGCCGCGGTTTGTCTTGGTGTTATTTTTGGAGCCGGTTGGCTTCGCTTCAATTTCCATCGCCAAGATATTCTGGCCATGCTCGCCTCGGGATTCTGCACCGCGATTGTTCTCCCCACTACCACACTGCTCTATAGCCTCCCTGTTTCTGTGATGGTGGCCATGACGGTAATGAGAGGTAGTATTATCTGTGTTTCCCGCGCCGTGGATGCCCTTTTACGCTGGCAAGGCCTCGCTACCATTCCGGTGCGAAGAGAAGAAAATTTCGCCATTCTCTTTGCGATTGCCGGCGTTAGCGTAAATTTAATTCATGCGGGCAATAAAGACTTTCATTTTTTAGACTCTCCCCCTGCCCTATGGATACTAGGTTCCTATATTCTATTTTATGCGATTCGCATCTACTGCATGAATTACTTCAAGCAAACCAGAAGCAAGGCGAGTCTCGCCACAAATAAAAATTATTTTGCCGGCGAACAAGTTTTTGCAAGTGTAATCCTAATTTCTTTTGTGGCCTTGGTGCGCTTCACATCGATAGAATGGTTACCATTTGATATTTCAACATTGAAATCCACCCTGCAATCACCCCCTGAATATTGGGGCTGGGCCACTCTTTCCGGTTCCTTCTTTGGGGCGTCCGCCTTCTTCTCAGTTTTTCTGTTCCTTTTTCAAGATCGCAATTCTACCTTTTCCACTCTCGTAAACCGCGTTAGCTCCCTATTAGCAGGGATCACGGCGACGCTACTTTTTGCCTTATTATTTAAGGGGTCCTACCCAAAAGCACTGGATTGGTTAGGAGTATTTTTTATTTTGATTGCAGTTTATTTTCTAAGTGTAGCCGAGAAGAAGAACCAGCTGGCCTAAGCGGCGATATCCGTCTTGCGCTGACTCTCTTCTTGTTTTTTGGGAGGCATATTGCTTGCCATCATCACTCGAATTTTACGTATGCTCTCGGCTACATCGATCAGGATAACCATCATTTCATACACCATACGTCCGGCCAAAATGCACATCACCGCATAGCCCATGCCTGCAATGATTGTGAGCGACCCATCGATAAAGGGATTATTTCCGAAATCAAACACACCAATTCCGTAGGTGAAGCGAGCTGCCCCATTCCCCGCAAATAGAATCGCCACCCCAGCAGATACCCAAAGGCCAAAAGCACAAACGGCCAAAATCTCACCCACCAATCGCACCAAGTGAGAGGAGATTCTTAGGATGGGATAGGTATCCTCTTGCAGATGAGCCACAGAGTTCGCCCGATTCCACAGTAAATGAACTAGCATGTATCCCGTGAGCCCGATTCCCACATTAAAAAGAGAGAGCCCCACAGACATCCAGAAGGGAAACTCAAACAGCTTGCGCATTCCATGCACCAAGACCACAAAGCATAGCCCGCCCGCCCCAAAGGCCAGGAATCGCAGCCAGGCACTATAAAACGACTTCCAAAGAGATATCTGTTCTAACAGGGGAAATACCTGTTCCATGAAGGCAAAGCTGTGAATTTTCTCTTTCATTAAATACTATATCGGCTAAGACAAGAATTAACTTTAGCCGCTAGGAGGAGCTGCGCCGGATCACCTTCGGGCCGCCTAAGCCGCTAGGTTTCACATCCTCGACCTTTGCCACTTTCTCGCGCTCTGCTTTGGGTGGCCAATCGCCCCCCTTCGCAAAGGCTTCTTGCCAAGCCGCTAGGCTCGGGGCCTTTTCCTCCACTGCCCAAGAGTCGCGATGGCGTAACAATCCAATATGCGCATCCCAGCAGGAAACTGTGCAGAAGACCAAGGCTGTGCGTTTTCGATTACAAGTGGAAACACTGCAATGCCAATAGGTCACACCATAGAGGATAGGTTTTTTGCAGGTGCTGCATTTCTTCCAAATAGATTCGTGAATAGTGTCCACGCTTCCCTATCGGAGTTTAGAGCAAGAAACTTAGATTTCTTCTATCCAGCCATGGGTATCAGGTTTTTCCCCATATTGAATGGCCGTGATTTCATCATACAGTCGCTGAGTGAGCTCGCCCACTTTGCCCGAATTGATGCTATATTTTTGTGTGCTCGTGGTGAGCTCACCAACAGGAGAAACAACTGCGGCGGTTCCCGAACCAAACACTTCTTTGAGTTCGCCACTCTTGTGAGCCGCGAATACTTCGGTCAAGGAAATCGGACGCTCTTCCAGTTTCACTTTCCACTCTTTCAAGAGCGCAATCACGCAATCACGGGTAGCGCCCGCTAGAATCGTTCCGTCTAAGCTCGGCGTAATTACTGTATCACCGATTCGGAAGAACACATTCATCGTGCCCACTTCTTCAATATATTTTTTCTCGACAGCGTCTAACCATAGCACTTGGGAGAAGCCTTTTTTCTTTGCTTCTTGGCTCGCTAATAAACTCGCAGCGTAATTCGCCCCTGCCTTCACGGCACCCAATCCTCCAGGTGCAGCACGGATATATTGTTCTTCCACCCAGATCTTCACGGGAGAAAAACCTTCGGCATAATAAGCACCCACTGGGGAGTTAATGATGAAGAAAAGGTAGCTATCAGATGCGCGAACGCCAAGGAAGGATTCCGAACCAATGAGCGTAGGACGCAAATAGAGAGCAGACCCACGTTCTGCTGGCACCCAATCTTGATCCAGTTTCACCAAGCTGCGAATCAAGCTCAAAAATTCCTCTTGCGGAGGCGAAGGCATGCAGAGCCTTGCTGCACCGGCAGCCATACGCTTCGCATGGAAAACAGGACGAAACAAAAAGAGCTTTCCCCCTTTACCGCGAAACGCCTTCATGCCCTCGAACATGGCTTGCCCGTAGTGCAGAACAGAAGCTCCTGGCTCTAGGGAAATCGGCCCGTAAGGCACGATCCGTGGATTTTTCCAGGCACCCTTCTCGAACTCCATTGTCGCCATATGATCGGCGAAATATTTACCAAATCCGAGCTGATCGGCTGGTACGCGAATACGACGGGTGGTGCTGCGTTGAATTTCTATATTCATTGCCTTATTTCATACCGAAAAAATCTATGTTTTACCAAAAAAATCCGGAAACTCTGATACAAGGTCAGCATGAAAGACAAAGATTTACTGGATGCCACTCATATTTGGCCCGCCGTGTATCGCTTCAAGTTCATTGTGCCCGAAGCGGGCGCCGGAGAATTCTTACAAAAGCTTTCAGCAACAGAATCTCAGGCCCTGGAAACTCGGAAATCAGAGAATGGTCGCTTTTCTGCGTATACCCTTTCCCTCGAATGCCAATCTAGCGATGAAGTGCTCGCCACCTATGCTCGCTTCCAGGCTATCCCAGGATTGATTTCGCTTTAGTCTACGAGCAAGTGACGCACACTCGTCACCACGATGCCCTGATGGCCTCTCAAGGCCGCATAGAGTAGAAACGCCGTCTGGTTATGCAAGAATTTGTGGTACCACTTTGCGGTGATAAACTCAGGGATAATCACCGTGATTCTAGTTTTGTCCCCAGCGCTGCGCTCCACTTCTTCAATATAATGAATGATCGGACGAATCACGGAGCGATACGGCGATTCCACTACGACTAGTGGCACAGTAGGAGCCACCGCGCTCCATTGGGCACGCATGCGCTTGGTGGCCTCCGGGTCTAGCTCAATATAACAGGCGCGCACATCAGAGGATATGGAGAGCGCATAGCCGATTGCATCCAATACTCCGGGGTGCAATCCAGACACAGGCAGGATCGCGATATGTTTTGCCGCTTTCACGAGCTCTGGCTTTAGCGGACAAGCAAGCTTCGCAGCCGTTCCGATATAGTGCCGATGAATTTGGCGAAACAAGAACACGAGCATAGGAATCAGCAGGATCACCATCCACGCACCACCCATAAACTTAGTGATCGCAATCACAAGCAAAACAGTTAGCGTGGTAATCGCGCCGAGGGCATTAAAGAACATGGATTTAATCCAATGGGGCTCACGCAGGCGAAGATGATGCACCACCATACCGGATTGAGAGAGCGTAAAAGACAGAAATACACCTACGGCATAGAGTGGAATCAAATGGTGGGTTTCGCCATGAAACAATACGAGCAGTAGCATGGCCGCAATGCTCAAGCCCACAATACCGTTAGAAAATACTAGGCGATCACCGAGGGAGGCTAGTTGTCTTGGCAAGTAGCGATCTTTAGCCAGTAGCGACGACAATCTCGGGAAATCTGCATAGCTTGTATTGGCGGCGAGGATCAGAATCAAGGCCGTGGAAGCTTGCACTACATAATAGAAAATTCCATTTTGGAAAATCGCTCGCGCCAAAAGAGAAACAGCCGTTTCTCCATCTTTCGGAACAATGCCATACATATGAGCAAGCACTGTGATGCTTAAGAAAAGTCCGCCAAGGATTACCGACATCCAAACCATGGTGATCTTCGCGTTTCGCTGGGCTGGATCTTTAAAAATCGGAATCCCATTGGAGATAGCTTCAATTCCCGTGAGCGCAGAACATCCGGAGGAAAAGGCTCGCATCAATAAAAATAGGGGAATGGCAGGGTAGACCTGATGCATAACTGGAGCGGCTTGAATAACCTCACCGTGCAAAAGTCGCCAAGCCCCAACAAGGATTAGCACCACAAAAGAAAAAATAAATAGGTAGGTAGGCATGGCGAACACGTTCGCCGACTCACGTACGCCACGAAGATTAAAAAACATGATGATGAGAATCACCAAGATACCTAAGCCCTCTTTATGCTCCAGCAAAAAGGGAAATGCAGAGGCGATGTTTTCCACTCCTGCTGCTACGGATACGGAAACGGTGAGAATATAATCAATCAGGAGTGCAGCGCCCGCAACCAGGCCAGCGGTTTGACCGAGATTATCTTTTGCTACTGTATAGGCCCCACCACCGGATGGATAGGCATCAATGGTTTGCTGATAAGAGATGGTGATAATGGCCAATAGGCTCGCAATTGCCAAGGCAATTGGCAGCGACCAGGAAGTTGCCGCTGCAGCAAAAAGTGAGAGTGGAATTAATACTTCTTCTGTCGCGTAGGCAACTGAGGAGAGAGCGTCGGAAGATAAAACCGCTAGCGCTTTCCATTTCGGAATGCGCTCGTTGTGCATCATTTCAGTGGATAGAGGATCGCCGAGAAAGATCTGTTTGAATTGGCTCAAAAGCATATTGTGTCGAGGACATTGCGCTCAACTCAAGAGAGAGTCAAGAGTCATTGCGATGCATTATTCGAGGATAGAGTATTCCGCACGCACTTGAGCAGAAGTTAGTGCATCATAGTGCCACCATTCATGGGGTAATTGAATGAATCCAGCACTTTGCATCACGGAACGAAGGCACAAACGATTTTGCAATTGTGTCTCACTGAGGCGCCCATTTGCCTTCATTTCCAATTCACGCTGAGGCTCAGCAAGCACCTCCAAGCTATCAAAGCCTGTGCCCATATCTACTTCCTTTCCATCTGAACCAAGAAGGCCCAAATCAATAGCAAAGCCGTAGCTATGGAGCGACCCCTTTTGCGGGTCCGCAAAATAGGATTGCATTCTCGTATTCACCACCAAATTCCAAAATTTCACCTGTGCTGATTGTGGACGTAAGCTATCAAAAACGAGAAATCGAAACTGCGGGCACTCCGTTTTCAAGATCTCACAAGCTTGGCGAAATTTCTCTGCGGCAACGGGATGCAGTAGCGCACGCTGGAAACCTTCATACACATCTTCACGCAATAAATTATTTTTGCTGCCATAACGAAGATCCACTCTCACCTGCGGCCAATCTGTGATGTCCACATAGGCTCCGCTCCGTAAAGCCCCCTCTAAGGATTCTCTCGGGCTACGCAAAATCCACTCCCTCCTCGGGAATATATTTCGGGGCCGCATTGATCTTAGGCACAAAAACTAGAAATCCAAGTAAGGAGGCAAATGCCGCCGAGAAGGCATAGCCTAAAAAATGACTCCCGGTAATCAATGTTCCACTCCAGATTGGCCCTAAAATTTGGGCAATGGAAAACAGGGTTTGCCCGAAGCCGATAGCGAAGCCTTGGTGCTTAGGGGAGATAGCTTGAGAAATTAGTCCGGAAACAGCCGGTCTGATGAGGGCAGACCCCACGGAGTTCAAGGTGAGGCCAAATATAAACATCGGCAAAGAATGGCTCAGTGCCACAACCGATAAACCAATCGCCCCGCTAGCAAAGCCAAAGCGAACTAGATTTAACTCACCAAATTTAGCCACTAAGCGGCCGATCAGACGAACCTGAATCGTTAAGTTGATCATTCCTGAATAGGTGAGCAAGAATCCCACCTCTCTCGCCTGGAAGGGATGCCCCGACCAATGCAAGCAACGCTCACAATAGAGCGCCAAGCCAGAGGTAAAAATAGAAAAGCTAAAACCAAAGGCAAGATGACCTAAATAATATCTTTTTACTTCATTCTTCGCCAGCAATTCACGATAGCGCTCTTTCTTGCTTTGCCTCGCTGGTTTTACAGTTTCCAAAATACGCTTTTCTTTTAAGAAAAAATAACTCCCGCATATGCTCACAAAGGAGAGAAAGCAGGCTGCCCAAATCGGCGCAGAATGTCCATATTGAGCGAGCAGCGCTGAAATAGCAGGCCCGATTAAGAAGCCGAGTCCGAAGGCCGCACCAATCATTCCCATTGCTCTAGTGCGCTGCTGTAACGGCGTAACATCAGCAATATAGGCTTGAGCCACCGTGATATTTCCCGCCGTGATTCCATCGAGAGTCCTAGCGAGGAAAATCATCCACAACTTTCGCGAGAGCGCTAGCATCACAAACCCAGCGAGAGTACCCAGCTGGCTCAGCAAAAGCACTGGGCGCCTCCCAACGCGATCCGATAATTGTCCTAAGATGGGCCCAGAAATCAGCTGACAAATTCCGAACACAGAAACCAATAATCCCACCTGAAACGGAGTGGCTCCTAGCGCTTCTGAATAGAAAGGAAGCAACGGCAAAATAATGGTGAAGCCGAGCACATCGACAAACACGATCAAAAAGATAGTGATGAGCTCCGGACTTTTTTTAATCATGAAAGGGAGTATATATTGACCAGCAAAAAGGAGAAACGCTAGACTATGTCACATGAAAAATATATTCCCCCTGCTCCTCCTTTTCATCTCCGTTTCTGCGCATGCGCTCTATCTTAGCAAAGGAGAGCTGGACCAAATCTCCCTGCCGCCGCCTCCAGCGATAGATTCGCCGCAAGATAAGGAAGATCTTGCCACCTTGAGTGCGTGGGAAAAAAAACGTTCGGCAGCAGAATGCTCTCGAGCCACGGATGAGCGCGTGCCTCGTATTGATATTCTCTTCAAAAATCACAGCCCCTTTGCCGAACCACTTCCAAAAGAAGTAAATGTTCTTTATGCCTCCATTGCCGAAGATATGGGCAGCTTAATTCATTCACAAAAAGACAAGTATAAACGCCTGCGCCCCTTTTTGAGAGACACTAATTTGAAGCCCTGTGCTCCCAAAGAGAGTGGCTTTTCCTATCCAAGTGGTCACTCCGCCCTTGCGCACCTGTATGCCCTGCTTTTCAGTGATGTTGCCCCAGCTCGGCGCCAGGAATTCTCGACTCGCGCCGATGAAGCGGGTCTTGATCGCGTGATTGGCGGTGTACACCACCCTTCAGACATTGCGGCCGGCGCTCAGCTTGCGAAGCAATACCATGATGTACTGCTTAAGAAAGCTAGCTATCAGGCCGCTTTGAAGCAAATCACCAAGCTCGCAAGCAAGTCCAAATAAGAGCTATGTCCGAGTAGAGACAGTAGCCACTAGTCTAAAGTTTTACCCCGCTTATTCCGACAAGAAAAGTAGGGTATACTTAAGATGATGCGACTATTTTTAATCATGCTCCTGCTTCTTGCCGTGATCCCACGAGAGTCAGCAGCCGCTCTAGGCGAGCACGAATCCAGTTCGGAAAAAGATCGCAAGCATTTTCACGGCTTCCGTCAGCAAGTGAATGAATCGGGAAGTTATGTGCTCAATATCATCAGCACCGAAGCCAATGTGATTCGGGAGTATAGTAACCCCAATGGAATGATCTTCGCTGTTACCTGGCGAGGTTTCTCTCACCCCGACCTAACTACGCTGCTGGGTGCGCATTGGGCTGAATTCAATACCCAACACAACCTGGATAGCAATCGTCATCCGCAGGGCAAAAGAATTTTAAAGATGGATACCAGCACCATCAAATATGAAGAGGGTGGACGCATGGGATCCGTCTACGGACGTGCCTATATTCCCAGCTTGGTTCCCGATGGTGTTTCACCGGAGGAGCTGCCATGACGATCCGTCTTTTTGCAGCCATACTGTGTGCTTGCTTGTTTGCAGCGTGCTCGCCGCCGGGCAATGGCACGGGCACCAATACGAGCGTGGCTCCCACTGCCACCCAGAGCTCCGCGGGCAATGGTACTGTTACTACCACTTTGGTGGGCGGATCGAATTCCATGATGGTGAAAGTTAGCGACGTAACCCTTTGCAGCGCGAGCGCATACCAAAATGAACCCTGTGTGGCTGTTACGATTTGCCAGCATGGCACGAGTACTTGCCAGACAGTTTCTAATATTTTACTGGATACTGGGAGCTACGGCCTGCGAGTTTTCTCCTCCACCCTATCGGGTTTAAGCCTCACGGCGGTGAACGCCCCGAACGCGAGCCCATTGGGAGAATGCGCACAGTTTGGTTCGGGCAATGCTTGGGGAAGCGTGGTGCTCGCGGATGTGCAGCTTGGCGGTGAAACTGCAAGTAATGTTCCCATTCAATTAATAAATTCCAGCTACTCCACTCACCCGGCGTCCTGCACCTCTCCGTTCACCTCGGCGGCCTCTGCCGGCTTCAATGGAATTTTGGGAGTGGGATTAGGTGTGAACGATTGCCCATCCTGCGTTGCGAGCACGGTGGCAAACTATTATTACTCCTGCAGCGGCGCTACCTGCACCGCCTCGCTAGCACCGGCCGCCAGCCAAGTTACCAATCCTGTTTCCATTCTCACCTCCGACAACAATGGTATTGCGCTTACACTTCCTGCGATTGGAAATAACGGAGCCAACTCCGTAACCGGAGAGCTCTTACTTGGCGTTGGCACTCAAAGCAATAATACACCGAGCGCAAGCGTGAAAACCTACTATGCGGATGCACAATTTAGTTTTACCAGTATTTATAATGGACAGAGCTACAATAGCTCTAATCTAGCAAACGGAAGCTTCCTCGATTCGGGATCAAACTTTTTTTATTTTCCACTCAAACTAACCACGGAATGCACGGGTAGCTATTATTGTCCAAACGCCGTAACCGCATTCACTGCCTCTATCGAAAGTTCTACGGGCAGCGTCACCACTCCAATTAATTTCAATATTGCTAACGCAAACACCCTCGTGAATACGGGAAATAAAGTATTCAATGATTTAGGACAGCAAACCAGTGGATATTTCGATTGGGGACTCCCCTTTTTCCTAGGTAGAACTGTGTATGTGGTTATGACGGGCAAAAGCTCAACGCTTGGCACTGGTCCACTCTGGGGCTTTTAGCCCATACCTGTTAGCGCAAGAGAATAACTTCTTTCCGGATAAATAAATTCATTTTACAATTCTCCGTAAGGAGAATTTCATGAAAAAAATTATTGCCCTATCCCTCGCTCTTTTTTTATCGCACGTGGCAGCGCAGGCTGCGATTGCGAAAAGCTATACCGACGTTAAAAAGTTCTTAGTGAATCTCAACGCTACCTATCCCAACACAACTAAACTGATGGACCTCGCGCTATCCGATAGCGGTGACACGATCAAAATCGTGGCCATCGGAAATGGACCCATTCATAACATGGTAGTTTCCACTCACCATGGCAATGAATACGGATCCACAGAAGTGGCGATGGCGTTCGCGGAAAGCCTTGCGAAAGCCCCAATTGAAGGACAAACAGTTTACGTAATCCCTGTGCTGAATATTTCTGGATACAATGCACGAAACCGCTATGAAAGTTTTGCGGGCGATAGCCAAGATCCAAATCGCGACTATCCGGGCCCTTGTGGAACCGATGGCCCCTTCAAATTAAAGTCTACGCACGCACTAGCGAATTTTATTGACCAACAAAATATTGTCGCTTCCGCCACCCTTCATACATACTACCCAGCAGTGGTGTATCCATGGGGAATTTCCTCCCATGACCTCACAACTCCCTACCAAAGCACTTTTGAACAACTCGTAAAAGACGCTACAGTAGAGAGCAAATACCAAACCGGTAATTCTACAGAAGTTATTTATGCAGCTGATGGCACCTACGAAGACTATGCATTTTGGAAGCATGGAATTTGGTCTATTCTATTTGAACTGGGCTTCACGCATACTCCAAGCCAAAGCGAAGTAGATACCATGGTAACAGTGAATGTGCCGGGCCTACGAAGACTCCTACAAAATGCTCCGACGGCTCGCGCTGCTGACCACGATTTTCACGGTAAGTGTGACGGCCGTATGCGCAGCCACGACCGTCACGATGAATAATTCAGAAATGAATTAATTGTCCAACTAATCCTAAAAAACCGCCCAAGGGAATTAGAGCCCAGGGCGGTACTCTAAATTTCAGCCAAACCACCAAACAAAATCCAAAAACAACAAAGGCAAATGGCGTTGCTCGCCAGGGGTCTATCATTCTGGTGATAGTTACGAGCAATGTGCCGATAATGATGGATGTGGCTGCGAAAGTGAAATCTTCGATCCATGATTGCCTACTTAAAAAAACTAGTGCTCTTGGAAACCAAGTTACCATGTGAAAAAAACTAGGTAGAAAAACCGCTACCGTTGCACCAACCGCACCCAACATTCCCAACTTCTGAAACCCAATAAACGTCGCTGTAATCACCACTGGGCCAGGAGTCACCTGACCCATGGCAAGGGCGTCCATAAATTGTCCATGTGTCATCCAGCCGAGTCGCTCCACAAAATCCAACTCCAAGAGCGGAACAATCGCGAGCCCAGTGCCAAATACTATGGCACCCGCCTTAAAGCATACTAGTAGTAGATTTTTCATCGCTAACATTTTCGGCGACAGAAAGATGGCAGGTAAATTTTTAGATTTTCCAACTCGGCTTAACATCGCCCACAGCGCGGCACCACCGAGAATTAGAATTGGCTCTGGTAGCAGCGCCACATAAAAACTAAACGCTCCCAGCGCCATCAGCAGCCAAAATTTCCCGCGTCTCAAATAGGGAATGAAGAGTGGCCGCAAACCTACCAATATGGTGAGCACGGCGGCAGCCTGCATCCCAATCAAAAATCCTTGTACCTCAGAAATAGCCGCATAACTCTGATAGTAATAGCCAAAAATTATCATCAACAAGAAGGCAGGCACAACGAAACCGATGGCGGCCAACATACTGCCAAGAAATCCAGCTTTTCTACCGCCAAGAAAAACACAAAGCTGGAAGGCGATGGGTCCTGGCATGGATTTCACCAGCGCAAATACTTGCTTAAATTCTTTCTCGCTGATCCAAGCTCTTTCTTCCACCAATTCTTTCTGCAGAATTGCAATGATCGAAAGCGGACCACCAAATCCAACAAAGCCCAGCCTAAGAAAATAAAGAAAAACTTCAACTAAGATCACTAGCTGTTCCTATAAATAAATTTAATTAATACTAAGAAGCAAATATACATGGAAAAGTATAGCCCATCTCTGTAAAAGTTGAAGTCTCTACGAATCCATTATAGATTGCCATCATGAATTCACCTGAAATTCAAAAATTAATCTCCGGATTCCGCCTTTTTCGAGAGAAATACTTTCAGGGCAATGAGTCAGTGTATGAAAAACTGTCGTCCACTGGCCAAAATCCGAAAACACTAATTATCGGTTGCAGCGACTCTCGCGTAGATCCAGCCATCATTTCGTCTGCCTCACCAGGTGAAATCTTCGTCGTAAGAAATGTGGCCAACCTTGTTCCACCCTATGAGGCGAATTTAGGATTCCACGGGGTTAGTGCTGCGATCGAATTTGCCGTCGTAAATCTCAAGGTAGAAAATATTTTAGTGCTTGGGCATCGCCAGTGTGGTGGCATAAGATCCCTCTTCACCGCACCCGTTAGTGAAGAAAATGGATTCGTTCAGCAATGGATGAAAATTGCGGAACCTGCCAAAAATTCGGTGCTTAAAAAATTCCCAGAAGCAAGCGAAGACACGCTTTGTCGCAAGTGCGAAATGGAGTCCATCATCACCTCCTTATCTAATTTGCGCAGCTTCCCCTTCGTGAGCGCAGCGCTAGCGAGCCGCCCCTTAACCATCCTAGGAATCTACTTTGATCTTGAGCTCGGACAGCTTTTTAGCTACGACGAGACGAGCGCTGAATTTAAGGAAATCTCCCTTTAGCCAGCAAACTTCCACTGACACGAACTCTTTTAGTCGGTTTATACTTTACACCAGCAAAACAACTATTTTTTACCGAGACCGAAAAATGTCCTCTGCATTTTTTACACGGAAACGACTACCCAAATTGGCAAGTATTGGAAACCCAAGCACTTTAAAAATGGCATGCTACTTGCTCCAATGTAACCGCAGGCGCGGAAGGGGTTCCGCGTGATAGGTTTTTCGGGGGTTAAAATGAAATTGTCTAATGTTGTAGCTCTAGTTGCTCTTACTCTTGCGGCTCTCTCTTCAGCTCACGTTTATGCATTGGATCTTAACGAGATCGGCAGCGATCTAAATCCACAAGAAATTATTGGTGGCGTTACTGTTGCAGCCAATGATCCCGTTGCCTCCAGCACGGTGATGATTTACGGCAAAGAAAATGGCTCGGGCTTCATCTGTTCCGGATCTATCCTAGCTAACGATGTTGTGCTCACGGCAGCCCATTGCCTCGGCCAATCTGGAAATGCGCAGCTTGTAGTGGTGTTCCGCACCGATATCAACGGCCAAGGCCCTGTTATTCAAGTTACGAAGCAAGTTCGCCCTAGCGATTACCAGAGAAACGCATCCACGTCAGAAACCGATTGGGATGATTTGGGCATGATCCAGCTCGCTTCGCCGATCCCAGCAGGGTACGCACCAGCAACCATTCTTCCAAACGCATCAGCACTTCAAAATGGTGCCAACGTTCTCCTAGCAGGCTACGGTATCGATGTGCCTACTCCTCCTACCGATCCAAATGACGATGGCGGCGCTGGCGTGCTAAGAAAAGTTCAGCAGAATATCCTTCAGTCTTCCTATGGCCAGACTGAGGTTTTAGTGAATCTTCGAGGAAAAGGCGCATGCCACGGTGACTCGGGCGGCCCAGCTTTCGTACAAAACAACGGTAAACTATATCTTTTCGGCGTAACCAGCCGTCTTACCCAAGACGATAAAGTGGCCAACAATAACACAGCTCAGGATTACTCCTGCTCTGTGGACATGGTGTACACCAATATTCTTGCTCGCTCCGCTTGGATAAACTCCAACCTGAAAAAGCTACACAAGCACTAATACAAGCTCGTGTAAAAAACGCCAATGGCAAGGATCTCACTAGAGGCCTTGCCATTTTGCATTTCTGCGCAAGCACATTTTCCTGCTAAGCTTAGCAAACCATGAAAACTCTCAACGCGCTTAAAGATAAGTGCCTAAAAACTCTTTCTGCAAACCATATTGATAGCTCCGCCGGGAAATTATTTGTTGCAGGAGGAAATCAATTTCGCACGCTTTGGACTCGAGATTTCTGCTATGCGGTTCCCGGCCTATTAGCAAGTGGCTACGCCGATACAGTGGAACGTCAACTGAGGCTCATTTACGGCTTCAAAAATAATGAAAATCTACTCCCTCGGGGCATTGATGTAATCAACCCAAAAACTAGAGTACTAAAAAATACGGCCTTCAAATTTCTCGCCACTGAAGAATTGAAAAATTATAACAAGCCGCTTGTGCCAGAGTATTTGGGGGAGCACCGCACACCCGCGTTCGATTCAAATCTACTCGTGATGATCTCCATCGCGGAACTCGGCAAATTTAAAAAACAAAAGGCTATATTTTTTGGTGAGGCAATTCAGCCACTTCTAAATTTTTATGATTCCTATTTCGAAAATGGATTATTAAATCAGCCTGAATATTCCGACTGGCAAGACTCCGCCCGTAGAACTGGCTCCCTCCTATTAACTCATTTGCTTTACCTCAGAGTGCTCTCGCTCAAAGAGGAACTGGGGCTGCAAATAGAAGAATCGAAAATCGAAGCCTTGCAGACTAAAATTCAGCTAAGTTTTTTTCGCGATCAATTATTACAAGAGCAACCGAATCTGGATCAACAATCTCTAGACAGCTACTGCTATCTAATTCATCACCCTGAACTTCTACCAACGATAGATATAAATAAACTCTATAGCAATTTAAAAAAATCTCCACTCTGGCAGCAATCTACCATACCTGGTATTCCCGTATGGCCCGAGCATTCCAGCCAGAACGTGAGCTGGACTACAAAAATTGTTGGCTTGCGTCACTATCATGATGGATTACATTGGGGCTGGCTCGTAGCGGAAGCCGCCAAGATTGCACTCCTTCAAAAGGATATCCCTGAATTTGAGCGAATCGCGGAATATTTTTCGAGTGCTATTGCCGATAATGAATTTGTGTCGGAGATTTACATCTGCACAAATAGCAAACTTCAGCCCTTTCAAAGCTTCTTATATAAATCTGAGTCTCCTTTCACATGGAGTGCGGCAAAATGGCTCGAAGCGCTTTCCTACTCATAACACTAGCATTGCTTGCTAGCAGCACCGTAAAAGCAGACTCTTTGCTCAGATTCGCGGTTCCTGCATCTGATTGCGCCTGCAATCCAGCGCTTCAAGATCCCTTTGAAAATCCGATTCGTTTCGGATATGGACAATTTGCCGGACTTTGCGTAAATACCTGCCACTTTAGAGCCGTCCACCAACTAGGTAACTCAGCGAAACACTTTCGATTCAATAATCTCTACCACGACTATAAGTATTGGATCGCCGACCTAGATAATTCAAAGATCGAGTATGCAGACATATTGCTAGAGCGATTTACCGTTGGGGTAGATCATGTAATGCTTCGCTTGCATTTAGCAAAAGACTCTCCAGCGATCTTGAGCTCCCAAACACAGGCAAATACGAATACCTTTACAAACGATATCATTCTTTCGATCGAAGGAGTGCCGCCAAAGGGCGTTCAGGGCCATTTATGGGAAGGCATGAGGGGTAGTTATTTGCTAGTATATCGTGCCTTATCGCTCTTCCAGATCGCCGACTGGGCGATAAAAAAGCACCACCACCCGATCAGACAATTTCGGCTTAATATAGACAAAAATAACTTAGAGCAAATTTTAGAGAGAGCCATGCGGGAAAGTGAGAAAAAGAGTTTTCAGGAAGCTTATTATCTCTTTTCAGAAAATTGTGCCACGAACGCCATTAGTCTAACAGAAACTCCATCCTACCTAAATTTTGAAGAAGGCTTCTCCGGCCCCCTTCCGCTATTCAATACAGTTCATGCCTTAATTCGCAAAGCGAAGATCGACGAAACTACGAAACTTTTAAATCTCGAGGAAGAGCTAGGAATTCCCCTCTAACTAGTTTTGTTTTTTCTGTAAAAGTAATGCAACGATCTCATTTTGATGTCGCTTCTGTGCAATTGTTAGCGCATCTAGTTTGTCTCGACGCACTAACTTGGTATCCGCACCTAGATTTAATAGCTCGCTCACCGCGTTTGGCTGGTTACTCATAATAGCCCACATGAGCGCCGTATTGCCCTCTTGATCTTGCAAATCGAGACTCGATTTTTTCATCCCAATTAACTTTATCATCTCGGTGCGCCCCAAAAATGCAGCTTCCATTAGAGGAGTTTTTCCTTGCTCATCGCGCATCGTTAAGTAGCCATCATTGCGATCTAAGAGTCGCTTGAATCTTCTTAGGTTATTGATCTTAATCGAAAGAAATACCTCATGTGTCGCATCCGCGCTGATCGAATTGGGTCCTCTCCCGGAATGAGATGTCATTGAATTAGAATCGATATCACTCCATTCGTGATGGGTGATTAAAAATAGAAAGGCGAAGGCAGTAGCTATCCAGCGAGACTGGCTGTTTGTAAAACTCAGCCGCAATCGATAGTCTAAAACTCTCACTCTCTTTTTTTCGGGCGCCACGGGGCATTCCTGAATTTCAATGCAATGAGTGGGCGTGGTAATTTTATCCCCCGGCCTCATGGCGGTAAACTGATCCGTCAGCACGCAGCCGTTCAACTTATAACCATCAAAGGGAACTTTAACATAGGTTTCGCCATTCACGAGGAGACGGAATACTGGCTTTGGGTTGTCTGTCAAAATGGGACGAAAAAATTTGTCTAAGGGAAATTCTTGTCCGGCCTTCATGGTGAAGATAAATTTTTCCGAAGCCTCGTCGGTAAGAATTCGAAATTTAATCCTATATAGCATCCTCTATAAATCGGTATTTTCGTGATAATGCTTGAAACCCCAATGATACACGGAAGCAAGTAGACTAAAGCCTAAATCTTCTGGCACTCACCGCCACTATCGATATACTTTTGAAATGAATCTTCAATGGCAGACATTTAACGAGCTGATTCTCGATTGCGCGAATAAGTATGGGGAGAAGAATGCCTTTAGCCTCTACCACGACGAAAAATGGCAAACCCTTAGCTTCGTTGCATTGAATGAACAATCTCAGCTGCGAGCCACAGCCTTACTACAATCCGGACACCAGCCTGGCGATCGAATAGCTCTTTTAGCAGGTACTTCAATCGAATGGATCGCCCAATTTTTAGCGATCGTAAGAATTGGCTGCATCGTTGTTCCTCTCGATCCGAAAGCCACAGAAGAAGAATTAGAAATCATTCTCACCCACGTAGAACCAAAGAGCCTTGTTGCAGCCAAAGAATTACAGGGTTTCGCTTTTCAGGCCCAACAAAAGTTAAAGATTAAGAAAATTCTTTTACTCGAAGTACTTTACGAAACAGAACAGAAACTAGACTTTCCTCCAACGGATAAAAAGCAAACCGCAGCAATTTATTATACCTCAGGCACCTCTGGCGCACCGAAAGGGGTAATGTTGTCGATGGAAAGCCTCCTCTCAGAACTTGATACTCTGCTTGCCTACCAAGAAAGCGTGCCCACGAGTGTAGTATTTTCTATTTTACCGCTGCACCATCTATATGGCTTGGTGGCGGGAGCTCTCTACTCTTTCGCGTGCGGAGCAGAATTTGTATTTGCGCATCGACTTTCGCCTGTAGACATTCGATTTTGTCTTGAAGAAAGAAAAGTGACTCACCTCTTCGTTGTGCCTCTGCTGCTTCAAATAATGCACAGATCGATCCAGGAAAAAATTCAGGCAAGATCACCGAAAGAAAAATTTATCTTTCAAACTCTCTTTAAAATAAGTGCCCTATTTCCCTACTCCATCCGCAGGAAAATATTTTCAAAAATCCATGAACAAATCGGCGGAAGACTGGAAGGAATCGTGAGCGGAGGTGCTCCTCTCGACCCCAAAACCTATCACTTTTTTTGTCGCATCGGACTCCCAATTTATGAGGGCTATGGACTCACAGAAACGGGCCCAGTGATTTCCGTTAATACTCCCAGACACCATAAGGTGGGCACAGTGGGGCGAGCAATTCCCTGCGCAGAAGTGAAAGTGATTGCGAATGGTGAGGAATCAGAAGGAGAAATCTGCACCCGCGGTCCACACGTCATGCAAGGCTACTTTAAAAATCCAGAATTAAGCCGCGAAGTGCTGAGTGAGGATGGTTGGTTTCATACCGGTGATTTGGGCCGAATTGAAAATGGATACCTGCGCATCATAGGAAGGAAAAAAAGCCTGATTGTTCTCCATAGCGGGAAGAAAATTTATGCGGAGGAAGTGGAGAAAATACTTTCTAGTAGCGAACTTTTTCAAGAAATTTGCGTGCTCGGAATTCCAGAATTGGATCGTGGAGAGCAAGTAGTAGCGGTTATATATCCTAATACTAAGATACTCCTGCAAGAATTTGAAAAGCAAAAATTGCTAATCGAAGCCGAGGTACAAAATGCCACGCAAGTATTGGCTCAGTTCAAGCGCCCAATTCGAACCATCCTGCTACAAGAACCAATGCCTAAAACGGCCAATGGGAAAATCAGGCGAAACCACCTAAGAGAAAAAATTATCAGGGAGCAAATGTGAAACCGAAGCAAATAATTTTATTTCTAATTGCTCTCTTAGCCTATCATTTCTTTCGCTTAGGTTTAGATGCTGGAATGCTCTACAAGGTAAGGCAAACAGGGATGGAGCAATGCCATATTCGCGCAAATATCGGCGGACCAGAAGACCTAGAGTATTCCAAGCTGTGGAATGGAGCCATCGCCTCCGCTGGAGAAGATGGTGCCCTCTATTTTTTACCAAACTCAGGCGGGCACCTGCGACTCACGGAAAAGCTCCCCTTTCCGTTTCACCCTCATGGGATATCTATATTTGAAACAAGCGACACACTCGTTGTAGCGGCAGTAAATCATCGCGCGGAAGAAAGCACGATTGAAATATTTTCTGGCAAAAAACCTGGAGAATTACAATTCGTGAAAACGATTCGTGATCCGGCGATCATCACTCCGAATGATCTAGCACTCACCAGTGCAAATAGCTTTTATTTCACGAACGATCACGGCTCAGCCAATCACTTACTACAAAGCTGGGAGCATTTCACTCGCATGGGCAAAGGAAATTTGAGCTTTTTCAATGGCAAAAATGTTCAAGTGCTTTTACCCAATCTTTTTTTCGCGAATGGAGTAACGCTGGATAAAGCTCGAGAACTAATCTATGTGGCCCTAATGCTGGAGAAACGCATCGCCGTTTACCACATAAAAAATCCTGCTGAACTAGAGTTTAGCCACTACCTGCCGCTGGAGAGCGCCCCCGACAATCTTTCCCTCGATGGCAGCGGAAATCTATTCATTGGCGCTCATCCAAAAGTGCTAACCCTAAAACAACATAGTGAGAAGCACAGCACTCCCTCACCCACACAAATTTGGCGTATCAGAAGACCCTATCTAGAAAGCTCAAAGCCGGAAAAGCTATTTGAGGATGATGGAAAAATAATCTCCGCCTCGAGTGTAGCGCTTCCAGTTGGCGATCATCTTTTGCTAGGCGCCATCTACGACACTAAGGTGATGGATTGTGTAATGCCGAAAACTGATTGATCACTCGCTCGGCTTCCGTGAAAATTGTGAGTGCCTTAATCAAATCGAGCGCCTGGAACTGATAGTCTAGCTCGATATAGTAAGTTTTTTTAGTGTCGTTCACATTAACGATGATTGGCTTTTCCACATGACTAATAGGAAAAGGATAGAACTCGATTTCCGCACCAAACAACTTCGGCTCTTCTGCAGATGGTTCAAAATTAAAGTGAATCTGAGTTAGATCTAAACGTTTTTCCGCCTCAATCGTTTGAATCGGCACCAAACTATTTCCGATCGAATCGAGATACTGGGATTTTATTTTTTCTAGATCAGCGGATAAACTTCCAGACTTATCCAAATGGAGATCCATGGGCATGAGGTTTACACAGTTCCCCATCACAAACTCTGCCAAATCCCAATCACGGGAAGCAATCGGCACAGAAAGAAGAAACTCTTCCTTTTTTAGCACCTTCGCCATGGATCTAGTAAAACAGCAAAGTAAGAATAGAAATGGAGTTACTTTATTGGCACGAGCAAGCTCCTTCACCTTAAGGTAGTACTTCTTATTTAAAATATAAATCGCACGGTGTCCCTTCGTGAGAGACTGATAGTTGCTTAAAAAAGGTTTTGCCGTGAAATTCACTTTTTGCCAATATCTCACGCTCTCCTGATTTGCGGGTAATGATTGCTGGTGTATATATTCTTTTTGGTAGCCAACGAAAGGCTGCCAAGGAATGGATGGCACAGGCTCATTTTTAAGTTTTGCATTATAGATATCGCAAACTTTTTCAAGCATTCTAGCGAGCGACCAACCATCAATCGCTAGGTGGTGAGCCACTATTCCGAAAATAAATTTTTCCGGCTTCACTTCGAGTATCCGCAGTCGAATCGGCGCTTCGTGCAAAAGATCAAAGGGGCGTTCAAAGTCTTTTGTAAGCAGCGCTTTGGCATCCCCTTCCCTCACCACATCATGAGAAAACGGTGGGTGACTTGCTTCATTGCCTTGCAGAGTGAGCGATTTCTCTATGTCAAAGCGCAAATTTTTGAGATCTGTTTTCTCCCAGACTTCTTGAAAGGATTCTTGTAAAACCTTGGATTCAATTTTTCCTTTTAATTCAAAGGCGAGGGCGATATGAGCAGCAGAAAATTTTTCTTTGTCCTTCGCCAGCTCCCTGAATCTTTCCTGCTGGGGCAGGAAGGATTGGGAGCTTAGGCCTTTTTTCTTAAGAATCCCTCGTGAGAGAGTTCGTCGATCGATGTTTTTACGATTTGGATAAAATCATCTTCATCTTTTTGAGTGTGGGCAGTGGAAAGAAAGAGGTTTCTTCCCTCCCAAACATAGGCGCCCCGGTAGTTAATATTGGCAAACAAAAGATCAATATTGCTAGGGCTCTTAAAGCGAAAGAGTGAGCCAAAATTATTTGCTTGAAGATCATAGCCCTGGAATTCAGCATTGAGCCGCTGACACAACTTAGCGGTGCGCTGATTTAAATTGCTCGTGAGCGAATCTCCATCCTTTAAAAACCGATCGAGTACTGCATCGGCAGCTGCCATTGTAACCGGATGTTTACAGAAAGTACCGGCAAAGAAGGTCATCTCTGCGCCAGGATAAGAATCATCGCCGAAGCGCCAATTACCGCCATCGATAGGATCGAGGTATTTCGCAAAACCAGCCACTGCGCCAATTGGCATCCCGCCTCCGAGAATTTTTCCGTAAACTGAAATATCTGGCTTGATTTGGAAAAGCTGCTCGGCCCCTGCTGGCGCAACTCGGAGACCACAAATCACTTCGTCGAAGATAAAGGCAGTTCCCGTTTTTTCTGTAATTTTTCGTATCTCCTTCAAGAACTCTACAGGTTGGTGCTCAGGGTAACGACTTTGCACTGGCTCTACCAATACGGCCGCTAAACTATCCCCATGCTTTCGGATATATTCTATGGAGCTTGCCTCGCCATACGGTAACACCACCACATCGCCTACAATTCCTGTAGGCACACCAGGTGCTACGGGAAGCGAAACACCGCCCTGCGTGGCTGCACGAGCTAGCACAACATCCGCATGACCATGATACGAGCCTTCAAAAATTACCACACGATTTCTAGCAGTCACAGTGCGGGCGAGACGAATCGCCGTCATCACCGCTTCGGTGCCAGAATTTAGAAAAGCAATCCGTTCATGCTGTAATACTTTGCAGGCTTTTTCTGCAACTATCCCAGCGAGCTCTGCTTGAGGACCAACACAGTAGCCAATGTCTAGCTGTTTGCGAATTCTCTCTTCGATAAAATCAGGGCAATGGCCAAATAGATTCACTCCGAATCCCATACTAAAATCGATATAATCGTTACCGTCTAGGTCAACAAAGTGAGAGCCCTTGCCTGATTTAAAAATAATCGTATAGATCATCTCTTTTAGGTTCGGACGAAATCCGGCACTCACGCGATTGTCTGCCAAGTGGCTGCGATACTTTTGTGTGTGTAATTTCGTTTTATTAGTTCGTTCATTGAATCGCCCAATGAACTGGTTAATATACTCAGCCCTTGCCTTTTCATCCGCACTCACTTCGCGATTCGCTTTTGCGCGCCAATTTCCGAGTACCCCTTTGGCTTCCACCACAGTATTTGCAGTACTATCACTTTGCTTCGCTATTGGGGCTGTTGTTGAGGGCATTGGAAGGGAATCAGCAGCTACGGAATGGCCGCCCAATAGCTGCAACTGGGAATGCATAAGCGCCAGCTGAGATTCAATAATTCCTTGTAAATCGCCTCGCACGTGAATAGT